>NZ_LSJS01000236.1 GCF_001557325.1 Erythrobacter donghaensis
TCCCAGAGGCGGTCGATATTGCAATGATGCAGCCAGAAGATCGGATCGAGCGCGGCGGTGTCGGGATCGGTCATCAGCCCGAGACCGGCGGAATTGGACCGCCCGATCAGCACGTGCACGAGATTGTGCGGGAAGCTCTCGATCAGGCCATTGGTGGTGCCGCTCCAGCTGAAGCCGGTCTTCACGCCGCCGAACCCGGGGCTGCCCCCGCCGCCGGGGCCGGTGAACCGGCGTTCGGCGAGGGCATCGAGCATCCGGGTGCGGCCGTTGACGGTCTTGAAGTCGAAGGGTGTCGCACCGCTCAACTCGCCATAGCGCTGGGTGACGAACAGCGGATTGTCGCCGGTGCCGTCGGGCCAGTCGGGCGAACGGAACGCGGGCGGCAGGACGTTCTCGCCCGCGTTCATGTAGTTCCAGTAGGGCAGCGCCCAGGTCGCGTGCGGGCCGCCGAGATCCCTGATCGCCGCGCGGATCAGGTCCTCGAAGGCCTGCAGATAGCCGCGATGCCAAGGGAGGAAGTACCACGACTGGTGCTGGCACTGGTCGAAATAGGTCGCGACGTCGGCCGCCGAGGGGGCCGGGTCGTTCGGCAGGGGCCTGGTGATGTTGTAGCCGTCCCACACCGACCTGTTGATGCCGTGGATCGCGGCCATGAAGCGCCAGCTCGTCCGGTCGGCGAGGGCGCGTGCCTTGAGCGCCTTGACCGCGCGGGCATACCACAGCAGCGTATCGGGCCAATCGCCTGGCCCCAGCTTGTAGACATTGCGCCGGGTACGCACAGTTGGAGCCGCCAGCACCGAGCCCGGCTCGGCGACCAGCCCGGTGTCGATCTCGTCCCCACCGTTGATCCTGACCTTGAGAGTGTCGGTCGGCTGCGGCGGATTGGCGGCGTAGCCGGTGAAGCCGAGCCCGTGCTGGTCGATCCGGATCCCGGCGATTTCCTGCGCGCCGATTGCCGCGCTGACATCGGCATTGGGGCCGAAGCTCGCGGCCGCCCAGGCCTGCACCTGGTGCGCGCCCCAGGGCGAGGGGGTCGCGGCTGCCGGACCAACCCGGAACCCCTTGAATTCGATGGCCATCCCTGCTCCTCCTAAAGCTGGACCAATTCGATCGAATCGATCCAGATTTCCCCCGTGGCGGCTGCCGTATCAAAATCGATCTCGAGTCGGCGAATGTCCATCCGCGGATCGTTCACGACCGAGGTCTCGGGCGGCAGAGCGAACATGGCGGCGGTATCGAAGTCGATCGTGTGCATCACGATCTGCGTCGCGTTGATGTCCGGCCCGCCGCCCGGATCCTGCATCGGCTTGTGCCGCGGCCGCCCCAGCGGGCCCTTCCACCCGGCATAGACCGCCGCCGATCCGAGCTCGCCCGCCGTGCCCGCGCCGTCGATCATGCGCACGACGAAGTTGGGCTGCGCCATGGCGTCGATGCTGGCCTGTCCGGTGACGTCATAGGCCTGCCCGATCCGCATCAGGAGCCGCGTGTAGCGCGTCAGGTCGGCGCCGTTCCCGGCCGCGTCGGTGAGATCGTAGGCGAGCCGCGCGAGCGAGGTGGTCGCCGCGGCGACATCGACGATGCAGGCGCCGGTGGCATGGTTCACCTGCAGGTCGCGGACCGTGGCCGCTCCGGCGGCGGGCGTCTGCACCGGTGCGAGCGACGCGATCGCCATGATCGGATCGAGGGTGCGGGCGCCGAAACTCGCGCTCACGCCTTCGAAATCGTCGATCGTGAGGAAGCCGGTGCCGAAGTGCCATTGCTGCGCGACGTCGATCCCGCTTGCGGACTTGACCTCGCCGCTGCGGAACGCGGCCTGCCGCGCCGCGTTGCCGTTGAGGATCAGGTCGAAGAACGCCCAGCCATACTCCTTGAGCAGCGCCTCGTGCGCCGCTTCCGAAGCGGCTGCGGCGGGCACGTCGAGCGCGGTCGCGCCGCCGGTGGTGCGCTGCCATTCGCCGTGGTCGCTCCACACGGGATTGTTGAAGCGGTTGTGGGTGCAGGGCGGGGCGAAGACGAACGCCTTGTGCGCCTTGCAGCGGTCATAGATCCGCGGGGCCGCGCCGGCAAAGGCGAAGCCGCCCGCCCGCCGCGCGCCGCTGACGTCGCCGTCGAGCCCGCCCCAGATGCCGAGATAGGCGGTCTCCGGATTGTCGACCGCAACCTTGCTTGCCGCGGTTGCGCCGGTGAAGTCGGTCGGCGCGAGCGAGACCACGGCCTTGCAGGTGTAGCCCTTGGCCACGAGGTTGAGCTGGTGCGCACGGATCACCGCCTCGCCCCCGCGCGAATGGCCGAGCAGGCCGACCTTCGCGAAATCGACCGCATCCCTGAGGAAGTGCCCGGGGTCCGCGGCAATCGCCGCCTTCAGCGCACCGATCGCGGCATTGATCATGCGCGCGCGCCATTCCACCCACGATCCGGTCGCGTTGGCGAGATTGGTGCTGATCGAGAGGCTGATGATGCCCTCCGGCTGCGCCGCCAGATGTTCCTGGAGATAGCGGTAGCCTTCGTGATTGGGGATGCTGGAGAGCGTCCCGGTCGCTGCCGCCGCGCCGTTCTTGAGCGTCACCGGCTTGGGCTTGCCGGTCGCGACCAGCGCCTCGTGATTGCCGTGGACGATCACCGCCAGCGGCATGGCGCGCTTGCCCGAATGCGGGAAATGCACCGCCTTGGGCGTACCGGTAGAGGATGACTGCGCCGGATAGCACAGCCGCGCGTCGATCCGCGTCAGGAACTTCGCGGGATCGGCCGGATCGGGCTTGATCAGCCCCGCGTCCTTCGCCGCCTGGAGGAAATCGAACGGCTGGTTGCCGGCGAAGTCTGTCACCCTGCCGAAGGGATCGATCACGGCAAAATCGCCGGCCGAATTGACCGGGTAGCTGGCGAGCGCGGCGATCCGGGCATCCTCGAAATCGGCATGTTCGCTGACGTCATGGCGGCGCGTTCCCGCGGGCGGCGCGACCCGGGAGAAGGCATCGGCGACGAACGGCAGCGAGACCCACAGCGGCAAGTCGATCCATTCGGTGACCGGCGCCTTGCCGATCGCCAGCTCCTCGCCGATGGTCTCGAAGCTGACCGTTTCGGAGGTATCGCCATCCGAGCGGCTGACGGTCGCCTTGCCGTTGGGCGAACTGGCTGCATCCTCGACCAGCTTGGCGACGGTGTCGTTGCTGGTGGCGGGCGTTTCGGCGGGCGCGGGCGTCGCGCCGATCGACCCCATCAGCGCCTTCTTGGCCGCCGCCGAGGCCTGAGCGTCATCGAGATAGCCCGACTTCTTGGCCGATTCGATCTGCGCCAGCGTGCGGTCGAGCGTCATCGCCTTGTCGCGCGCCAGCGCCAGCGACACTGCTTCGCCCGCGAAGGCCTCGGCCGAGGTCATCGAGGCGGTGAGCGCGGCGAGCGCGTTCTTCTGGTTCTCGCTGAGGCCGGTCAGGTCCTTGAACACGTCCTTGCCCAGCGCCGCGAGCGCAGCTGCCATGCCGGTTGGCGCAGGCGCGTCGGGGATGGACTGGTACTTGATCAGCGCATCGGGAAAGGCGCTCGGGCGCAGACGGGCCGGCTCGGCGAAGCGGCTGTCGGTCGAGAGCGCGGCGATCGCCGGGGGGCTGTCGGGCAGCGGGAAGTCGGTCCAGCGCCAGAACCGGTCCTCCTCGATCGTCTCGCAGGAATTGCACGATCCGGTCACCGCCTCGCCGAACACGCCGCGCGTCGGCACCGAAAGGCGGCGCGGCGGCGAGGGGGGCTGGTCGTAGAGCCTGAGCAGCACCTCGCCGGGGTCGATCCGGCCATCCTCGCCCGCCTCGGCCAGCGCCTCGCGCAGCACCGGATCGAGCTGGAAGCCGGGCGCCACCGGCATCACCAGGCAATTGCCGAGCACGCCGATCAGCCGGTTCTCGACCACCGAGGCGATCGAGCGCCCGCCCGAGAACGGTGCCTCGAACCCGTCGAGCAGCATGAACCGCCGGTCGCGGTCCATCCCCAGCCAGATCGCGCGGTGATAATATTCGAGATTGTCGTTGAGGTGCCGCAGCAGCCGCCGCCGCGCCTGACGGTCCTGCGTGAGCTGGTTGCGCTCCTCGCGCCAGGTCATGCGCGAGGTGCTCATGAAGGCGGGATCGCCGGGCAGCAGGTCGTCGAGCACGCGGTCGCTGTTGAACAGGGGCGCGGCGATCCGCTCGGTGCGGTAGCCGAGCTGCGCGCCGACCAGCACCACGCTGGAGAAATCGGGGAGAGCATAGTCGGTGCGCACCTCCACCCCGGCGATCTGCGCGCGCGGGATGCGGTTGCCGATCGCATTGTCGTTGAGTGTCACCTCCATGATGTCGCCCTCGCGGTAGCGCGAGGCGACGGTGACATCGAATTGCGCCGGATGCGCGATCCCGTCGCGGTCGATCAGCATCACGTCGATGCTGTCGAGGAACGCGCGCGCGACCTGCGGGGCGATCTCGGTCTGGAAGATTCGGTCCTTCTGCGCCTCGTTGCGCCTGAACTGGTCGTAGATGAAATAGGGGCTGACCTTGATGATCGTCCCGAGCAGGCCCCACTGGGTCTGTTCGAGCACCGCGGCCGAAGCCTCGTCGGGATCCTTGGGCCGCGCGATCGAGACCCGGAAGCGCAGCCGGCCACTGAGTTCGGCGATCGGATCGTCGGCATAGCGCCGGTTGGGCGGCGTGGTCGCGGGATTGGACAGTCGCTCGATCGCATCGAAGCCGCGCCGGATCGTGCTGCTGGGACAGGCGCGCTCGAGGATCTCGCGCCAGCGCAGCACCTTGGCATCGTCGAACAGCCCCATCTCGAGCGGCACGAACAGGCACTCGCTGACCCCGGCGAGGCGCTCCTGCACGGCGAAGTGGCGCAGCACCTCGAAGTACTGGATCGTCAGCGCGTGGCAGCGGTTGTAGTTGGCGATGCTCTCGGTGATCGCGGTCACGTTCTCGGACTGGCTCACCGTGTTGACGACGGTGGAGCGCTGATCGCGCACGGCGGAGACGGCCTGCGAGGTCTGGTCGCGCAGGGCGTTCATGGTCTCGGCCGAGAACGCCCGTGCCGAATCCGCGCTCGCGCTGGAGCTTGCCCAGCCCGATCCCCCGCCGCCGCCGATCACCAGCGGCCCGATCGCCAGCCCCAGCCCGCCGCCGACCGCGCCGGTGGTGGCGCTCGAGCTGCCCGAAAGGTTCTCGCGGAAGGCCGCGTTGGCGACTTCGTTCATGTCGCGATCGCGCGACAGCGAGGCGGTCAGCTGCTCGCGCGCGTCGGTCGATTCCTGCCGCGTCGCGCTGTCGCGGCGGCTCCAGTCGAGCGTGACGATCTGCATCTGCTGGCCGGGCGCGAGCGGTATGCTCTTGACGAGGTCGCCGAGCGAATAGCCGTCGGCCTTCCATTCCTGCTTCAGGTGCAGGATATGCCCGTGGGCGACGCTGGTCGCCTGATAGAATTCGGGCGTGTGATCCCAGTCGATGCGATGATCGGCGTTGAGTTCGGTCCGCCCTGCGGTGCCCTTGGCCCGGGCGCCGAGATAGTCGCGCAGCGCCTCGGCACTGACGCGCCGCTCGGCGGTCATCAGCTTGTCGGGGGTGAAGCCGTCGGGATCCTCGATCGCGGCGCTCAGCACCGCCAGCGGCAGCTTGGCGAGCGCGGTTTCCATCGCGGTGACGGCGACCTTCTCGCTCGCGGCGTCGCGCCACAGCGCCGATGTGCCGACGCCGGCGGTCGACAGCTGGTCGGTCGCGATCCGCGCGCGCAGTTCCTCGGCGAGGCCCGAGGCGCGCAAGGTCGCGGGCTCGATCATGCGCAGGCTGGTCTCGGCAGCGATGAAATCGTCCTCGCGGGCCGAACTGCGGCCGGTCTTGACCTGGCGGGTCTGGAAGGCCTCGGTGTGCATCGCGATGGCCGAGGCGCCGCTGACCTGGGCGAGCGTGCCGACATCGAAGACGATCTTGCCCCAGTCGCCGGTCTTTGGCGCGGCGGGCTGACGGTCATCGGCGATCACCGTGCCGCGGATGGCCGGATCGGTGGTGCGCACGATGCGAAAGAAGTCGAACTCCTCGAGCGTGCGGTTGGGCCGGGTGAGCGACTGGCAACCGGTGCCGAGATCCTGCGTGAACACGTTGCCCTGCACCGCCAGCGCGGCGGCATCGGGCAGCGCCGGGATGGCGAGATCGCAATCGCATTCCTCGGCGAGGTCGCTCGCAACCGCCGGATCGACGCCGACGAGCAGCGGATCGGGCACCTCGCCGTCCTGGAGGACGATGTCGATCTCGCGCGCGGCAGCGCCTGCGCCGACCTTGAGCATCGCCACCGCATGCGGCCCTGCGGGCACCAGGGCGCGGAAATAGCCCTGCTTGTCGGACTGGCCGCTCCAGACCAGCCGCGCCGCGCTGTCCGGGCCCTCCAGCCACAGCGAGACCGGCAGGCCGGCGAGCTTGCCGATCTCGCCCGTGGCGATCAGCAGCCGCCCGGCGATCGCGCGCTGCGCCCGCGCGGCCGCAGCCAGGGCCGAGGGGCTGAACGAGGGTGACGGACGCCGGACCTCGATGACGAGATCCTCCCGGCCCCCGCCCGCGCGCGGCGCGATCTCGTCGAGCCGCCGCACCGCCAGGGTCTCGCCCGAGGGCGCGGTCACTGCGAGGCGTCCATCCGGATCGGCCACAGCATTGGACGTGAGCGTGAAGGCGAAGCTGCCGTCCTCGCCGACATTCTCGCGGCGCTCGATCAGTTCGGGCCCCTCGTTGGTCTGGTGCGCATAATGCAGGAGGATGCCGTAGCCTTCGAACCGTGCCGCACCGCCGCTGGCGCCGCCGTGCGCGCCATTGTCCGTGATGGCGACGATCCTGCCGCTCACCTGCCGATCCGCCTTTCGCGCCATGGCCCATCCCCTCACCCGTGACTAACGCAGCACCCGTGACGCCCGCGCAATCGCACCGGATTGCGCACAGCAGTCCGAGACAAGACCATCTAACGATGACTTACGCCAATCAGCCAAATCGATCATTGTTACGAAATCTTTTCGGAAGCGTGACTGCGAATCAACGCTTCCGGGCAAGTTTTGCTCGCGCTGGATAAGATATCAGCTTGCCGTCCAGCAATTGTCGATTTGCGACAATCCTGATTTGATCCTCGGCAATGTCGCAAAGCTACAATCAATAGGGGCGGTGTTGCCGGAATTATTCCAGCACATTCTGCCATTAGAGACTCAGGGCGTAGTCTTCGTCCTGCGTTGGCGCGCGGGGAAGATCGACCGCCCGGCTGGCATGGCCGACAGATTTGCGTCGCGGCGCGCAGAGCGGCCGGGCGGTTCAGCATCGGGGAGGTGGCAATGGCGGCGGAAGGCAGGCTGGTGGCGGCAGGTGGGGGCAGCTTTGCCAATCACTTCGTCGATCTGGGCATCATGGTCACGCTCGAGCCTGGCGGTGCGCCGGTGCCACTGTCGCTGAGCGCGCCGGTCGCCGCCGATGGCGCCTTCGTGATCGCGCTGCCCGATGGCCAGCTGGCCGAGCGGGCCGAGCTCACCGTGCGCGCGCCCGACGGCACGCGGCTGGTGCGCCAGACGGTCGAGATCGGCGGGGGCGAGAAGCTGCAGATCGAGGTCGAGCCGCAAGCCCCCGTCGGCGTCGCGGCAGCGCCCGATCCGCTCGATCCCGCCAACGGCCCCTTCGTGATCCGGGTGCATGTCATCACCCGCACGGACGGCCTGCCCGCTGCAAACCAGCTGGTCGCGCTGTGGGGCACGCCGCAGCACCGCGCCGCGGACGCCCCGGCGATGGCGATCCTCGCGGCCGACTATACCGACGCCGCCGGCCGCGTCCGGCTCGAATTCGCGCGCGCCGCCTTCGCCGCGCTCGAAGTGCGGCTCCCGGGGGCGGCCGGCGGCGAAGCGGTCGAGGCCGTGGCGCTCGGCAAGGAGGGCGTGCCTGAAGCCGAAGTGCGCATCGCTGCCGACTTCCCGCCCGCACCGGAGGTGGCGGCGGACGGCGCCAGCGAGAGCTCGTGCGCCTGCGAGACGATCGATGCCCCGCGCACGCCCGATCACACCGATCTGGTGAACACCCAGGGCGTGTTCGAGACCGATCTGTCGGGCGGCACCTGTCCCAGCCCGGCGGTCGCCAATCGCACGCTCGAGGAGTTCCGCTACTACGCGCTGGTGCGCACCACCGATCCGCAGCTGCCCGGCGTGCGCCTCGCCGATCGTCCCCCGCTGCCCGAGCGCGTGCTCGCGATGCTGGCGGAGCTGAGCTACGGCTTCGGCAGCATCGACGACACGCTGGGCAGCGGGCGGGCGGGCGTCATCGAGAAGCGCGGCGCCGCGCCCATGCAGAACTTCGATGTCCTGCGCATGCAATCGGCGGCCTATGCCCAGAGCGGCCTTGCCACCGTGCGCGCCTGGCGCGAGACGGCGGAGGGTGACGAGTTGCGCAAGGAAATCCTCGCCCGCGCCAGCGCCCTGTCCGAAGACACGCTGCGCCATGCGCTCGCCGATCCCGACGGCTTCACCCCGCTCGGCCTGATGACCGCCGAACGCCAGGCCGCGATCGACAATCTCCAGAAGTCGATCAAGCTTGCCAGCAAGGCCGGACAGGGCCGGACCCCGATCGCCAAGGGCAACATGCCGCAATGGGATGCGGTCGGGACGGCCTATCAGGCGATGTCGGTCGCGCACGGGCACATCCTCGAATGGCGGCAGGTGTGGCGCGCGGACGGTTACTCGCTCGGCGACCTGCTCTACTCGCTGCCGCTTGCGCCGGGGCAGAAGCGCCGGGTGTCGGTGGTCGACTGGGACCGCGAGGAGCGCGGCTTTCGCACCTCGCGGCGCACCTTCAGCGAGAGCTTCCGTGCCGATCTCGAGCGCAACCGGTTGATCAACGAGGTGGTCGATTCCACCGTCAACGAGGCCGTGCGCGCCGGATCCTCGGTCAACACCTGGGCAGCGGGCGGCGGTCTGGGGCTGGGGA
>NZ_LSJS01000237.1 GCF_001557325.1 Erythrobacter donghaensis
GGAATCGCCCGGCGGTCGATCGCCGCTTCGCGCACCGCCGCGCTCATGGCGCGCTTCCGGCGCGCGGGGCTGCCGAACCGGAAAGTGTGGTTACTATTTGGTAAGTCATAACCTGTAGCAAGTGTCCCATTGAAGGACGGTCTGCGCACGGCGCACGGCCATGCTCCGGGGGACGACGCAAGATGAATACCATTTCCTACGGTCTGCTTGCCGGCTTGGCAATTGCGCTGGTCATCGCCGCCTTCACCGACATGCGCCGCCGGCAGATCGACAATTGGCTGAACGCCGCGATCGCGCTGACGGCACCGGCGTTCTGGTGGGCGAGCGGGCTCGAACTGTGGCCGGGCGTAGCGATCCAGCTGGGCGTGGCGACGGCGGCGTTCTTCATCCTCGCCGGGCTGTTCGCGATGAAGGTGATGGGCGGCGGCGATGTGAAGCTGCTCACCGCGCTGGCGCTGTGGGTTCCGCCCTTCGTTTTCATGCAGCTGCTCTTGATCATGTCGCTCGCCGGCGGCGCGCTGACGATCGTGCTGGCGAGCTGGCACATCATCCGCGGCGAGCGCGACAAGATCAAGATTCCCTACGGAATCGCCATCGCTTTCGGCGGACTGTGGGTGCTGTGGGCCAACTATTTGCCGGGCCTCTCCTTCGCCGCGCACTCCGCATAACCCGATTTTAACCAGTGAAGCCTTACGCACTGCAACCATACCTGCCCGCTAACCAACCCACGGGCCTTTACGAGGGGGCTATTTGAGCCATGGATAGGAAGAAACTGGTTCTGCTGCTCGGTGCGCTGATCATCGCGATCGGGACGGCTTTCGCCGCGCGCAGCATGTTCGCCGGAGGCGCCGCTCCCGATGCAGAGGCTGCCGCCGTGCCCTCCGGCCCGCGCGTGCTGGTCGCCAAGCGGGCGCTGACCGCGGGCACCATCATCACCGCCGATGCGCTGGGCTTCCAGCCCTGGCCCAAGGAACTGGTGCAGGACGCCTACTTCATCGACGGCGAGGCCGACATGAACAAGCTGCTGGGCACCGTGGTCCGCTTCCCGATCACCGCAGGCGAGCCGGTCACTCAGGGTGCGCTGGTCGCGCCGGGCGATCGTGGCTTCCTTGCTGCCGCGCTCGGGCCGGGCATGCGCGCCGTTACGGTGCCGGTGTCGGCCACCACCGGGGTTGCCGGCTTCGTCTTTGCCGGCGACCGGGTCGACCTGGTGCTGACCCAGCAGGTCGACGGTTCGGGCGACGTCGCCCCGCTCAAGGCTGCCGAAACCGTGCTGCGCAATCTGCGCGTGCTCGCCACCGACCAGACGGTCGAGAAGACGGTCGACGAGAACGGCAAGACCCAGGTCACCGAATTCCGCACGGTCACGCTCGAAGTGACCCCCAAGATCGCCGAGAAGATCGCCGTGGCCCAGACCATCGGCACGCTCAGCCTCGCGCTGCGCTCGATCTCGGACAGCGAATCCGAGCTCGAACGCGCCGTGGCATCGGGCGATGTGCAGATCCCTGCGGGCGCCACGCCCGAGCAGGAAGAGCGCATCCTCAAGGCCGCGATGGCGCGCCCTGTCGACAAGGGCTCGACCTTCGTGACCGGCGGCGACGTGTCGCGCTTCCAGCGCAGCACCGTGCCGCCCAGGGGCGGACAGCAACAGGCGGCCCCGGCCCCCTCGGCGCCCGCTCCGTCGCGCCGCGCCGCCAGCGATCCCAGCGCCCCGGCCCCGGTCTATCGCGGTCCGAGCGTCCGCGTCACCCGCGGCAAGGAAACCACCGAGGAAAGCGTCCGCTCCGGCACCGGCGCGGTCATCTCCAGCCAATCCAGCGGCGTGAAGCGTGCCGGGCAGACCCTGCCCAGCGCCGGTGCGACCGTGGTCTTCTGAGGACGAAGGGCAATGTCGATCAATCCCGAGGGGGGTCAACCCATGACACGCAAGTTCAAGCTCAAGCTGCTGGTGGCCGCGATGGCAGCGGTGCCGATGGCGGCGATGCCCGCCACCACCGCAACCGCGCAGCAGGTCGTCCGCCCGTCGCAGGAAATCGTCCTGTCGATCGGCAAGGGCGAGCTGGTGACGGTGCCCGGCACGATGGCCGACGTGTTCGTCGCCAACGAGGAAATCGCCGACGTCCAGGTCAAGTCGCAGCGCCAGCTCTACGTCTTCGGCAAGTCGGGCGGTGAGACCACGATCTACGCCAGCAACGAACGCGGCGACGTGATCTTCTCGGCCAACATCCGCGTGGGCTCCAACATCGGCAGCATCAACCAGATGCTCGCCATGGCGATGCCCGATGCCAAGATCAGCGTGTCGACCATGGGCGCCAGCACCGTGCTGCTGACCGGCACCGTCGGCGCCCCCGAGGATGCCGCCGAAGCCGAACGGCTGGTGCAGGCCTTCCTCGGCAAGGAGGCGAATGTCATCAGCCGCCTGCGCACCGCGACCCCGCTGCAGGTCAACCTCCAGGTCAAGATCGCCGAGGTCAACCGCTCGCTGCTGCGCAGCATCGGCGGCAACCTCCAGACCTTCGACAGCACCGGCGGCTTCCGCTTCGGCGTGGGCACCGGCGGTCGCTCGATCGTGACCGGCGAATATGGTCTCGGCGGGCCCTTCGCGACCGGCAACAACATTCTGAACCCGACCATCACCGTGCCCGTCATCGGCGCCAACGGCCTGCCGCTGTTCAACGAAGACGGCACGCCGGTGACGCAGGATATCCTTGGCACGGCGGTCAACAGCAACAACGGCACGACCCTGTCGGGTCTGGGCCGCCTGTTCGGCATGGACATGCTCGGCGCGCTCGACCTGTCGGAGCGTCTGGGCCTCGTCTCGACCATCACCGAACCCAACCTCACCGCGCTCTCGGGCGAAACCGCGACCTTCCTTGCGGGCGGCGAGTTCCCGGTGCCGATCTCGCAGGGCCTCGGGCAGGTGTCGGTCGAGTTCCGCCAGTTCGGCGTCAGCCTCGCCTACACCCCGACCGTGCTTTCGAACGGCCGCATCTCGATGCGCGTGCGCCCGGAAGTCTCCGAACTGTCGACGCAAGGGTCGGTCACGCTCAACGGTTTCCAGGTGCCCGCGCTGACCACCCGCCGCACCGAGACCACGGTCGAGCTGGGCTCGGGACAGAGCTTCATGATCGCCGGCCTGATGAGCGCCAACTCGCAGAACGCGCTCGACAAGGCTCCGGGCCTGGGTGACGTGCCGATCCTCGGCAACCTGTTCCGCAGCCGGCAGTTCCGCAAGGGCGAGACCGAGCTGGTGATCATCGTCACCCCCTATCTGGTGAAGCCGGTCGACGCCAAGGACATCAAGCTGCCGACCGACGGCTTCCATACGGCCAAGGAACTCGATCAGCTGATCGGCTACCGTGAGAACGCGGGCGTCTCGGGCGAAGTGCGCCCCGGGCCGAGCGCGGCCCAGCCCGATGCGCCGGCCCCCAAGGTGAGCGAGGTCGATCCGGCCGCGATCGTGCCGACCGGCGAGGAAAAGCCGCGCCGCGCCGAGAAGAAGGCCCGTCGTCCCGAGCGTGCCGCCAAGGCCGATGCTCCTGCCGCCGCCCCCGGTTTCAGCCTCTAACGCGAGAAAGGTGCCACAATGCCGAATGCACGATTGAACCGGCCGGCCCGCGTGCCCGCCCCCACGCTCAGGCTTGCTCTCGTGGCTGTGCTGGGCCTCGGCCTTGCCGGCTGCGGCGGGATGCCCGAGAACACCTCGCTCTACAGCGTCAAGCAGCCGGTGGTCGAACGCACCAACATGGTGCTCGATGTCAACACCAACGCCTCGGGCCTGCCGATCTCGGAACAGCAGCGCCTCAACGGCTGGTTCGAGACGATGAACCTGCGCTACGGTGACCGGATCGCGATCGAGAACCCGAGCCAGAACCCGGCGGTGACCGCCGCGGTGCGCGACCTTGCGGCGCGCTACGGGCTGCTGATCAGCGACACGGCCCCCGCCACGCCCGGCTTCATCCAGCCGGGCCAGGCGCGCGTGGTCATCACCCGCTCGAGCGCCAGCGTTCCCGGCTGCCCCGACTGGTCGGCCAAGTCGGACATGAACTACAACAACGGCACCAGCCCCAATTTCGGCTGCGCCGTGAACAGCAACATCGCCGCGATGGTGGCCGATCCGCAGGACCTGCTCGAAGGCAAGCAGGGTTCGGGCGAAACCGTGATCGCGACCTCGAACAAGGCGATCTCGACCTATCGTGAACAGGATCCGACCGGCAAGGGCGGCCTGCAGCAGACCGGTGCCACGGGCTCGGGCGGAGGAGGTAACTAAGCCATGAATGCTCCCTGGAAATCCGGCATCCCCGGCAACCGCGACCCCTTCTCGGCCTATATCTGCGACGACAACGCGCTCGACGTGCTGCGTCCGGTGGTGATCGAGCTCGGCTGGCAGCCGGAAAAATGCAACAAGGGCGGCCTGCGCAATGCGGTGCAATCGCTTTCGGTCAGCGCCTCGCCGGCGATCCTCGTGGTCGACCTGTCGGAAAGCGGCGACCCGCTCAACGACATCAACGCGCTCGCCGAAGTGTGCGAGCCGGGCACGGTGGTGATCGCCATCGGCCAGGTCAACGACGTGCGCCTCTACCGCGATCTGCTCGCGAGCGGGATCCATGATTACCTGCTGAAGCCGCTCTCGCCGCAGGCCGTGCACGATGCGCTGAACCAGGCGCTGGCGGTGTTCATGAGCCCCAAGGCCGGTGATGCCGATGGGGCCAAGCGCCACGTCTCGACCGCGATCGTCGGCACCCGCGGCGGCGTGGGCGCATCGACGCTCGCCACCTCGCTCGCGTGGCTGTTCGCCGAACAGCACAAGGCTTCGACCGCGCTGCTCGATCTCGACGTCCACTTCGGAACCGGCGCGCTCGCGCTCGATCTCGAGCCCGGCCGCGGCCTCACCGACGCGATCGAGAACCCGAGCCGCATCGACCCGCTGTTCATCGAGCGCGCCATGGTGCGGGCCGGGGACAATCTGTCGATCCTCTCGGCGGAAGCTCCGATCAACCAGCCGCTGATGACCGACGGCGCTGCCTTCGTGCAGCTGGAGGACGAGTTCCGTCAGGCGTTCGAGATGACAATCATCGATCTGCCGCGCAACATGCTGATCAACTTTCCGCAGCTGCTGGCCGACGTGAACCTGGTGATGCTGACCTGCGAGTTCACCCTCGCCTCGGCGCGCGACACGATCCGCATCCTCTCGTGGCTCAAGACCAACGCGAGCCATGCCCATCCGATGATCGTCGCCAACAAGGTGCAGCCGAGCCTCGCCGAGATCAGCAAGGCCGATTTCGAGGCCTCGATCGAGCGCAAGGTCGACTTCGTGATCCCCTACGACATCAAGGCGGCCTCGAATGCGGCGAAGCTGGGTCAGGTGTTCGTCGATGCCAACCGCTCGAGCAAGGCGAGCGCGGCGATCCGCCAGATCGCCGAGCGCGTGATGGGCGTGAGCACGGACGACATGCCCGCAGCGTCCGGCGGCGACAAGAAGTCGCTGCTCGGCAATTTCGATCTGAAGGCGATGCTCGCCAAGAAGCCGAAGGTCGATCTGACCAAGGCGGACTGATCGCCGCACGGCAGGGCGTGCGGGGCACGGCGCAGGGCGCCGGCCCCGTCTCCCGGCGGCACATGAGGACAGGAACCCGCCATATTGCGGCGGTGCGAGGCAGGAAACGACAGCATGGACTTCTTCCAAACCCTGCTCATCACGCTGGTGATCTTCGCCGTGCTCGTCGCGGGCTATGCGGTTATCGCCGGGTCGGGGGTGACCAAGGCGCAGAAGCGCCGAATGCAGGCGGTGCGCTATCGCCACTCCGAAAGCCTCGATGCCAAGGTCGACGCGCAGTTCAAGCGCGCCGTCGCCGCGCGCAAGCCCAAGACCTACAAGGTCGCCGGCTCGGGCTCGCGCCTGGAAGCGCTGCAGGTGCGCCTCAACCGCACCGGCAAGAGCTGGACCGTCTCGCAATATCTCTACATCTCGATCGGCCTTTCGCTCGCGATCGCGGTGCTTGTCTTCGTGCTGAGCCAGGCCCCGCTGCTGTCGCTCGGGGTCGGGCTGTTCGTGGGCGCGGGGCTGCCGCACCTGGTGGTCGGGTTCCTCATCAACCGCCGCACCAACCAGTTCATCAACAAGTTCCCCGACGGCATCGAGCTGCTCGTGCGCGGGCTGCGCTCGGGTCTTCCCGTGACCGAGACGCTGGGCATCGTGGCAAGCGAAGTGCCCGGCCCGGTCGGATACGAATTCAAGAGCGTGATCGACCGCATCAAGGTCGGCAAGACCATGGAGGATGCGCTTCAGGACACCGGCGACAAGCTGGGGATCCCGGAGTTCAACTTCTTCACCATCACCCTGGCGATCCAGCGCGAGACCGGGGGCAACCTTGCCGAAACGCTCTCGAACCTTGCCGACGTGCTGCGCAAGCGCGCGCAGATGAAGCTCAAGATCAAGGCGATGAGCTCGGAATCCAAGGCCTCGGCCTATATCGTCGGCTCGCTGCCGTTCCTCGTGTTCGGCGCGATCATGTATATCAACCCGAACTACATGTACCCCTTCTTCACCGACGACCGCCTGATCGTCGCCGGGCTGGGAGCGGGCGTGTGGATGGGTCTTGGCGTGTTCATCATGGCCAAGATGGTCAACTTCGAAATCTGAGCGCGGGGGCACCGGAACCATGATCGATCAACCCGCCGGACCCACGCTGCTCGGCTTCGACGTCATCCTCGTCGGGACGATGCTGGTTGCCATGGCCGCCTTTGCGACCATGCTGGCGATCTATGCCGCGGTGACGATCCGCGATCCGATGGCCAAGCGCGTCAAGGCGCTCGAGGCGCGGCGCGAGCAGTTGAAGGCCGGGATCGTCACCTCGGCCACCAAGAAGCGCACCAGCCTGGTGCGCCGCACCGACACGACCGACAAGGTCAAGAACAGCCTCGACAGGTTCAACGTCCTCCAGGACAGCCAGATCAAGGCCATCCAGCAGAAGCTGGCGCACGCGGGCTACCGCAACAAGGAACTCGCGGTGCTGATCATCGGCATGCGCGCGATCATGCCGATCGTGGTCGGCGGGATCATGGGCCTGTTGATCTACGTGGTCGAATTCTGGCCCGACTGGGGCCCGTTCACCCGGCTCGGCGCCTTCGCGATGTCGGTGTTCCTGTCCTACAAGGGCCCCGAACTCTACCTCAGCAACAAGGCGAGCAAGCGCACCAAGGAAATCCAGAAAGGCCTGCCCGACGCGCTCGACCTGCTGGTGATCTGCGCCGAGGCGGGTCTGACCGTGGACGCCGCCTTCAACCGCGTCGCCAAGGAATTGGGCCGCGCCTATCCCGAACTGGGCGACGAATTCGCGCTCACCGCGATCGAACTCTCGTTCCTCAACGAACGGCGCATGGCGTTCAACAACCTCGCCTACCGCGTCAATCTGGAAGCGGTGAAGGGCGTGGTGACCACCATGGTCCAGACCGAACGCTACGGCACCCCGCTCGCGAGTGCGCTGCGCGTGCTGTCGGCCGAATTCCGCAACGAGCGCATGATGCGCGCCGAGGAAAAGGCCGCGCGCCTGCCCGCGATCATGACCGTGCCGCTGATCGTGTTCATCCTTCCCACGCTGTTCGTGGTCATTCTCGGCCCCGCGGCCTGTTCGATCAGCGACAACCTCGTCAATTCGAACGTCGGCAAGTAACAACCCGGGACGGCCGGAGCGGGATCAGTCCTGCTCCGGCCCTTCGCGCACCGGCCCGCCGAGCTGCTCCGCCCGCGCCCTGAGCCGCGCCAGCAGCGCGCGCAGGTCCGCCTCCTGCCCGCCGCCGAAGCCTTCGAGCAGCTCGCGCTCGGTCGCCCGCGCGAGCGGCATCACCTCGGCATGGATCGCGCGGCCCTCGGCCGTCAGCGCCAGCAGGTGCGAGCGGCCGTCGCCGGGATTGGGCAGGCGCGCGATCAGCCCGCGCTCTTCCAGCACCTTGACCGCGCGGTTGACCGCGACCTTGTCCATCACCGTCGCCGCGGTCAGCGCGCGCTGGGTCAGCGCGCGCCCCGCGGCCTCGGCATCGCCCAGCACTGCCATCACCCGCCACTCGGGGATCTTGAGACCGAAGCGCTTGCGGTAACGTTCGGCGATCAGGCTGCTGACGGCGTTGGAGGTGACCGACAGCTGGTATGGCAGAAAGCCTGCCAGCTCGCCCCCCTCCTCACTCATAGGGGCGATCGTCCCACCAGGGGTAGAAATCGGGCATGTCGGCGCTGACCTTGCCGGGGTACATGGCGCGGCGCTTCTCGAGGAAGCTCGCGATCCCCTCCTTCGCGTCGGCCCCGCGGCTCAGGCGGTAGATCGCCCGGCTGTCGATCTTGTGGGCTTCCATCGGGTGATCGGCGCCGGCCAGCCGCCACATCATCGCCCGCGTCATCGCCACCGAGATTGCCGAAGTGTTCTCGGCAATCTCGCGCGCGAGGGACTGAGCGGCGAAAAGCAGATCCTCGGGCGCGTGGATCGAGCGCACCAGCCCCCCCGCCTTCGCCTCCTCGGCATCGAAGATGCGCCCCGTGTAGCACCACTCCAGGGCCTGCTGGATGCCGACGATGCGCGGCAGGAACCAGCTCGAGGCGGCCTCGGGCACGATCCCGCGGCGGGCGAAGACGAAGCCGTAGCGCGCGGTGCTGCTCGCGAGGCGGATATCCATGGCGAGCTGCATCGTCGCCCCCACCCCCACGGCCACGCCGTTGCAGGCGCTGATCAGGGGCTTCTTCGATTCGAACAGGCGCAGCGTCAGCAGCCCCCCGCCGTCGCGCACGCGCGGGTCGGAGAGGTCGTCGACCTCGGTCGGATCGGAGAAGACGTGCCCGCCGCCCTCCGGCGTCAGGTCTGCGCCGGCGCAGAAGGCCCGTTCACCCGCGCCTGTAAAGATCACCGCGCGTACCGCATCATCGGCATCGATATCATCCATCGCCGCGATGATCTCCTGCCCCATGGTCCGCGTGTAGGCGTTCATCTTGTCGGGGCGGTTGAGCGTGACGGTGGCAATGCCATCGGCCTTGGCGACAGTGATCTGGGTGTATCGGGTCATGGGGTCCCTCTCCTTTGCGGTCTGTGATGCCATGGCTTGCGCAAAAGAAAACCCCCGCAAAAGCGAGGGTCTTCCTTGTGTCGCAATGACGGCTTGGCGCTTAGCGCGGGGCCATCCTGATCGCGCCGTCGAGGCGCACGTCCTCGCCGTTGAAGTAGCCGGTCTCGATCATGCACATGGCGAGCTTGGCATATTCGGTGGGGATGCCGAGGCGCTTGGGGAAGGGCACGCTGGCGGCCAGCGCGTCGCGCACGTTCTGGGGCGCTGCGGCAAGCAGCGGGGTGTCGAAGATGCCCGGCAGGATGGTGTTGACCCGGATGCCTTCGTTCATCAGGTCGCGCGCGATCGGCAGGGTCATGCCGATCACACCCGCCTTCGAGGCCGAGTAGGCCGCCTGGCCGATCTGGCCGTCCTCGCCCGCGACCGAGGCGGTGTTGACGATCGCCCCGCGCTCGCCGAATTCGTCGAGCGGGTCGAGCGTCAGCATCCCTGCGGCCGACTTGGCGATGCAGCGGAAGGTGCCGATCAGGTTGACCTGGATCACGAAGTCGAAAGCGCTGATCGGGAAGTGCTTGATCGAACCGTCTTCCTTGCTGCGGCTGGCAGTCTTGATCGCGTTGCCGATCCCGGCGCAGTTGACGAGGATGCGCTCCTGCCCGTGGGCCTCGCGCGCCTTGGCGAAGCCGGCGTCGACGTCCTCGTCCTTGGTCACGTTGACGAGGCAGAACACGCCGCCGATTTCCGCGGCGAGCGCTTCGCCCTTCTCGGCGTTCATGTCGAAGATCGCGACCTTCGCGCCCTTGGCCGCGAGCGCGCGCGCGGTGGCCGCGCCAAGGCCCGAGGCCCCGCCGGTGACGACCGCGGGGGTATTGGCTGAAACTTCCATGGTTCTTCCTCTCAGGTAGGGGTTTGTCAGAGCGCTTCGATGATGGTGACGTTGGCGACGCCGCCGCCTTCGCACATCGTCTGGAGGCCGTACTTCTTGCCGCGTGCGCGCAGCGCGTGGACGAGGGTCGCCATCAGCTTGGTGCCACTCGCGCCGAGCGGATGGCCGAGCGCGATCGCGCCGCCATTGACGTTGAGCTTGGACGGATCGGCACCGGTGTGCTTGAGCCAGGCGAGCGGCACCGAAGCGAAGGCCTCGTTGACTTCGAACAGGTCGATGTCGTCGATGCCGAGCCCCGCGCGCTGCAAGGCGCGGTCGGTGGCGAACAGCGGCTCTTCGAGCATGATCACCGGATCGCCCGCGGTGACGGTGAGGTTGTGGATGCGCGCCATCGGGGTCAGGCCATGGGCCTTCAGCGCCGCCTCGGACACCACCAGCACCGCCGAGGAGCCGTCGCAGATCTGGCTCGAGGAGGCCGCGGTGATCGCGCCGTCGGGCGAGAGCAGCTTGACGCCAGCAATGCCCTCGAGCGTCGCATCGAAGCGGATGCCTTCATCGACGGTGTGCATCTGCGTGCCGTCCGGCGTCTCGATCTCGACCGGCACGATCTCGCCGGCGAAGGCCCCGCCCTGCGTCGCGGCGATCGCCTTCTGGTGGCTGGCGAACGCGAAGCGGTCGAGATCGTCCTTGGTGAAGCCGTGCTTCCTGACGATCATCTCCGCGCCCATGAACTGGCTGAAGTTGATGCCGGGGAACTTCGCTTCGATGCCGTCGGCCTTGTGATAGAGGCCTTCCTTCGCGTGGAGGGTGACGTTGGAGCCCATCGGCACGCGGGTCATGCTCTCGACCCCGCTCGCGATCACGACATCCTGCGTGCCGCTCATCACCGCCTGCGCGGCGAACTGGATCGCCTGCTGGCTCGAGCCGCACTGACGGTCGATGGTGACGGCCGGGGTCGACTGGGGGAGCAGCTTGCTCGCCAGCACGCCCATGCGCCCGACCTGCAGCGCCTGCTCGCCCGCCTGGCTGACGCAGCCGGTCACCACGTCGTCGATCGCCTTGGGGTCGATACCCGAGCGCTCGACGATCGCATCGAGCGACTTCGCCAGCAGATCGACCGGGTGCACGCCGGCCAGACGCCCGCCGCGGCGACCGCCCGCGGTGCGGACGGCTTCGACTATGTATGCAGTGCTCATGATCTCTCCTCCGTGACGGCGCTCGCGGCCGGGAATGGATCGATCGGTTGCCGATCGCCACTCGCTTGGGCCTTCGACTATTGAAGCCGCGAGGCCAAATCAAGCGTGATGGATCGCGGCACGGAGCGGCCCCGGCGAAAGCCGCGGCGACGATCAGTTCAGGCGCTTGACCCTGATTGCGCGGCGCCCGCCGATGCTCGCCTTGAAGCTGCCGAGCGCGGCGGTTTCGATCACCACCTTCTCGCCCGCCTTGGGCTCGCCGAGCACCGGGGCGTTGTCGGTCTGCAGCCAACGTGCGCCGTTCGCCAGCGTGATGAGCGCACGTCCGGTCGCATCGATCCGGAACGCGGCGAGGCTGTCCTCGATCCGGCGGATCTCCTCGGGCTCCGCGTCCTTGCCCTTGTCGCGCTTGCGGAACAGGTCGATCTTGGGGAGCGAGAAGCCGAACAGATCCCGCCGCGCCCTGGTGACGACCTCCTGGTCCACGATCACCACCTCGTTGTTCGCCTCGGCCGCTTGCAGCGCCGCGACCTCGCGGTCGTAGCAGGCGAGGCGGGCCGCATCCTCGGCGATGGTGCGGCAGGCGAACACCGGCGATGCGGCACCCGGCGCGGCCTCCTGCGCGGCGGCGGGCAGCGCCGCGAGCGCCGCGAGCGCCGGAATGAGCACCGCGCCTGACGCGGAAAGGCTGCGGCTGCGCATAGTCTGTCCCTCCCGATGGCAGGCCGAAAAGGCCGTTCGTGGCCCGGTTTGGCCCGATAGCTCGCAATCTGCAAGCTGTGGCATAGAAGTAACACACCGCAACATTCGGACACGCGAATGCAACGCGAACTTCCCATGCGGCCAGCCTTGGGCGATTCAGGCGTCATGGAGGGCGCGACTTTTGTCGCTTTTCCAATCATGCCCTCGAGGTGCCAGATCTGCGGAGGACCCCTGCCGTTGAGACAGAACAGAGCAAGCGCTTCGAGAACAACCGGAGGAACACAGGAATGAGAAAGCTAGACTCACTGAAGCTCGGTGCTGCCAGCCTCGCGCTGGGCATCGCTTTGGCAGCGTCGCCGGCATATGCCCAGGACCAGGTCGCCGATGACAGCGCGGCGGCCGAGGAAGAGGGCCGCGCCATCGTCGTCACGGGTTCGCGCATCGCTTCGGCCGAAGTCGAATCTCCCGCGCCGCTGCAGATCGTCAACGAGCAGCTGATCGAAGACTCGGGCGTCATCAACATCCAGGAGCTGCTGCTCGAAAACCCGGTTTTCGGCGCCCGCTCTCAGCCGTACCAACGCGGCGTTCCTGACCTCGGGTACCGGCATCGCCACGATCGATCTGCGTGACCTCGGTTCGGACCGCACGCTGGTTCTCATCAACGGCCGCCGCGTCGTCTCGAGCCTTGCCGGCTCCTCGACGGTCGACCTCAACGTCATCCCGACCCAGTTCCTGCAACAGGTCGACATCCTGACCGGCGGCGCCTCGTCGCTCTACGGTTCGGACGCCGTCGCGGGGGTCGTGAACTTCATCTACAAGACCGATTTCGAAGGCATCGACGCCAACGCGCAGTACAATATTACCGAACAGGGTGACGATGCGCGCTACCAGGCGAACGTGACTGTGGGCACCAACGTCGCCGACGGTCGCGGCAACATCATGGTCCACTTCGGCTACTCGAACGAGGAAGGCCTGCTGTCGCGTCAGCGCGCCAACACCCGCGTCGACGACATCGATTCGGTCTTCTTCGGAGGCGATTTCGGCGTTCCGACCGAGCCGTTCTTCTCCTCGTTCCCGCCGCAGGGCCGGTTCATCGTGGGTCAGCGATTCAATGGCGACGGCGACGTGATCGGCTCGCTGTACAACTTCACCTACGGACCTAACGGCTTGCTGCAACCCTGCAGCACCACCAACGGAGCCAGCTGCGTCAGCGGTGCCGCTGCTATTGAGGACGATCCGGATACGCCAGGCGTCAACGAGGCATCGCCGGCCGTGCCGAACATCGGTGCCGGCATCGGTCCTAACGGCTTCAACCGCCAGAACTTCCGGACCCTTGCGGTTCCGGTCGAACGTTACCTGTTCGCCGCGCGCGGCACCTATGAAGTTACCGATGATGTGAACTTCTTCTTCGAAGGCACGTTCAACAACACTTCGTCGTCGCGGATCATCGAGCCGTTCCCGCTGGAATCCGGCGGTGCCAATGGGATCTTCCCGACTGGCGGCGGCTACAACATCGAAAACTTCCTGCCGGGCACCAACACAATTGTCGTCAACCCGCTGGTTCCTCAGGCGATTGTCGATAATGCCAATGACACCAATGGCGACGGTCTGCGCGACATCGGCTTTGTGCGTCGTCTGTCGGAATTCGGTAACCGCACCGGTTCGACCGAGCGCAACTTCTACCGCTTTGTGGTGGGTCTTGAAGGCGCCCTGTTCGACAACCGCTTCAACTGGGACCTCAGCTATAACTACGGCCGTGTGACCGAGAACCAGATCTCTTCGGGTCAGGTCAACGTCGTGAACTTCCGCGACGCGCTCGCAGTGCGGGCCGAAGTGGGCGACGAAAACGGCAACGGCATCGCCGGTGAAGCAATCTGTATCGACGACGAAGCTCGCGCCAATGGCTGTGCTCCGGCGAACATCTTCGGTGCAGGCTCGCTGTCCCAGCAGGCGGTCAACTACATCGCCGCGCAGGGCACCTTCCAGACCGGCATCACCCAGCAGGTCGTGCAGGGCAACATCTCGGGCGAACTGTTCGAACTGCCCGCAGGGCCGGTCGGCATCGCGGTCGGCTTCGAGTACCGCAAGGAATCCTCGTTCGAGGATAACGATGCGCTGACCAATGCCGGCCTGAACGCGGGCAACGTGCTGCCCGACACCAGCGGTTCGTTCGACGTGGCGGAAGCCTACGGCGAACTTCGCGTCCCGCTGCTGTCCGAGAAGCCGTTCTTCGAACTGCTCGAAATCGGCGGCGCGGTTCGCGTGTCGGACTACTCGACTGTCGGTACGACCTTCAGCTGGAACGTGACCGGCACCTGGCAGCCGATCGAGGACATCCGCTTCCGCGGCACCATCGCCGAAGCGGTCCGCGCACCCAACGTGGCGGAACTGTTCTCGGGCCTGTCGCAGACCTTCCCGAGCGGCCTTGTCGACCCCTGCGTCGGCATCGGCGCCACGGGTGGCGGCGCGCTGGGTGACAACTGCCGCGCCGATCCGGGCGTGGCCGCGAACATTGCCGCCAACGGCGTGTTCACGCTCAGCCAGCCCGACATCCAGGGGATCTCCGGCTTCAACGGCGGCAACCCGAACCTCGGTGAGGAAACGGCCCGCTCGTACACTGCCGGTGTGGTGATCAACCCGCGTTCGATCAATGCCCTGCGCAACCTGACGATCACGGGTGACTACTACGACTACACGATCGACGACGTGATCTCGGGCTTCCCGCGGCAGTTCTCGCTCGACCAATGCTATGCGCAGGGCAACCAGACCTTCTGCGATCTGATCGTCCGTCGTCCGACCGCGACGTCCAACAACAGCGCGGGCTCGATCGACCTGATCAACGCGCTGTCGGTCAACGCGGCGGTGCTCAAGACCTCGGGCTTCGACATCACCGCACAGTGGTTCACCAACCCGGGCTTCTTCGAGAACGACCGTCTGACCCTGCGTGGGGCCTACACCCACGTCATCGAGTACGACTTCTTCTCGCTGCCCACGGCCGCTCCGGATCCGTCGGATGGTGAAATCGGGACTGCGGCGGATCGTTTCACCGCCAACGTCGCCTACCAGACCAACGATGTCCGCCTGACCTTCAACGGCACCTTCATCGGCAAGTCGTTCGTTGACGACCAGTTCGACGGGCCCCGCGCCTACTCGGTGCCGGCGGAGTTCTACCTCGACGCGCAGGCGACCTTCTTCGCCAACGACGAATTCGAGGTCTACCTCGGTGTCGACAACCTGCTCGATAACGACGCTCCGAACATCCTGAACGGGATCCCCGGCAACGTCACGGGTGCGGACACGGCTGCCGACGTCTACGACGTGTTCGGCCGCCGCTACTACGCGGGCGTCCGCCTCAAGCTCTGACGATCGGACTTCCGATCTGATCATTCATGCGGCGAGGCCCTCGGGTCTCGCCGCATTTTTTGTGGCCGAGCGCGGGAGCGTCGCGGCGCATGAGCGGCAATCTGCCCGCACCATTTGTTGCAAACGCGCAACATCTATGAAGCTTCTGTGAATGCAAGCGTGCTTCGCACTGGCAGATGGTTACGATAGGAGGCAAATCTCTCCCCCTGAGCGCAACTTCCGCACTCAAATCACCTAGGGGACGAAATCAATGAGAAACTTGACGGCTTTCGGCCGCCGTGTTGGCCTGTTATCGGGCGTGGGCCTCGCCGCCTTCGCATTCGCTTCGCCTGCTCTTGCGCAAGACGCCGAGGATGAAGAGGCAGTCGTCACCACCGAAGAAGCTCCGGAGGAATCGAAGGGCATCGTGGTTACCGGCTCACGTATTCGCCTGCCCAACCTGACGCCGACCGAGCCGACCAACACCATCGACGGCGCCTACATCGAGAATCGCAACTTCATAAACGTTGCGGATGCTCTGAACGATTTGCCGCAGATCCGTGGTTCGGTTACCCCGGATGGCGGTCAGTCGGCCTTCGGTCAGGGCGTGAACTTCATCAACAATTTCGGCCTCGGCACCAACCGCACTCTGACGCTGGTCAATGGCCGCCGCGTGGTTTCGGCCAACACCCCATCCCTGTTCGGCCCGGCCGCACCCGGTCTGCAGGTTGACCTCAACATCATCCCGACCGCGCTGGTGAAGCAGATCGACATCGCATCGACTGCGGGTGCGCCGGTTTACGGGTCGGACGCAATCGCGGGCACCGTCAACATCATCCTCGATGATCAATACGAAGGCCTTTACCTCAACGGCACCACGAGCATCACCGAAGAAGGTGACGGCTTCAGCTATCGGTTCGAGGGTGTCTATGGCACCAGTTTTGCCGATAATCGCGGGCACCTCCAAGTTTCGTCGTTCTACACCCAGACCGATGGGATTTTGCAAACCGCGCGTCAGGTCTTCCGTGACGAAATCGAAACCCAGCAGAACACCATTCTGACTGGCCGTATCAACCCCAACCTGCCGCTCAACACCAGCGCGACTGATGGCGTGCCGGACACCGTACTGTTTTCACCGTCGCGCATCTTCGCGCTGACGCCCCTCGGCCTTATCATCAATGGCCCCGGCGGTGTGACGACGGCGGGCAGCGATGTTGACGGTATCTTCAACAACGCGGTTGGCGCCTTCCAGTTCAACGCTGCCGGCAACCTGGTTCCGTTCAATCCGGGTACGCGTCCGTTGAATACGAACGGGACTGCTAACGGCATCCGCGGCATTGGTGGCGATCCCGCGTTCCAGTTCTCCGACTTCGGCCAGCTGACATCGGACCTGCGTCGCTTCGGGGCCAACCTGTTCCTGAACTACGACGTCACCGATAACATCAACCTCTTCGTCGAAGCGCAGTACTATGACGCGCGTGCGGACGAACTGGTGCAGCAGCCGACTTTCAACTCGACGCTGTTCGGTGGCCTCAGCAGCGCGCTGACCTTCACTCTGGACAACCCGTTCCTGAACGATCAGGCGCGCGGTGTGCTGCAGGCGGCCGGTGTGACCAACACCTTCACGGTTGCACGTGCAAACATCGCGTTTGCCGACTTGACCGGCTTTGCCGAAACCGAACTCCTGCGCGGCGTCGTCGGCGCGCGCGGTGATTTCCAGCTCGGCGAAAAGGACTGGAACTGGGAAGTGTCGTTCAACTACGGCAACACCGATATCACTGACTTCCGTCAGGACATCAACGCCCAGAACTTCATCAACGCCACCAACGTGACGCGCAATGCGCAGGGCCAGATCGTCTGCAATGCCACGCCGACGACCCGCACCCAGGCAGCGTTTGCACCGGTGGCAGATGCCCGCTGCGTCCCGCTGAACTTCTTCGGTGACCAGGCAAGCGCGGCTGCGATCGACTACATCGTCGAAGACTCGGCATCAATGTCGTCGCTCGAACAAGTCGTCGTCAACGCCAACGTTGGCGGCACGCCGTTCGCGCTGTTCGGCAATGATGTCGGTCTGAACATCGGTTACGAATATCGCCGCGAATCGGGTGATTTCCGTCCATCGGAGTTCGACCGTCAGGGCCTTGGCCGCGGTGCAGCAGTCTCACCGGTGTCGGGCTCGTTCGAGCTGAACGAAGTGTTCGGCGAACTTTACGTTCCGCTGATCACTCCGGAAAACGACGCACTGATTGAATCCGCGATCGTCTATGGCCGTGGTCGTTACGTCGACAACACCATCAACGGCGGGTTCTTCTCCTGGGCCGCCGGCGGCAGCATTGCCCCGGTGCGTGACATCGAATTCCGGGGGAACTTCACCCGTTCGTTCCGCGCCCCGGCGCTGACCGAACTGTTCCTGCCGCGTTCGAACGCCTTCGGCTTCATCCCCGACCTGTGCTTGCCGCAGTCGATCACGGCGGCACCCGACCAGCAAGTGCGTCAGCGCAACTGCGATGCGTTCCTCGGGGCGTTCCCGAACATCTCGCGTCCGCAAATCGCCTCTCAGGCGTCGATCCCGATCGTCTCGGGCGGTAACCCCAACCTCGATAACGAACAGGCCGACAGCTGGAGCGTCGGGGTTATCGTGAAGCCCTGGTTCCTGCGGAACTTCTCGCTCACGGTCGACTACATCAACATCTCGATCTCCGACCCGATCGCGAGCTTGACGACCGCGCAGATCAACTCGGCCTGCTTCGACAACCCGGTCTTCGACACCAGCGATCCGGCGAACGGCAACCAGTTCTGTTCGCTGATCCGTCGCGATGCGACTGGTGAAGTGATCAGCGATCCGCAGAACCCCGGCGTGACCACCGGCTTCGTGAACGGCCAGTCGATCGACTACGAAGGCATCGTTGCCTCGATGCTCTATGCGTCGTCGCTGGAGAATCTCGGGATTCCCGGTACGCTCCAGCTGCGTGGCGACCTCAACGTCACCCTGTTCCGTCAAACCAACATCACCGGCATCGCGCCTGTGCCGACCCACGGGACGATTGGTGACGAACAGTTTGTCGGCCAGCTTGCCGCCAACTACCTCGGCAAGAACTGGGGCTTCGGTTCGGTGGTCAACTACACCGGCGAAGGCCTGTTCTCACGGGTTGGCCGCACGCCGGACGCACGTGAGTTCGACCAGCTTGAAGACTTCGTGACGGTCGACTTCAACGTCTACTTCGAGACCAACGACAACTTCCGTCTCAACTTCGTGGTCAACAACGCGTTCGACCGTCGTTGTCAAAGTTACTTCGGGTTCTGTATCCCGGCGTCGATCAACGATGCGTTCGGCCGCACCTTCTCGGCAAGCGTAACGAAGAAGTTCTGATCCGAACGGACACCAAATGGAAAGGCCCCGGGAAACCGGGGCCTTTTTTGTGGCGCGTCACCGGTTGTGGCGGCGGCGGAGTGCTGGTCACCCCACCGCCATCACCAGCGCCCCATCGCCCTCGTCGATTTTAAGCGTGCTGCCATCAGGCAGCTTGCCTTCGAGCAGCATCTCGGCGAGCGGGTCCTGCAGGTAGCGCTGCACCGCTCGCTTCAGTGGCCGCGCCCCGTAGACCGGGTCATAGCCCACCCGCCCGAGCCAGCGCAGCGCCGCATCGGTGAGATCCAAGGTGATCTTGCGATCGGCGAGCAGCTTCTGGACGCGCCCGACCTGGATCTCGACGATCGGCGCCATGTGCTCCTGCGCTAGGCGGTGGAACAGGATGATCTCGTCCAACCGATTGAGGAACTCGGGCCGGAAGTGCCCGCGGACCACGTCCATCACGTCCTTCTCGACCGTCTCCACCCCGGCCCCGTCGGGCAGGTTGGCGAGATACTGGCTGCCGAGGTTGCTGGTCAGGATGATCAGCGTGTTGGCGAAGTCGACCACCCGGCCCTGCCCGTCGGTCAGGCGCCCGTCGTCAAGCACCTGCAACAGCACGTTGAACACGTCCTGATGTGCCTTCTCGACCTCGTCGAACAGCACCACCTGATAGGGACGGCGGCGCACGGCCTCGGTGAGCACGCCGCCCTCTTCATAGCCGACATAGCCCGGAGGCGCGCCGATCAGGCGGGCGACGGCGTGCTTCTCCATGAACTCGCTCATGTCGATGCGGACCATCGCGCTGTCGTCGTCGAACAGGAACCCGGCCAATGCCTTGGTTAGCTCGGTCTTGCCGACGCCCGTGGGGCCGAGGAACAGGAACGAGCCCAGGGGCCGCCCCGGGTCCTGCAACCCGGCGCGGGCGCGGCGGACGGCCTTGGACACGGCCTCGATCGCCTGCGACTGGCCGATCACGCGCTTGCCGAGGATGCTCTCCATCGCCAGCAGCTTCTCGCGCTCGCCCGCCATCATCTTGTCGACCGGCACGCCGGTCCAGCGGCTGACCACCCCGGCGATGTCCTCCTCGGTCACCTCCTCGCGCAGCATGGCGTTGGCGGCCTGGCCTTGCGCCTCGGCGAGCTGCTTTTCGAGCTGGGGGATGCGCCCGTAGGACAGCTCCCCCGCCTTCGCGAGGTCGCCCTCGCGCTGGGCCTGCTCGAGCTCGAGCCGCGCGGCGTCGAGCGCTTCCTTGATCTTGCCCTCGGCCTCGATCTTGTCGCGCTCGTTCTGCCAGCGGGTGGTGAGTTCGGCCGATTGCTGTTCGAGGTTCGCGAGCTCCTCACGTAAGGCCACCAGCCTGTCCTTCGAATTGGCGTCGGTCTCCTTCTGGAGCGCCTGTTCCTCGATCTTGAGCTGGATGATCCTGCGGTCGAGCGCCTCGATCTCCTCGGGCTTGCTCTCCACCTCCATGCGGATGCGGCTGGCGGCCTCGTCCATCAGGTCGATCGCCTTGTCGGGGAGGAAGCGGTTCTGGATGTAGCGGTCGGAGAGCTTGGCGGCCGCGACAATCGCGCCGTCGGTGATGCGCACGCCGTGGTGCAGCTCGTACTTGTCCTTGATGCCGCGCAGGATCGAGATCGTGTCCTCGACGCTCGGCTCGGCGATGAACACCGGCTGGAACCGCCGCTGGAGCGCGGGGTCCTTCTCGACGTATTTCTGGTATTCATCGAGCGTGGTCGCGCCGATGCAGTGCAGTTCGCCGCGCGAGAGGGCGGGCTTCAGCAGGTTCGAGGCGTCCATCGACCCTTCGCTCGCGCCCGCGCCGATCAAGGTGTGCATTTCATCAATGAACAGAATGATCTGCCCCTCGGCGTGCTTGACCTCGTCGAGCACCGACTTCAGCCGCTCCTCGAACTCGCCGCGGTACTTCGCGCCCGCGATCAGCGCGCCCATGTCGAGCGACATGAGCGTGCGGCCCTTGAGGCTGTCGGGCACGTCGCCATTGGCGATGCGCAGCGCAAGGCCCTCGGCGATCGCGGTCTTGCCGGTGCCGGGTTCGCCGATCAGCGCGGGGTTGTTCTTGGTGCGACGCGCGAGGATCTGGATGGTGCGGCGGATCTCCTCGTCGCGGCCGATGACGGGATCGAGCTTCCCGTCGCGCGCGGCCTTGGTGAGATCGCGGGCGAATTTTTCCATCGCGTCATAGGTGCTCTCGGCCCCGGCGCTGTCTGCGCGCTTGCCGCCGCGCAGCGCCTCGATTGCGGTGTTGAGCGATTGCGGGGTGACGCCGGCGGCCTTCAGGGCCTCGCCCGCAGGCGTCGGCGAGAGGGCGAGCGCGGTCAGCATCCGCTCGACCGTGACGTAGGAGTCCCCCGCCTTGTCGGCGAGCTGCTCGGCCTGGTCGAGCAGGCGCACCGCGTCATTGTCGAGACCCGGGGTGGCCTGCGCCCCGCTGCCGGTGACAGCGGGGATCTTCGACAGCCCCGCGTCCACCGCGGTCGCCGCCAGCGGCGCCTGTCCGCCGGCGCGCTGGATCAGCCCGGCGGCCATGCCCTCGCTGTCCTCGAGCAGCGCCTTGGCGATGTGCAGCGGGGTGATGCGCTGGTGATTGAGCCGGATCGCGACGGTCTGCGCGGCCTGCAGGAAGCCCTTCGCGCGATCAGTGAATTTCTCCAGATTCATGGTGGTCCAAACCCTCCAAATGTACCGCCAGCAAATAGTGTTGCACTTTGGCAACACAAGCCCCCGCCCGCAAAAAGGTCGGCGGGAGGTGTATTACCCGACTAGGTGGGTTCAATCCGCGCGCAAGGCAAGAGGCTGCGTGGCCGCTTGACCGCGGCCCTCGCCCAAGCGATGGAAGAGCCGCGTGATTTGGGAGAGAAATCCGTCATGAAATGGGTGAAGCGCGGCGGTTTTGCGCTGGTGGTTCTGGTCGTGCTTGCCTTCGCGGTGCTCGCCACCTGGGAGCCTGTGATGATGGCGAGCGCCGCCTCTCCGGCGGGCACGCGGACCTATTCGGCCGAGATCATCCGCGACGAATGGGGCGTGCCCCATATCACCGGCAAGACCGACGCCGATACCGCCTACGGCGTCGCCATCGCCCATGCCGAGGACGATTTCTTCACCCTCCAGGACGTGGTCGCCATGAGCCGCGGGCGATACGGCGCGATCGCGGGCGAGGACGGGGCGAAGTTCGACTACGCCTACCACCTGCTCGACGCGCGCGGCACGGCGGAGCGGGAGTACCCGGGGCTCCCCGCCGACACCCGCGCATTGTTCGAAGCCTATGCGGCGGGCCTCAACCAATATGCCGAGGAGCACCCGGAGGAGCTGAAGCTCGCCAATCTCTTCCCCGTCGCCGGGATCGACGTGGCCGCCGGTTTCGCGCTGCGCCAGCCCTTCTTCTTCGGGCTCGACGGGGTGATCGGGCCGCTGGTGGCGGGCGAGGAGCTGCGCCGCGAGCATGGCCCCGACATCCCCGGCTTCCCCCGCCCGCCGCTGGAGGCGTCCGCGCCTGCGCCTGCCGCCGCGCCGAGGCAGGCGCGCACCCTGGTGCTGCCGCTCGGCGAGGATGCCGAGCACCTCGGCTCCAACGCCTTCGCGGTCGCGCCTGCCAAGGGCGGCGGCACGACGACGCTCGTCTCCAACTCGCACCAGCCGCTGCGCGGCGGGGTGGCGTGGTATGAACTCGTGGTCGAAAGCGGCGAAGGCTGGCACTTCGCGGGCGCGAACTTCCCCGGTTCTCCTTTCCCCTTCCTCGGCCACAACGAGCATCTGGGGTGGACCAACACGGTCAACACCCCCGACATGATCGACGTCTACCAGCTCGAGCTCGACGAAACCGGCAAGCGCTACAAGCTCGACGGCGAATGGCGCGATCTGGAAAGCGAGTGGGTGACGCTGCCGGTCAGGATGGGGCCGGTCGTCCTGCCCGTCCGCAAGGAAGTGCTGCGCTCTGTGCATGGCCCGGTCATCAAGAACCCCAAGGGCGCCTTCGCGGTGCGTTATGGCGGGATCGGGCA
>NZ_LSJS01000238.1 GCF_001557325.1 Erythrobacter donghaensis
TGGCGGCGAGGAGGAACTCGTCTCTTGCGCCGTTTGGACCTCGCAGGCGCAGGCGGTCCATCCTGAGGATGCGCTTGAGGTGCGCGAACAGCATCTCGACCTTCTTTCGCTGACGGCGCGAGACCAGATAGGCGTCGGTCGTGGCGATATCGCGGGCGAGATCCCGGGCGCCCTCATGGACGGAACGCAGGATCTTGCGCGCTGGCTGGGTCGGGCAACAACGTGTCTTGAGAGCGCAGGCGTCACAGTCGAGCTTGCTCGCTCGGTAGCGCAGCATGCCGTTCTCATCGACGAACGGACGATCCTCGCGATACACCTTCTGTCTTTGGCGGAGCCGGTTGCCGGCGGGGCAGATATAGCTGTCATCCTCATGATCGAAGGTGAAGGCCGAGCGCTCGAAGGTGTCATCGCGGCGGGCGGACTTGTCGAACACCGGGATGTGCGGCTCGATCCCGCGCTCCTCGACCAGCCAGGACAGGTTCCTGGCAT
>NZ_LSJS01000239.1 GCF_001557325.1 Erythrobacter donghaensis
CCTAAACCCGGCTACGCGCCGGCCAGCATCATGCGGCCTTCACCGGATGGATACGAGAAGTCGTGCTTGTTGTGGGTCACGAAGGCGAGGTGCTCCTCGTCGTCCTTGCCAATCAGCATGTCGTGGTAGATTTCCAACAACACCGCATCCGCGATGCTGTTCTTGTTTTTGTGAAACGGGCAGACCTTATCGATTGCGCGTTGCGCCGCCCTTATTTTCACGTCGTCCGAAGTCTGAACGATTGCTCCGTTGGCCAGCAGCTTCTCAATGCGATCGATGTTGAGATTGGCATATTCTCCCTGTTTGCCAATGCGGTAATCCATATCGCCTAACCGCTGAAGCAAGGTGTCACGGCCTTCCACTTCTCCATGTTCGCGGATTGCATCACTGACCCGCTTGAAAACCGCGCTGATGCCTTGGCTGGTCTCCTTGACGATGCGCCCCTTGTTCCGTTTGAACTCGTCCAGCGTCTGTTGAGGCACGACTAGTTCGACCCTGCCATCGCGGATGAGGTCGATGAGCACGTCTAGTGTCTTGAGGTGGCGATAGTCCCTGGCAATGTCGAGCCAGACGCAGGTGTCGATCAGAATTCTCAGCATGATGCCTCCCAAACTGGCTGTCACGTTAGGCGCAACAATTGCCACGAAAAATAGGATTTTAGCCTGGCTAAGACAGTCTCGCGGAACAGGCTTCTGGGATACGCGGCATTGGCGTCTGCTATCAGCGAAGGGTATCGATCTGCCGGAAAAGGCGCTCGCCTATCTCCACCACCGTGGCTATGTCGCAGATGAGCTGGGCATGAAAGCGCACCGGCTGCGCGGCTTCGCCATAGGAATGCATTATCTGCGGTTCGAAGGAGCCAAGCCGGTCTTGCACGCCTCCTAGTTCATCGAAACGGATCCAGTCGCCTTCTGCAGCGGCTGCGCTGCGTTGAGCTTCGATAGCAGCGAAGTCGTGTTGGTCGGTGCTCCCAAGTTGCCGTGGCGGAATATATAGTGGAATGCGGTGTGCAAGCGCATGCCTATAGTTCTCAAGATAAGAAAACCATTGTTGATGCTCTGCAAGGTAGGCCTGAAGGTCCGCGGGTAAAGAATTCCAGACAATCTCATTTTCCGGCCTTAGTCCAATCCGCTTCGGGGCGAGCGAGCGCTTGTGCTTGTCTCTGACATCGCACTCGGCGCACCAGATGTGTGCCAAGTTTTCGATCGCGCCGTACACGTTAATTACGAAAGTCTGAATGAATGCCGTAGAGTCCATGAGCGATACGCGTGATGGGTATGCTTCGTCCGGTGGGATGGATTCGAAAACACGGTCAATGCAGTGATCGAGCATGTTGAGACGTCTGCTCAGGCCATGCAAGCCGAACTCTCTGGCACGTTGACTGCTATACGGGCGGGTAATGGTAGTCGCAGTCAGATCGCGACACCGATCCGTCCATTCCAAGCGCTCGGCAAAAAGCTGGTCAATCTCATCCGGAGTGTAGGGCACGGGATCCTTTCGCTGACTATCGAGATTAGGCGCCGAAAAGGCTGCGGTACGAAGGCCTTCTTACGGTTGATTAGTTTCGGGGGCTGGTCTGATTTATAGTCCATGCTACCCAAGGCGGATGCGGATTACCGATTACCACGCCCGACTTTTTTCGTACCAGGTGACCCGCCAGGCGCCCTCCGGTGCTGAGGATAATCTATCGATGTCGTTGTTCGACGCATCGGTCGACCTCAACCCGCACCAAATCGAAGCCGCAACCTTTGCACTGCAATCGCCTTTGTCTCAGGGTGTCATTCTTGCTGATGAGGTAGGTTTAGGCAAAACCATCGAGGCGGGGATCGTTCTCTGCCAGAAGTGGGCGGAGCGCAAGCGACGCCTGATCATCGTCTGCCCCGCCGCCATTCGCCAGCAATGGGCGAATGAGCTTCAAGAGAAGTTCAACCTCCCAGCGTTCGTTCTGGACGCAAAAACCTACCGCGAGCTTCGCCGGGAAGGTCATGCTTGGCCTCTTGAGCAGAAGGCTGTGCTGATCACGTCCTATCATTACGCGGCGAGGCTGCAGGACGAGGTACGTGCGATCGCATGGGACCTCGTGGTGATCGACGAGGCACACAAATTGCGGAACGCCTACAGGCAGAGCAATCGGCTTGGGCAGGCTATCCGGTGGGCAACCGAAGGTCGCAAGAAGCTTCTGCTGACGGCCACTCCGCTGCAGAACAGCTTGCTTGAACTTTATGGCCTGTCGACGTTGATCGATGAGGAACTGTTTGGCGACCAATATGCCTTTCGCGCGAAGTACATGAACGCGGGCGGCAGCATCGCGGAACTGCGTGGCCGCCTGACCGAATTCTGCAAGCGAACCTTGCGCCGACAGGTCATGGAGTACGTTCGCTACACGGCAAGGCATGCCCTGACCCAGCCATTCTATCCCACTGATGCCGAGCAGGAGCTCTACGATCTGGTCACGAAATTCCTTGAGGAAGAGGGGACGTATTCGGTGCCGGATCGGCAAAGGCATCTCACGGTGCTGGTGATGCGAAAGTTGCTCGCGTCATCGTCGGTCGCAATTGCCGGGACCCTCTCGACCATGAAATCTCGGCTCGAGGACCTCCGCAAAAGCGAGTCCGATTCAGGCAGCGACCTGATCGAGGCCCTTCTCGAAGATGAGGAGTTCGAGCCTGAGTTGCTCGAGGAATGGGAAGCGGAGAGCGACCGGGAAGATCAAGAGATGGTCATCCAACCGATCAAGTTGCGCAAGGAAACCGAGGAGATTGCCGCTCTGGTTGACCGGGCGAAGGCGATCCAAACCGACAGCAAGACTTTTGCGCTCCAGAAGGCGTTGGAGATCGGGTTCGCCAAGCAGGCTGAAATGGGCGCCAAGCGCAAAGCGCTGATCTTCACCGAGTCTCGTCGGACCCAGGATTATCTCAAACGGTTCCTCGAAGAAAACGGCCACCGAGGGAAGGTCGTCAGCTTCAGCGGCACCAATGCTGGCGAGGACAATCAAGCGATCTACGAGCGCTGGATCGCCGAAAATGCCGATAGCGGCCGCTCCACCGGGTCTCGTGCGATCGACATGCGCAGCGCCTTGATTGACTATTTCCGCGACCATGCCGACATCATGATCGCTACCGAGGCGGCGGCCGAGGGCGTCAACCTCCAGTTCTGCTCGATGGTCATCAACTACGATCTACCTTGGAATCCGCAGCGGATCGAGCAGCGGATCGGACGTTGTCACCGCTATGGCCAGACCCACGACGTCATCGTCATAAACTTTCTCAACGAGCGCAACGCGGTTGATATGCGGGTGCATGAATTGCTCCGCGACAAGTTCAAGCTGTTCGATGGCGTGTTCGGCGCGTCGGACGAGGTGCTCGGCGCGATCGAGTCAGGTGTCGATTTTGAGCGCCGGATCCTGGCGATCTACGAGAAGTGCCGGACCGAGGACGAGATCAAGTCGGCCTTTGATGCCTTGCAGGCCGAGCTTGAGGAGCAAATCGCGTCCCGCATGGACGAAACCCGCGCCACGCTGCTGGAGCATTTTGATGAAGATGTTCACGCCCGGCTGAGGCTGCGTCTGAACGAGACCAAGGCCCAGCTTGACCGGATCAGCAGCAAATTCTGGGACGTCACTCGCCATATCCTCGACGCGGCAGCGCAGTTCGACCCAGCCAGCCTGACCTTCGATTTGCGCCAGCCACCAGCACCCGAAATCCCCCGAGGCCGATACCACCTGATTTCCAAGCTGCGCGAAGACGGTTTGGAGGCGAACTCCCACGGGAACTTCTTGTACCGGCTCTCCCATCCGTTGGGTGAGCATGTGCTCGATGCGGCGAAGGCGCTTCCAACACCCACCGCCGAACTGCACTTCGACGTCAGCGGTCATCCGGTTCGCAATGCGGTTATGGAGGAATTGCGGGGGAGCAGCGGGTGGCTGACCCTGCGTCGGCTGACCATTTCTGCCTTCGAGGACGAGGAACATCTCCTCCTCTCGGGCATGGACGATGATGGGCGCTCGCTCGAGGCCGAGGTCTGCGACAAGATGTTTTCCATCGGCGCGACCGTGGTGCGTCCGATCTCGGTGCCGGATGGCATCGCCGCCCGGCTTCAGGCTGGCGCAGACCGCCTTGAAAAAGCCACGCTCAATCAGGCTGCCGAGGCTAGCGGCAAGCATTTTGCACACGCGCGCGAAAAGTTGGAGCAGTGGGCAGAAGACAAGATCTTCGCAGCCGAACGGGCGCTCAAGGATACCAAGGAGCAAATCAAGGCGATGCGGCGCCAGGCCCGCAATGCCGCCACGGTCGAGGAGGAGCACGAGGCGCAGAGGAAGCTGCAGGAATTGGAACGGAAGCAGCGCAAGCAGCGGCAGGAAATCTTTGACGTTGAAGACGAAATTTCCGAACGTCGGGACAGCATGATCGATGCGCTGCAAAGGCGTATGGCTCAGCGCACGCAGTCCGCAACGCTTTTCACCATCCGTTGGTCTGTTGTCTGAGAGTCCTCGTCCTATGCCAACCAAACCGTTAGACCTTGGGTGGTATCCGCGAGATCCGAATTATCGCAAGGCCTATGAGGACGCCATGCGCGCAGCTCTGCAACACTTTGCGAGACATGGTGACGTGACGCAGGTTCAACAACTGCTCGAGCTCGTGACGGACAGGGAAGTCCGGTTCGTCATTGCACGACGTGTCGCTACGCAGTTCCCAATCCGGGTAAATCAAAGCGGAAAGCTCTCGCGCGATAAGGATCGCTCGCCAGATTTTGATTGGTCTGCGATCGAGACTGCCAGCTTCTGGCCCCGGCGGATTCAAAGTGAGGCCGGGCACATATCCATTCGGAATGAAGAATTCTCGCTCTCAGAACTGATTGACGAAGTGATTGATGTGCTTGTGCTTCACCGTCATACCATACCGGACGGCGACCTCGAACGGTTGCAGAATGCGGTCGACACTGTAGCTAAGCGTCGACGACCAAGGGCACCGTCCGAGCCAGGGCTGCCAGCGTCCCCCAAGGAGCGAATGTGAGCAAATTCGACGAACTCGTCACCAAGCTGCGCGAGATTTTCCAGATTGACCGGCCGGAGCTGGATTTCGGCGTCTACCGCATCCTCAATGCCCGCGCGGACGAGATCAACGAATACCTGACCAAGCGGCTGCGGGAGCAGGTGGAGGCGGCGCTGGCCACAGGCTCTGCGGCCAACATGGAAGCGCAGCAGCGCGAACTCGATGAAACGATCAAGGCCCTGACCTCTGCCGGCGTCGACCCAGAGTCTGCACCCAAGGTCAAGGAACTGCGCGCGGCGATTGCAAACGCCTCATCCGGCGCATCCGATCACGAGAACGCCGTCTTCTCGCACCTGCTGGCGTTCTTCTCGCGCTACTACGACAAGGGCGATTTCATCAGCCAGCGCCGGTACAAGGGGGACACCTATGCCATCCCCTATGCTGGGGAAGAGGTGGTGCTGCACTGGGCAAACAAGGACCAGTACTACACCAAGTCCGGCGAGGCGTTCAGCAATTACGGCTTTAAGCTGTCCGATGGGCGCGCTGTTCGGTTCCTTCTGATCGCTGCGGACACCGCCAAGGACAATCGTAAGGACAACGACAAGGACCGCCGCTTCGCGTTGGCCGAGGCGCGCACCGTCACCCGCGTCGATGATGAGGGCGAGCCTTACGAGGAAGAGATCGTCCCCATTGCCGAGGAAGACGGCGATCTCGTTATCCGGTTCGAATACCGGGCGTTCCCGGCCAAGACAAAGCAGGAAAGTTTGGTCGATGCCGCGGTGCAGGCCGTGCTGGCTGATGAGACGGTCAAGGCGAATTGGCTTGACCTGACCACCCGCGCGCCGACGGACAAGAACCCGCAGCGCACCGTTCTGGAAAAGCACCTGACGACCTATACCCAGAAGAACACGGCCGACTATTTCATCCACAAGGACCTCGGCACGTTCCTGCGCCGCGAGCTCGATTTCTACATCAAGAACGAGGTGATGAACCTCGACGATGTGCAGGACGCCAAGAGCTTCGCTGCGATCGAAGCCAACCTGCGGATGATCCAGTGCCTGCGCGCTATTGCACAGGATCTGATCACCTTCCTCGCCAGCATCGAGGATTTCCAGAAGAAGCTGTGGCTGAAGAAGAAGTTTGTCGTGGCCGCGCATTACTGCGTCACGCTCGATCGGGTGCCCGAGGCCCTCTATGATCGGATCGCAGCCAACCCCGCACAATGGGCGCAGTGGCACGATCTGGGCATGCGCGACAGCTCCGCACCCGGCACCGCTGCTGACCTTAATGCCCAGCCCTATCTGATGATGGATACGGCGCTGTTTGACGCTAATTTCCGCGCCGATCTGCTCAAGGCTATTCCCGATCTAGATGCCAGCGTGGATGGTCTGCTCGTCCATGGCGACAATTTCCAAGCTCTGCGACTGTTGGAAAATCGCTATCGATCATCTGCTACTGCGATCTATGTTGATCCGCCATATAATACCGATGCCGGACCGATTGCTTACAAGAATGAATTGCGCAATTCATCTTGGATGACGCTGATGTCATCACGGATCGACGCATCCAAGGGGCTTTTGGAGCCCGACGGTGTCTTTTGTATTACAATCGATGATTATCAAGTCCATGAGTTAGCTTACTTACTCGACCAAACGTTTGGACCTGACTTGCAGATCGGCAGCGTCATGATCCGCAATAATCCATCGGGTCGGTCGACGGTTTCAGGGATCTCTGTTTGCCACGAGTACGCACTTTTTTACGGCAACTCGGACGAAGCAAAGCTTGAGAGGCTGCCTCGGTCGGAGAAGCAACTTGACCGCTTTACAATCGAAGATGGGAAGCATGTTGATTGGCGCAATTTCCGAAAGGACGGGGGTGCCGTAACATATCGTGTGGCTAGGCCGAAGCAGTACTATCCGATCTATGTTGACGAAGCATCTTTAACTATTCGGATTCCGCAGCTGGAATGGCTCCCCGTCGAGCGCGAATGGAAAGTGCTAGACCTCCCGAAGGATGGGGAGGTCGAAGTTTTGCCTTTTGACGACAAAGGACGAGAACGGATCTGGAGCTTAAACCACACGTCCGCCCAGGAGAACATGGCGGATCTTGAAGCTCGCCGTGACCGGACTGGGCAGCTAGCGGTTTTCCGTCGTCATACACCCAATGAGGGTGTTCTCCCCAGATCCTGGTGGGACAAGAACACATATGCGGCTCGGGAGTATGGTAGCGCTACTCTTACAGCTATGTTTGGCGATTCTGCCGTCTTCTCATTCGCCAAGTCCCCTTTTGCCGTTGAGGATTGTTTGCGGGTCTCTGGCCTAACCGAACCCGACTCGCTGGTCATCGATTACTTTGCTGGGTCCGGAACAACTGGACACGCGACCATTTCCCTCAACCGTCATGATTCTGGAAGTCGTCGATACGTTCTTGTTGACCAAGGGGAATATTTCGATGGCGTGCTAAAGCCGAGAATTCAGAAGGCCGTTTACTCTTCGGATTGGAAGGCTGGCCAACCCACGACCAATGCTGGGATCAGCCACGCCTTCAAGGTGTTAAAGATCGAAAGCTACGAGGACGCCCTTAACAACCTGACGCTAAGGCGTGACCCCGGACAGCAAGGCCTGCTCGAACGGATGGGGCCGGGTGCGCGCGATGAATATGTGATGCGCTACATGCTCGATGTGGAAGCCCGTGCATCGCTGCTCTCGGTCGAGGATTTCGCCAAGCCGTTCGACTACGAACTGGACATCGCGGTCGACAGCGCCGGTGCGACCCGGCGCACCAAGGTCGACCTGGTGGAGACGTTCAATTACCTGATCGGGCTCACGGTCAAGACGATCGACATCCAGCTCGCGCGCGGCTTCGCCACGGTTGAAGGCACGCTGCCTGATGGCAAGCGCACCCTTATCCTGTGGCGCGATTGCGAGAAGGTCGATTACGATGGGCTGACCAAGCTGTGCGGGCGCCTCGCCATCAACCCGGGCGACAAAGAGTATGACGTGGTCTACGTCAACGGCGATCACAACCTACCCACGAAGCTGCAGGCCAGTGAGGCCGATGGCGGCGCGGAGAAGGAACTGAACATTCGGCAGATCGAGCCGGAGTTCCTTGCCCGCATGTTCGATGTGGCGGATGCCTGATGGCGCGCACACCGCAAAGACGTCGCAGCTTCCATCAGGAGCTGGTGCTCAATCGCTGGATGCTCTCCCACTTCCGGGGGAAGAGCCTCGCTGTTCTCAAGGAGCGCCTGGGCGCCGACCGGCACGAGGGGCTGGACGATGATGGGCAGACGCGGTTCTTCCACGAACTGGTGCGTGACCTGTTCGAGTACGACCGCATCAGCAATGCCGAGCTGCGCCGCTATGACCTGAATATCGTCGGGCACTGGAAGGCTATCACCGAAAAGCGAAACGTCGCCGAGGGCGCGGTGCTGACGATGAAGTACTTTCAGTACCTCAGCCTGCTGTTCAGCGAGATCTACCTCGACTGGTATTTCAACCGTCGGCAGGATCTTCTCAATGGCTTGAACGACGAGCTGAAGGCTTACCTGGTGGAAGAGGGGGCCGAACCATTCCGCCCCTACACCGCAGACGACCTCAACAAGATCGCCTATTGGAGCGCGACCGGCAGCGGCAAGACGCTGCTGCTCCACGTCAATATCCGTCAGTATCTGCACTATTACCGTGGCGGGAATGCGGGCGTCGGCTCGGGCGCTTATCCCGACAAGATCATCATCCTCACCCCAAATGAGGGCCTGTCCCGCCAGCACCTTGAGGAGCTGTCGCTCTCCGGCTTCTCGTTCCACCGCCTGTTCGACAAGAACCGCGCGCCGGACTTCCCCGGCACGATCGAGGTGATCGACGTCAACAAGCTCGGGGACGAGGGCGGCGACAAAACGGTCGCCGTGGACGCCTTCGAGGGCGACAATCTCGTGCTGGTCGATGAAGGCCATCGCGGCACCAGCAGCGGCGCAGGCGCGTGGCTCGCCCGCCGCGAGAAGCTGGTCAGCAAGGGCTTCGCCTTCGAATACAGCGCAACATTCTCGCAGGCCGTCGGCAAGGGCATGACAGTCGAGAAGGCCGAGGAGGAGTTGCTGAAAAAGAAGGCCAAACGGATCTTCCCGGATCGCCAATGGCGCACCCTCACAGGCGACGAAAAGGCGCAGCTGAGCCTCAGCCTTGCCGAGCAGAAGCGGGCGCGCAGCGATGCCGTGAAGGAAACCTACGCCAAGGCGATCCTGTTCGACTACAGCTACAAGTTCTTCTACGCCGATGGCTACGGCAAGGAGCACCTGATCCTCAACCTGGCGGATGACCGCGATGAGGATACCCGCGCGCTTTACTTCACGGCGTGCCTGCTAGCGTTCTACCAGCAGCTCTACCTGTGGGAGACGAAGCGGCCGATCATGGCCGATTTCAACATCGAGCGGCCGCTCTGGGTGTTTGTCGGCCATACCGTCGCCGGGGAAGAGAGCGACCTGATGGCGGTGCTCGGCTTCCTCGCCGGGTTTTTGAACAATGACGAACGCGCCAAAGGCTGGATCGCAGAGCTGATTGCCGACCGCGCCCAATTGCTCGATACCAAGGGGCGCAGCATCTTCGCCGGGCGCTTCACGCCACTTCTCGGGCAAGATGCCGATGCCGTTTACGCCGACATTCTGCGCCGCGTCTTCAATGCGGAATCACGCCAGCGCCTGAAGCTCATCAACCTCAAGAGCAGCAAGGGCGAACTGGCGCTGCGTGTCGGCAGCTCAGAGCCATTCGGCCTGATCAACATCGGTGATGATAGCGGCTTCTTCAAAACCGCAGACGAGGCCGAGACCGGTTTCGACACCGAAAGCCACGACTTCGCAGGCAGCCTGTTTCATCAGATCAACCTGCCTGAAAGCCGCATGTCGATGCTGGTCGGCTCACGCAAATTCACCGAGGGGTGGTCGAGCTGGCGGGTGTCCACCATGGGCCTGCTCAATATGGGGCGGGGCGAGGGCTCCCAGATCATCCAGCTCTTCGGCCGCGGCGTCCGACTGAAGGGGCGTGACATGTCGCTGAAACGCTCACTGCCGACCGAACGGCCGAAGGGAAGCTACCTGGAAAAGCTGGAGGCGCTCAACATTTTCGGGGTGCGGGCCGACTACATGGCCACCTTCCGCGAATACCTTATCGAGGAAGGAATCACGCCTAGCGACGAGATCATCACGCTGGATTTTCCGACCCGCAGCAACCTGCCGACTGGCAGGCGCCTGAAAACGCTCAAACTGCGCGATGGCTACAAGGACAATCAGGCCAAGGGGTTCAAGCGAGTCCATTTCCCATGGCTCTACGAGGTGCCTGCGGAATTCGAAGGCAAGATCAAGCCGCCGCATGTCACGCTGGACCTCTACCCACGCGTTGAGGCTATGGCCTCAGATGGCAAGGGGCAGGCGGATGACGGTAATGCCCGCAATGCCGGCAAGATCGACCGTGCCATCATGTCCATGTTCGATTGGGACCGCCTTTTCCTGTCGCTGCAGCAGTACAAGCTGCAGAAGAGCTGGAGCAATCTCCGCCTCGAAAAGGCCCGGCTTCGCCAATTCTGCGAGAGCCGCGACGACTGGTACACGTTGTTCATGCCAGCGAGTGAGCTGACATTCTCGGGGTTCACGACGATCTTGAAGCTCCAGGACGTCCTGCTTCAGCTGCTTTGCGACTACACTGATCGTTTCTATCAGGGCCTGAAAGCGGCCTACGAGGGTCAGTATTTCGACCTCGACGAGGTGACCGAAGAGCATGGCTCGATGCTCAAGCTATACCAGTTCGAGATCGAGAACAGTGACGCGGGCGAAACCTACCTCAACCGTTTGAAGGCCCTGCAGGAGATTGTTGCGGCCGGGAACATCGGCGAAGCCAGCAAGTGGCATGCGGCCAACATGGTCGCGATCAGCTTCGACCGTCACCTGTTTTACCCGCTGCTCTGCCCGGTAAAGGATGGCTCCCTCCCGTTGAAGATGCGGCCGCTAGGCCTAGGCGCGGAAAGTGAAGTCAGGTTCGTGAAGGACCTTATGGCCTTTTACGAATCCGATGCGGGGAGGGTGGCCATCGGGAAGCGGAGTATGTACCTGCTCCGCAATGCCGACACCAAAGCAAAGGGTCTTGGCTTCGCCCTTGCGGGCAACTTCTACCCCGACTTCTTGCTGTGGCTGGTCGATGATGAAACGGGCCATCAGAGCCTGAGTTTTCTTGATCCCAAAGGTATCCGTAACCTCGATCTTGACGACCCCAAGTTTGGCCTCTTCCAGGAGGTCAAGAAGCTCCAGCGAGAGATTGGCGACGGCTCGCTCAGCTTGGACGCATTCATCCTGTCCGAAACTGATTTTGGGGATCTGCTCAACTCGCGACGGCTGAACCGTGCGGACCTCGAGGTTAGGAATGTCCTCTTTATGGAGAAGAACAACAGCGACTACATCGACCAGCTATTCAGGGCCATCACTGCGTCCCGGTAGGGGATTGAACGCACCCATTTCGCCCTGAGCCAATTGGGCGCGGCCCGGCTGCAAGTCCAAACTTGGGACATTCCCGATTCTGCCAGATGGCAAGCTGAACGGCAGATTCTTCCAAGAGCCGACTGCAGCTGAGGATGGTCTGATCTTTGGCCATGTTTGACAGTCCCAAAGGTCAGACGTCAGGAGCGGAAGAAATTCTGAGCCAGCAAGACAGTCCCATTCGTGCGGTGTGTGGCTATCCAAACGCATCGACGATGCTGGCTCCAGCCCAATTCCTCTGCCGGAGGGATCCCGCTTTTCATCGGCGTATCCTGGTCGCATAACCTGACCATCCATGGTGCGGACCAGACATAATTAGGAGACAATGAAATTGGTTGACCTTGCCGACGTTCAAACCGCGATCAGCGCTAAGCGGCTTGGCTGGGAAGCCGGGGACACGCCAATCTCCGCGGTCGCGGCGACGCCCGGCCAGTTCGGTCTACGGCCGGCGAACCTGGAAGCCCAAGCCCTGAAGGTCGCTACAGTTACGCCTGATGCGTTTCGGGCCAAGCGGCCGGTCAAGATAGACTGGCGCGAGCTCGGCCGCGTTTCGCCCGTGAAGTTCCAAGGGCTGTGTGGGGCATGTGTTGCGTTCGCCACTTGCGCAGCCATGGAGAGCGCGCTGGCGATTGCTGAGGACAACGCCGTGACCCTCGACCTGTCGGAAGCCGACCTTTTCTTCTGCGGCTGTGGAGATTGCTGCGAGAGCGGATGGGACTTCGTCCCTGCGATTGAGCGTGCCGCGGAGGGGGTCGGCCTCGAGGTCGACCTTCCTTATGCGGTCGATGCTAAATGCACAGCGATCCCTGCAGCGATCCGGATCTCGAACTGGCAGACGGCCTTGAGCGCCGAAGATCGCCGTTACGCCGTTGCGCGCGGACCGGTGATCGCGGGAATGCGGGTCTATGATGATTTTCGCTACTACACGGGCGGCATATATGAACACGCGACCGGCGACGAGGTCGGTCTCCATGCTGTCTGCATCATCGGCTATGATGACGAATCTTCGTGTTGGATCGGCAAGAACAGCTGGTCCGAAGCTTGGGGCGAAAATGGACTGTTCCGCATTGCATACGGACAATGCGGCCTTGACCAAGAATTCCCGTTCATCGGGATCGAGGTCGAGAGAGTGTGAGGACAAGCGGCCCATGATGCGGGATGTCCCCAAAGGCACATCGGCGGTCGATGCCGAGATCGGGCGAACGCTGGAGCTTGCCCTCCCCGGCGTGGGCACGACCGGGTATCGATGGGAAGCGCGACCTGCACACGGGGTTGAAGTTAAGCGGCTTCCGGCGCGGCCGGCGGCGGCATTCGGCGGTACCGCACCCGACATCTTTCAGGTGACACCGCGGCGCGCAGGCGACATAAGCATACAGTTGGAATTACGCGCGCCTTGGCAGCCTGAATCTGCCGAGACCCGAGTGGTCACACTCAGAATTCGATAGTTTCTTCAACGGTTGGTGCCGTCGGTGGCAGCGACAGGATGGGTGAGTCAGGAAGTACGAAAATGATTCGGTCTTGCGCAAAAGACTTGGAGCTCTTTGAAGCTTCATGCATAGAGTGTAGCAGAGCTTTTTGGCTGCCGCGTCAGGGGGTTTAGTGGCCAGCGCCGCCCAGATCATTTCACTTGTCCGCAGCCACACGCGGGGGGACAGCAGTCGTTTCGAGCAGGTGGCGCTGCAGCTGGCTTCCGACGCAGCCAAGCGGGGCCATAGCAAGGTAGCGGAGGAGCTCCGCGCGCTTGTCGAAGAGGCGCGCAATCAGTCGGCATCGATCGAGCGCACGCGCGACCCCATTCCAATGGTGCGCCCGCGCGGTGAACTGGCCGGGATCCTGACGGCGAGCTTCCCGAGCATCCGGCTGTCTTCTCTGGTCCTGCCGGAACGGCTCGACGAGGCTCTGATGCGGATCGTCAAGGAGCAGCGCCAGCGCGAGAAACTCGAGGACCACGGCCTCAATCCGCGGCGCAAATTGCTGCTCAGCGGGCCGCCTGGCACAGGCAAGACGAGCACCGCCGCAGCGCTTGCCGGCGAGCTGTCGCTTCCTTTGTTCACGATCGAACTTGACGGCATCATCACTAAATTCATGGGCGAAAGCGCAGCCAAGCTCCGCCTAGTATTCGAATCCATCGCTAACAATCGCGGCGTCTATCTGTTTGATGAGCTCGATGCGCTCGGCGCCGAACGCTCGGCACCTAACGATGTCGGCGAAGCCCGGCGGATTTCTACGGCCTTCCTCAAATTCCTTGAGGAAGATCGCAGCACTAGTCTGATCCTGGCCGCGACCAATCACGCTAAGTTGCTGGACAAGGCCCTGTTTCGCAGGTTCGACGCGATCTTCAGTTACGAGCTACCCGACGAAGTTCAGGCACGGGCGGTGATCGAGAATAATCTGACAACCTTCAATCTGAAGGGGCTCGATTGGGATCGGTTGATTGCGGAAACCAAGGGCATGTCGCATTGCGACATCGCCCGAGGTGCGGCCGATGCAGCACGGATCGCAGTGCTCGACCATGACGGCGGTTTGGACTCTGACCTGCTTGTCGGCGCGCTCTCCGAGCGCCGGCAGGGTCATTCGATCTAGCCGAGGATTCTTGTAGCCGGCATGGCGGAGCATCCGCATCTCTTTGTTGGACGTAAGGGCCGCGGCATTCCATTCCGCGGTGTGTCGCCCGTTGTGCGCACTGTCCGGGTCCAGCGCGGTGACCGCAAAGCGCACGCTGAGGCGTTGGTCGCCGCGGTCGAAGCGGCCGTCGCACGGAATGCGCAGCGGATCGCCGAGCAGGTACTGCTGCCGGAAGCGGAGCGCGGCTTCTATCTGAGTTTCGAAGCGCCAAGCGCGACGCCGATGCCGCTCAAGTTTTTCGAATCGTCCCGTCGGGGTATCGATCTGCTGTCGGTCGAGGTGAACGACGGCAAGCAGACCGCCAATGTGTTCATGCGCGCGGCCAAGGCCGATCGCTTCAAGCGGGCTACTGAAGCCTATGCGGAAAGCGAGCCGGGCGTGGGCGCCCGGCCGAGCAACGAGGAGTTCTTCGACCGGGTCGAGCGGATCCGGTTGGCTACCTTGCGTGACCTCTGGACCGATCAGGACGATCTGCCGGCAATCGACGAGATGTTTGCCTGGGAGCTTTGGCTGCGACCGGGGACAGAGGACTGGATACGCGACACAGCGCCGGAGCTCGACATCGGAATCGAACGTGGCCACCTGGTGTTTCCCGAGGCGGTCGTGGTGCGCGCCCACTGCACGCGTCGGCAACTGCGTGAGTTGATCCGCAAGGTCCCGGTTGTCGCGGAATTGCGCGCGGCATCCTCGTTCATGGCGCAACTGCTCGAGCTTTCGCCAGGCCAGCAGGCGGCCGCGGCAAACCGTCTGCTGGAACGCATTGTCGAACCGGACGCAGATGCGCCGCGGGTCTGCGTGCTCGACAGCGGCGTGCGCCGCGCCCATCCCCTCTTGGCACCGTTTCTCGAGTCTGACCGTTGCCTGACTATCAATGCGGCATGGAATGCCACCGATCACCACGGTCATGGCACTGGCATGGCCGGCGTCGCATTGTATGGAAATCTTGCTCCTCTCCTGGCGGGGGTTGACCCCGTACTGGTCACGCATCGACTGGAGTCCGTGACGGTACTGCCGCCTGGCGTCCCCGGCGTTGCACAGCCCTTGCCGGGCACGTCGGTGCGTGAGGCGGTGCGGCTTATTGAGCGGACGGCCAAGGCCGACCGGATCTATTCCCTGTCGATGAGCGTCCCGCGCGAACGATCGGACGGCCGACCTTCGAGCCTGTCGACGACGATCGACCAGCTTGCCTTCGGGCGGCCGGGTAAGCAGCGATTGTTCTTCGTGCCCGCGGGCAACATCGACGAGCAGCCTTACGAGGTCGATGATCATATCGCGCTGAACGACGCGTCGCCGATGCGGTCGCCGGCGCAAGCGCTCAACGCGGTGACGGTGGGTGCCTGCACGCATTTGGTCGAAGATGACGAGCCGGCCGGCCATATTGCCGGCGAGGGTGATCTCTGTCCGACGTCACGTACGGGCCTCGCGTGGGTGCGTCCGACGCTGTGCAACAAGCCCGATATTGTCATGGAGGGCGGAAATCGGGTCACCGATGTCGATGGGATCGCGACGTTGCATGCGCCGCATTTGAGCATCGTAACCACCGCCCGCGATTTTGCCGCGCATCGATTCACCTGCACGGGCGAGACGAGCGCGGCGACCGCGGCGGCGAGTGGCCTCGCCGCCGCCATTCTGGCCGCCTACCCAGATGCGACGCCGCAGACGGTTCGCGCGCTGATGATTCACTCTGCACGTTGGACCCCGGCGATGCTCGCGCGTTTGCCGCGGCGACCGTCGCGGGGCGACTATGCGGAGTTGTTGCAGCGCTTTGGGTTCGGCAAGCCCGACCGTGAACGCGCCCTGCTCAGCCTCGATAATGCGTTGACGATGATCGTGCAGGACGAGATCCAAACTTATCGCCGCGGCGCCAGCGACCTGATCGCGCTCGGTGAGATGAAGTGGCATGACTTACCGTGGCCGCGCGAAGCGCTGGAAGAGCTCGGTCCCGAGGAAGTGCGCCTGCGGGTCACTCTGTCCTATTTCGTCGAGCCCAATCCGTCGCGTTCGACCCGTCAGCAAGCAAACCGCTATCCTTCGGTCAAGCTTCGTTTCTTCCTCAAGGGGATTGAAGACGAGACGCCCGAGCGGGCGATCGCCCGGGTCAATCGGCTTGCCCGCGATGATGATTATGAGCGCGACGATTTCGATGAGGATGATCGCTTCACGATCGGGCCGACCAACGCCCGGCGGGGTTCGCTTCATCATGACGTGTGGACGGGACCGGCATCGGATCTCTTGCTGAAAGACGGAATTGGGGTGATGCCAGCAAAAGGCTGGTGGGGCGATCGCAAGCGCGGTGAGCGCTGGTTGCGCAAGCTACCTTACTCGCTTGTTGTGTCTATCGAAACCAGCGAATCCGATGTCGACGCCCAGATCTATCAGGAGGTCGCGACCATCATCGAAAATGATGCGCAGATTGCAATCGAGAACCTGATCTAGCGGATATCGGTGCTGGCGCCGGGACTATTCACTGCTGTGTCGGCATGAACGGACATGTGCCTTTAAGGACTGTGGCGTTAACCTCAAGTGCCGGTCATTCGGTGTTTCTGCTTGGACGGTAAGGCAGAATTACAGGGGCAGCTTCAGCCCAACCAGAGTAAGCGTCCGGTGAAAACCGTGGCGTCATATGGCCGGTTTCGGGAAAACGGCCG
>NZ_LSJS01000240.1 GCF_001557325.1 Erythrobacter donghaensis
GCGACCGACCCGGCGCGGCTTGCCGAATTGCGCGCTGCCGCCGCCAGCGCCGACAGCGCCTTTGCCGCGCGCGCCGGGGAAGCGGCCCGACTCGCCCGCGCCGCCGCCGGCCAGCCCGCCGAAAGTGCCGAGCGCGCCGCCGCCCTGATCGCGCTCGCCGAGCTCGACACCCAGCGCGGGCGCACCGCCAGCGCGCTCGCCGCGCTCGACAGCCTCGCCGCCGAGGCTGCCAATGCGCTCAGCCCCGATCCGGCGCTCACCGCCGCGCAGGGCGAAGTCGCCGCCACCCTCGCCCGCGAGGACGAGACGATCGCGCGGCTCTGGGGAACAATGGGATCATGAACCTCGCCTGTGCCACCTGCCCGGTGAAGGAGACCGCCGCCTGCGCGGTGCTCACCCCCGATGAGCGCGACGCGATGGCCGCCGCGGGCCGCACCCGCACGCTGAAACGCGGCGAGATGCTGTTTGCCGCCGGAGACGAGGAAGCCGCCTGCGCGACGCTGCTGACCGGCGCGCTCAAGGTCTCGGCGGTGGATGTCGAGGGCAACGAGCAGATCCTCGCGCTCGTCCACCCGGCGGGCTTCATCGGTGAGCTGTTCGCGCCTTTCGCGCATCACGACGTGGTGGCGCTGACCGAGAGCCGCCTGTGCACCTTCGCGCGCGCCGACATCGAGCGCGCGATCGAGGATTACCCCGCCCTCGCCCGCGCGCTGCTGCGCCGCAGCCAGGCCGACCTGCTGGCGACGCGCAACCTGCTCGAACTCACGGGCCACGCCAGCGCCGAGGCGCGGCTCGCGGCGCTGCTCCACGATTTCGCCGCCGCGGCGAGCGACAGTTCCTGCCACCTCGCCAAGCATTTCGAGCTGCCGCTGACCCGCGGCGAGATCGCCAACATGCTCGGCCTGACGATCGAGACCGTCAGCCGCAAGCTGGGCGAACTGGAAGACATGGGCGCGATCCGGCGCGAGGGGAAGCGCGGGATCGCGCTGCTCGATGCAGGGATGCTGCAGGACGTATCGGGGCGGTAAGGCTGTTTGTTTGCGTGCCACCTTCGGTGGCGCAGAC
>NZ_LSJS01000241.1 GCF_001557325.1 Erythrobacter donghaensis
ATCTTGGGGAGGACGAAACCCGCCAGCCGCTCGATCCCCGGCTGGGCGAGCATCCAGCCGAGCATCTCCGGCCCGCGCGGGCGGGCATAGGCGATGAGCCGCGGCGGGGCCGATCCCAGCGCCCGCAAGGTTGCGCGGAACACCTCCTGCGCAGCGCCCACCTCGGTCTCGTGGAGCGAATCCTCGAGGCAGATCACCACCGAGCGCAGATCGGGGTTGGCTCCGGCAAGCACTTCCGCGAGACGGGGGTGCTGCACCGGGATGTAGAGCGTTGCGCCAAGCTCCACCGCTTTCGTCATTCAGCGCCTCCTGCTTTCGCAATCAATGTTACGGCGCGGTAGTTGCCGAGTTCCCGCTGTTCGACGGCAACCTGCGATTGCTGTGCGAGGTGCAGCAAATGCGCCACTTCCGGGTCGGCCAGATCGCGCACGAACACGCCTTGCGGCAGGCGGCGCAGGACGGCGCGGGTCGCCTCGGCGATGCCGGGCTTGATGCGGTTCACGTTGGTGACGGCGAATTCGGCCATCAGGCCTTCGACCAGCGCGGCGCAGGCCTTGCGGCTGGCGGCGGCGCTGGCGGGGCTCCAGCCGGGGTGCTTGGCCTGCGAGGGCGTGGCGGCCTCGACCGCGGCGATGAAGGCGCGGCTGCGGTCGGCGTGGGCGTGTTCGGTGAGGTGGCGGCAGGCGTGGAACTCGCCCTCGCCCACCAGTTCTGCGCTCAGCACCGAGCGGCTGACCAGCCCCGAGGCGATCGCGCCGAGGATGCCCGAGGGGATGAGGTAATCCTCGGAAGTCGCGGCAAGGCTGGCGCAGCCCGCCGGATCGGCGACCACCGCGAGGAAGGGGGCAAAGCCGGTGCTGCCATCGGCAAGGCTCGCCTCGAGCTCCTGCGTGATCGCGCCCTTGCCGGTCCAGCCGTCGACGAACACCGCATCTGCCGTCCCGCGCGCGGCGGCGATATGGGCGAGCGCGACGCGGTCGATCCCGCGCCCGCGGATGATGCTGACCGAATAGTGCGCCACGTCCACGCCCCTCGCGGCAAGCGCGCGGCGCAGCAGCACCCCGATGGGCGTGCCCGCGCGGGCGAGCGAGATGATGGTGCAGCTTGTCGCCGTCTCGGGGCGCGCGGTGATCGCCTCGGCCAGCGCCGCGATATCGGCCTTCAATCGCCCCGCATTCCTCGCCAGCGCCGCCTCATAGAGCGCGAGGTAGCGCGCATCGGGCAGGCGCTCTTCGGAGAGCATCTCCGAATAGTGCCGCGCGCCCGACTGGATCAGCGCCTCCTTCTCCGCGACGTCGGTCAGCGCGACCGCGGCGGGCTTCAGGAGGAAGGTCACGTCCTCGGGGGCGTAGGAGCCGTGGAAGGGCGTCATCCGTCGATCCAGTCGTGCCCGCGCGCGATGTGCTGCCACAGCTGCGCGGCCGTGGGGATCATCGCCATGTCGGCAAGGTCAAGGAAGCCCGCGTCCGACCAGGAGTCGCCGATGCCGACCACGAGCCGCCCGGGGGTCTCGGCGCGCACCCGCTCAAGCATGTAACGCACCGCCGCGCGCTTGCTCAGCCACGGGGGGAGGAAGGCGAGGTTGTTGCCGTTGGCGTGGATGCGCCAGCCTTGGGGAAGCCGCGCGCGCAGGGCCTCGGCGAGCGCGGTTAGCGCGGGGACATCACCCGCGTTGCTCTTGATGACGATGTAGAGATCGAGCCCGTCCTCGCTCACCATCCAGTGGCGGTATTCCGCGCCGAGCCCGTGGGTGAGTGCGGGATAGAGCACCGCAGGCGCCTCGGCGCGCTGCGCCTCGACGGCAAGGCGCGCGTGCCAGACCGGATCGGGCGTGCCCGCGGCGGTGAGGATGCACCCGCCATTGGCACAGATCGCGGGGGCCTGCGCGATGTCGACCCGGGCGAGTACTTCGCGCGCGCGCGCGGTGACGGGCACCAGTTCGCCATGCGCCAGCCAGCCGAGCAGCGCCTGCTGCGACGGGGTGGCGTAGCCGCTCGGGCTGCCGTCGGCGAGGCGGCTCATCAGCCTGAGGTCGCTCTCGGCCCAGTCGCCGCATTTGGGGCGGGTCTGGAACAGGCTGTCGTCCAGGTCTGCGAGGATCAGCGGCGGCGGGGTCATGCGCCCTCGCCATAGCGGCACAACAGCGTCTCGACCATTACAGGAGAGCCCGCTTCGGCGCACCACCGGGCGAGCGCATCGGCCTGCCCTCCGGCGATCTCGGCGGCGATCACGATGCGGTCCGGGCGGTGGGCGAGGAGGTTGTAGACATGGCACGTCGCGCCCGAGCCATAGGCGTCGTCGAGGGTGGTGACGCTCGCCATCGCATGGCCGAGCATGGCCGGGGTGCGGGTGATCGACTGAATCGCCGCAATGCCGCCTTGGGCGGCGACTTCCTCGGCGATCAGCAAGGCTTCATAGGCGTGCTCGCCATCGCCGAGCACCAGCACCCGCTCGCCGGGAGCGGCGGCGACGGGGGCCCGGGTGGCGGCCTCGGGGGCGAGGAGCCCGGTGCGGCTGCGCATGCCCCATGCTGGCGCGGTGCCGTGGCGGTTCGCGGTGGGTGCGAGGCTGGCGGTGGCCTGGCCTGCGCCGGGCGTCCAGTGGAGCGTCCCCGCGATCAGTGAATGGGCGCTGCCGGGGCGCGGCATCCGGGGGAGGAAGGCGCCAGCGCTCCAGTCGGTGAGGCTGGCGCAGGCGATGCGTTCAATCTGCGGGAGCGCGGCGACCAACGCCTCGGCGGCCTCGACGAAAGTGCTGCCGGTGCTGCATTCGTCGTCGATGATGACGAGGCTGCGCACCGTGGGGAGCAGCGCCTCGATGTCGCCCATGACCTGCACCATGTGGCTGGCGGCGTGGCTGTGGCCTTCCTCGAAGCGGCACAGCACCCGCGCGCCCGGCGCGATCTGGCGACTCGACTGGACATAGGCGCTCGTGGTGCCGGGGTGCCGTGCGCGCCATGCCGCCCAGACGCTCTGGGCGAGGCCCGTCGCGGTCTCTGCCATGCCACAGAACAGCACCGGCTCCGGCATTGCGGGGATTTGGGCCGCAAGCGCATCGGCGGCAGCGCGCAGGGCCTCCGGAGGGGTCGGCAGGTGACGCCCGAGCACCCGCGAGACGATCAGAAAGCCGCGCTTCGGGTTCGCCCGCGCGGCGAAATCGCACAGGTCGTGAATGCGCTCCGGTGCAACGCCGGACAGCGTCAGCGTTCCGGTCGGAAGTTCGACCCGCGTGGTGTGCTGCGGCGTCCCGGACGCCCGCGCAGAATCAGGCATGGACGAGGATGCTGACCACCGCGCTGCGCGCCCGCGCGACGACATTGCGGCGCAGATTGTCGGTCGAGATAGCGAGCGGCGGCAAGTCGGCTCCGGCGGCGGCAGCCATCTCGTAGACCAGCGCCGCGCGGATGCCGAAATTGACGTTCTCCGAGATCGAGCCGCGGTTGCGCATGTTCTCGTGCGCGAGGCTGGCCGAGGTGACGCCGACCAGATTGCCGAACTCGTCGATGATCGCACCCCCCGAGGAACCCGAGCCGATGGGGGCCGAGAACTGGAAGCGCGCGATGTCGCCCCCGCCGCCGGTCAGCCCCGAGACATTGCCGGTGGTGACCTTGAGGTCGGCCCCCAGCACGTCGATCAGCGGGAAGCCCGCGGCCATGATGTCCTCGCCGAGGAACAGCGGCGAGCCGATCCGCAGGGGCAGCGGCGCGCCGTGGGTGCGGCAGCGCAGCAGCGCGAGATCGTGCCCGGCATCGACTGCGATGACCGTGCCCGCATCGCGCGCCGGGCCGACTTCGAATTTCTGCCCGTCCTCGACCACGTGGGCATTGGTGACGATCAGGTCGGGCGCGATCAGCACTCCGCTGCCCGATCCGATCAGCTGGCCGGGCATGGGCTTGGGCCGCCCCTGCCCTTCGGAGAAGCCGCGCCCGTCGGGATGGGGGATCGGGCCGTTACCGGGGAGCGGCACGCCGGGCGAATTGCGATAGGGCACCTCGACCCCGCCCATGTTGCGCGCGCGCACATAGGCGTCGATCCCGAAGGTGAAGCCCTCGTTCGAAAGCTTCATCCGGCGCTCGCCGTTCTTCGTGTAGACCTCGGCGAGGATCACGGCGGCGAGCTGTTCGGTCGGCTGCGGCATCTGCCAGATGGTGCCGTCGACCTCGAATTCGAACGGATAGGCGTGGTTGGTGAACCCGCCGTGGCGATCATCCATGACATAGGCGACGATCTCGAAATCGCCTTCGAGCTCGGCCATTCCTTCCATGAACCAATGGCCCGGATCGACCCGGTCGAAGGCGAGCACCCGGCCGTGCTGGCTGGCATCGCGCCCGATCGCGGCAACGGCGATCCGCGCCGCCTCGCCGCCGCGCATGCGGATGCGGCAATCGGCCTTGGGGCTGATCGGGACGCGCTGTCCGGGCTGGGCGGCTTGCATGACGAGAGCGGGCCTCGGGACGGATCAGCCGATATTGACGCCCATCGCGCCTGCCAGCCCGGCAAGGCCGCTGCGCCAGCCTTCGCCGATCGCCTTGACCTTGATGTCGCCCGCCGGGCCGCGATAGAGTTCGACGAAGACCATCGCGACGTTCATCGAGGCGTCTTCGGAGAGGTCGTAGCGCGCCAGCTCCTTGCCGTCGGCCTGGTTGACCACGCGCGCGAAGGCGTTGGAGACCGAGCCGAAGTTCTGACCGTTGATCTCGCCCTCGTGGATGGTGACCGCGATCACCACCTTCTTGGCGGCGGGCGTCAGCTTGGCGAAATCGATCAGGATCGTCTCGTCATCGCCCGCGCCCTCGCCGGTGCGGTTGTCGCCGCTGTAGACCACCGCGCCATCGGGCGAGGTCTTGTTGTTGTAGAACACGAAATTGGCATCGGAGAGAACCTTGTCGTTCTCCCCCAGCACGAAGGCCGAGGCGTCGAGATCGAAGGCCGCGCCGTCCGTCTTGCGCACGTCCCAGCCGAGCCCGACAATCACTGCGTTGAGGCCCGGGGCCTCCTTCGAGAGCGACACATTGCCGCCCTTGCTGAGCGAAACCGCCATCTGTCCTTGTTCCCTATTGCGTAGAAGCGCGCGGAAGGCGGGCAATCCCGCCCCCCGCGCGCCCTCCCGATTAGCCGATGTTGACGCCGTAGTGGCCGGCGAGCGGGCCGAGGCCGCCCTTGAAGCCCTGGCCGACCGCGCGGAACTTCCATTCGGCGCCGTGGCGATAGACCTCGCCGAGGATCATCGCGGTCTCGACCGAGGCGTCCTCCGACAGGTCGTAACGCACGACTTCGGCGTTGGTGTTGGCATCGACGAGGCGGATGAAGGCGTTCGAGACCTGGCCGAAGGTCTGGCCCTTGCTGTCGCCTTCGTGGATGGTCACGACCACCGCGACCTTGTCGACATCGGCGGGCAGCTTCGAGAGCGTGATCTCGATCTGCTCGTCGTCGCCATCACCCTCGCCGGTGCGGTTGTCGCCCTGGTGGATGACCGCACCGCCGGCGACGTTCTTGTTGTTGTAGAAGCAGAAGTCCATGTCGCTGCGGACCTTGCCGCCCGCGTTGCAGACGAAGGCCGAGGCGTCGAGGTCGAAATCCTGACCATCGGTCGCGCGCACGTCCCAGCCGAGGCCGACCATGATGCGGTCGAGGCCCGGTGCTTCCTTCGACAGGCTGACATTGCCACCCTTCGACAGCGAGATAGCCATTACGTCTTCCTTTCCCAGTGGTGGCGGCAACCGGGACCGCCCCGGCTGCTACGCCCGTAAAGTCTTGACCCCGGCCCGGTCAGGCGGCGGCTTCATCCCCTTGCGGCTCGCTCTCGGGGTTGGCCTTGTTCCATTGCACCGAAGACCAGAAGGCGAGCCCGATCAGCACCGCGCCGATCAGGCCGGTGATGACTTCGGGGATATGAACGAAGGTGTTGAGGTACATGATCACCGCCAGCGCGAGGATCGCATAGAACGCCCCGTGCTCGAGATAGCGGTATTCGCTCAAGGTGCCTGCGCGCACGAGGTAGATCGTCATCGAACGCACGAACATCGCGCCGATGCCGAGGCCGATGGCGATGATGATGAGGTTGTTGGTGAGCGCGAAGGCGCCGATCACCCCGTCGAAGCTGAAGCTCGCATCGAGCACTTCGAGATAGAGGAACGCGCCGAAGCCCGCCTTGGCGACATCGCCGGTGGACGGCGTGGGGGGTTCGAGCACGTGGTTGACGATCTCGACCGCGAGATAGGTCAGCAGGCCGGCGATGGCGGCGGTGACGAAGGTCAGCGCCTCCTCGCCCGGCAGCACGCTCGACACCGCCCAGGTGCCCGCGAGCACGAGACCGATCGAGACCGCCTCGATGTCCGCAACCTTGGCGAGCGGCCGCTCGATGGCCGCGATCCAGTCGACCTCCTTGTCGCTGTCGAAGAAGTAGTTGAGGCCGACCATCCCGAGGAAGGCGCCGCCGAAGCCCATCAGGCCGACATGCGCGCCCTCGACGATCCGCTGGTATTCGCTCGGCGAATTCAAGGCGAGGTTGATCGCCTCGATCGGGCCGAGCGACGCGGCGATCATCACGATCACCAGCGGGAAGACGATCCGCATTCCGAACACCGCGATCGCGATACCCCAGGTCAGGAAGCGCTGCTGCCAGACCGGCGACATGTCCTTGAGCACGCTCGCGTTGACCGCGGCGTTATCGAACGAGAGCGAGACCTCCAGCACCGCGAGCACGGCGCAGATCCACACCATCGACAGCACCCCGTCGATCGTGCCGGTCAGCGCCCAGCCGTAATACCCGCCCAGCGCCAGCCCCACGACCGTGAACAGCAGCGAACCGCCGAAATGTTTGAACATCGAATATGATCCCCTTGGCCGCGTGATACGGCGGTATGCTTGATTAGTCCTTACTGCCGCGCTGCCATTGCAGATAGACGCCAATGTCCTCGGCGAAGGGCTTCTGGCTCTGGTAGAAGCGCATCAGGCGGCTCATCTTGAGCTCGCCGCCGACATTGTCGATCACCGCGATGCCGCACAGGCGTTCACGGCTGTTCACCTCATCCATGCGAACCTCGATCTCGGGCTGGCCCGGGATGTTGAGGCGCACCACGCCATCGGTCGAGGCCCAGTCGGGCGCACCTTCATAGATCAGGGCGAAGACCCCGATGCGGCGGATGTAGTCGAAATACTGGCCGTTGACGCGGATCGTCTCACCCGCGGCCACGGCGCCGGTGCGGTCGTCGCCCGACAGCTCGATGAAGGGCGGCTGGTGGTAGGAGCCAAAGCTGCGCCCCAGCGCCTGGATGCAGCCTGCGCCCATGCCGTCGGCCATCTCGAAGATCACGCCCAAATCGAGGTCGAGCTGCTGCGAGCCGCCGAAGAAGCCCTTCTTCTGGGTGCGCGCAGTCCAGTTCAAATTGAGCACGATCTCGCCGAAGGAATTGCCCTGCTTCTTGAGGCTGACCGAGGAATTGCCCTTGTCGAGGCTGATCTTCTTCAGGCTGATCGGCGCGGACGGCGGCGGCGGGGGCGGGGACGGC
>NZ_LSJS01000024.1 GCF_001557325.1 Erythrobacter donghaensis
TCATGAGCTGAGCCTTCTGGCTGAACTCCTGCATGATCTTCGAGCATTCCGGGCAGACCGTGTCGATCGCCAGACTGAAGGCGAAGCCGACGGCATTATTCGCGACGGCCTTCAGCATCGCGACGATCTCGCTCGCGTTGATGAAGCTGAACGAGCCGGCGAAGATGTCGATGCCGCCGCACCCGGCGCGGGCGCGCGGCAGTTGCAGGTTGGCAATGTTGGTCGTCTTCTGGGGAAAGCGCGTCCAGACATTGCCGA
>NZ_LSJS01000242.1 GCF_001557325.1 Erythrobacter donghaensis
TGGCGGCGAGGAGGAACTCGTCTCTTGCGCCGTTTGGACCTCGCAGGCGCAGGCGATCCATTCTGAGAATGCGCTTGAGGTGCGCGAACAGCATTTCGACCTTCTTTCTCTGGCGGCGCGAGACCAGATAGGCGTCGGTCGTGGCGATATCGCGGGCGAGCTCCCGGGCGCCCTCGTGAACTGATCGCAGGATCTTGCGCGCTGGTTGTGTCGGGCAACAGCGCGGTTTGAGAGCGCAGACGTCACAGTCGAGCTTGCTGGCGCGGTAGCGCAGCATGCCGTTCTCATCGACGAACGGCCGATCCTCGCGATAGACCTTCTGCCTCTGGCGCAGCCGCTTGCCGGCAGGACAGATATAGCTGTCGTCGTCGTGGTCGTAGCTGAAGGCCGAACGCTCGAAGGTATCGTCGCGGCGGGCGGACTTGTCGAACACGGGGATGTGCGGCTCGATCCCGCGCTCCTCGACCAGCCAGGACAGGTTCCTGGCAT
>NZ_LSJS01000243.1 GCF_001557325.1 Erythrobacter donghaensis
GCCGTCCGATCGCCTCGGTCTCCGGTCCTTTGATGAACACCTCGGAATAGTCGCTCCCGGAGCGCTTGAGACTGCGGATCAGCGTCTCGGTGCGATCGTCCATATCGAGGCGCTTGCTCGCCTTGAAATCGGCGATCGTCTCCGGCTTCTGCTGGAGGATCAGCATCCAGTCGCTGTTCTCGAGCGCCGCCGTTGCCCCGTCGGACTTGTAGTAGTCGTTGAGCGACTGGGTAGCGGTCGCCAGCGCGCCGCCATACTTGCGGCAGGTGCGGGCGTAGGTTTCGACGAATTCGCCCATCGAGCCGCCCTTGAGCATCGACCAGGCTTCATCGATCAGCAGAAGCTTGCGCAGCGACCTCGGGCTTCTCGTCATGGCCTGGCTGGTCATGAACATGATGGCTGAGAGCACGACGCTGCGCAGATCCTCACGGCTCGCAAGGTCGGACATCTCGAAGACCGTGAAGTCCGCATCGAGGTCTAGGCTCGCCTGGCCTTCAAAGAAGGCGCCGTAAGTTCCGCCCGCCATGTAGGGTGCAAGCGCGGTTGCGATATCTGCCGCAGTGTCATGGCCGATACTGGCCAGCATCTCGCCGACGGTCGTGACCGTGGCAGCCGCGCCGTGCTGCGCCCAAACGAGGTTGACCGCCCGGTCGATCAATCCGCGTTCGGTATCCGTCAGCTTCGCGCTGTGGCGAGCCATTTGCCCGACGATGGCCTTGATCATCCCGAAGCAGTCGAGGCGGTAGTCCTCGTCTTCCGCGGCGCGGGTGGCATCGATCATCGAGAATGGGTTGAGGCAGAAGCCCGCAGCAATCGTGAACTCGACAAAGCGGCCGCCCTGCAGCTTGACCGAGTGCTCGAAACTGCGGCCATCGTCGATCACGACAACCTGTGCGCCGGCACCGCGCAGCGCGGCGCACATCTCCTGGAGCAGCACCGACTTGCCCGATCCCGACTTGCCGCAGATCGCGACATTGTGGTTGCCGGCCTCGTTCTCGAACGGGGACCAGAAGAAGGGCTGACCGCGCCGCCCGACGAACAGCAGGTGGGGGTGGGCGCTGCCGAGATACTCGCCCTGCATAGGCGCGATATTGGCGGCGGTCGTCGACAACACGGTCTTGAACCGCTTCAGCCGCTCCATGTCGGCGCCGAGCCCGTCAGCCAGGGTAAGCGGCATCGCGGCGAGCAATCCCTGGATCTGGAGGTAGCGCTCGTCGGTAAGGTCCCAGCCCGCCGCCTTGTAGATCGACTTGATCGCGCGTTCGTGGCGATCTCCCTGGCCCAGCGGTGAATAGGTCGTGACACCGTAGAAGACCCGCACGAGACGGCGGCCTTCCTGGAGCTCGGCCTGAACATGCTGCCACTCGGCGGCCTGTTCGCCGATCCGAGGCAGGAACCGCGCGCTGCGGGTTCCGGCGAGGCTGGTCGTCCGCATGAACTTGAATCCGGCCTTCGCCGATGCAGCCTCCTGATCCGGATAGACGAGACACAGCATGGTGGCGGCGGGGCAGGGGAAGCGCAGCTTGTCGGTGAACAGGTCGCCGATCAGCCGCGCGCATT
>NZ_LSJS01000244.1 GCF_001557325.1 Erythrobacter donghaensis
GCGATGCGCCGTCCGCCTGGTATCCGCCGCTCACCGGCCGGGCCTGGCCCGACGGCCCGGGCGATCCCGAGGATGACAGCATGTGGCAGGCAGCCGAATGAGCGCGAACTGCGATTCTGCCGCACAGGCGATGGGCACCGGCGTCTCCGCGGCGCTGACCGCGGTCGACTGCATCGCTGCCAATGTCTCCGAACAGGCCTTCAACCGCCTGTTCGGCGACGATGGCCAACTGGCCTTCGCTCTGACGGTGGTGCTGGGGCTCTATGTCGGCTTCTTCGGCATCTCGCTGATGCTCGGCCGCTCGAACATCTCGGTGCGCGCGCTGGTTCCGAAGATGATGACGCTGGGGCTGGTCCTGACCTTCGCCACCAGCTTCGTCGCCTTCTCGAGCGTGTTCTACAACATCTTCATCGGCGGGCCCGACCAGATCGCCGGGATCCTCACGGGAACGCGCGGCGAGAGCGCCACTGCGGTGTTCGCGCAGAAGCTCGACGTGGTGTTCCTCGCGATCCAGCAGGCGAGCGGGGACACCTCCAACATCAGCGCCTTCTCGCCCCCGGGGATGATGTGGCTGGGGGCGATGCTGCTCTTGCTGGGCACGGTCGGCATGCTGGTGACCGCGCGCATCGCGCTGGCGCTGCTGCTGGCGCTGGGGCCGATCTTCGTGGTGCTGGCGCTGTTCGATGGCACGCGCGGGCTGTTCACCGGCTGGCTCAAGGGGCTGACGATGATGGCGCTGGCGCCGCTGCTGGCGGTGCTGGGCGGGTCGATCATGCTCGAGATTTCCGTGCCGGTGCTGGCCGCGCTGGTCGCGGTCCCGGGCAAGATCGACCAGCAGGCGGCGATGGCGTTCTTCCTGATCGGTGCGGTGCATGTCGCGCTGATGCTGCTGTCGCTGAAGGTCGCGGGGACGATGGTCGCCGGCTGGCAGGTGTTCGGCCTGGTGCCTTCGCCGGAGCGCGAGCGGCCTGCCGAGACCCCGCGGCCCGTGCCCGTCGCGCAGCCGGCAGCGACGGCGCCGCGCAACACCAATGTCGCCCCCGTGACCCCCGCCGCCACTGCGCGCCGCATCGATGTCGCGCCGCCGCCGCCGGTGGTGGTCGCCAATGACACCGGCACCGATGGCGGAGCGGTGCGCGATACCCGCGTCGTCACGGCCGTGAGCGGGGGCGGTCAGGTGGTTTCCATCGCCGCCGCGCCGGCGCGCACCCGCGGGATCGGCAACCGCTTCCGTTCGACTTCCTCCTCGGGCCCGACCGCGCCCGCCCCCAAGCCGACGACGCCTTCGGAGACCTATCAATGATCCGGCCCCATTACCGGCCCCAATATCGGCTCTGGCTCCTCGCGAGCCTTGCTCTTGCCCTTGCCGCCCCCGCCGCCGCGCCCCTCGCCGCGCAGGACAGCCGGCTCCAGACGCTCGTCTATGATAAAGACGCGGTGGTGCGGATCGACGGGCGGGTGAAGGTGCAGACCACCATCAAGTTCGCCCCCGACGAGATCATCGAGAACGTCGCGATCGGGGATTCGGCGGCGTGGCAGGTGCAGCCGAACAAGGCGCAGACGATCCTCTTCGTGAAGCCCCTGGAGCCGGCCGCGCGCACCAACATGACCGTGGTGACCGACAAGCGCACCTACCTGTTCGATCTCGTCGCGAGCCCCAAGGCCGGCGCGCTTTACGTGCTCCAGTTCCGCTATCCCGAGCTCGAGAAGGCCGCCGAGGAAGCGCGGCTGGCCGCCATCGCCGAGGCCGAGGCGCAGGCGCAGCTTGCCGCCAACGCGTCCGATCCGGCGAACCCGGGCGCGGGCAGCACCGCCGATCCGGCCGAGCTCAATTTCGCCTGGGCAAGCGCGGGGACGCCCGAGCTCCTCCCGACGCGCACCTATGACGACGGCGAGGCGGTGTTCCTTACCTGGGCCCCCGGCGCGCCGATCCCCGCGATCCTCGTCACCAATGCCGAGGGCGACGAGGGGCCGGTCAACTACACCACCCGCGGCGACACCGTGGTGGTCGACGGGGTGCCGCCGAAGATCATCCTGCGCTCGGGCCGTGACATCGCGACCCTGACCAACACCGGGCCGATGCCGCCCTCCTCGCGGCAGGCGGGCCTCGGCGCGCCGCGCAAGGGCCGCAAGAAGTGACCGTTCCCCTGAACCACCTGTTTGCCAAGGAGAGCATCTGATGCGTCTGGCCATGCGTTTGCCGTCCAAGAAGGGCACCGGAGAGGGCGATGAGGGCGCGGTCGATCCGCGCACCCGCGAGAGCGCCGAGATCATCGACCTCGCCAGCCGCGCGGCCTTCCCGGCGGTCACCGACCGCAAGGTCAAGGGTGACGGGCTGGCCGCCGCCGCCGGGATGATGGTGGTGCTCGGGCTCGGGGCGGTGACCTTCTGGGCGATGAACGCCGCGCGCACCGCCGAGCCGCAGGGGATCGGCAATCCCGCCGTCACCCAGCCGCCGGCCGCCACGCCGGTGATGCAGCCTGCGCAGCCGATGGGCGATCCCGCGCAGGTGCAGCCGGTTGCAGCCCCGGTCGCGCTCCAGGCCGATCCCGCCCCGACGCCGGTCTTTTCCGGCAATCCCGGGGTGGCGAACGTGCCTGCGGTCAATCCCTACAGCAGCCCGATCCAGGTCTTCGATGGCAGCTCGGCGCGCAGCGTGACTGCCGCCGCGCCACCCTCTGCCCCCGCGCCGGGCACGCCTGCGGGCGCAGCGGGCGGCACCGGCGGCGCGGCCGCATTCGCCAGCAGCATCGGCGGTGTCGGCGGCGGGCCCGCAGAGGCGCGCGCGATGACCAACCCCTCGACCACCGTGACCGAGGGCACGCTGATCCCCGCGATCCTCGAGACCGCGATCAACACGGACGTGCCCGGCTATGTCCGCGCCGTGGTCAACCAGGACGTGCGCAGCTTCGACGGCAAGCGCGTGCTCGTCCCGCGCTCGACCCGCCTGATCGGCCAGTACCGCGCGGGCGTCGAGCAGGGTCAGCGCCGCGCCTATGTGATCTGGACGCGGCTGATCCGGCCCGACGGCGTCTCGGTCAACCTCGCCTCGCCCGCAGTCAGCTTCGACGGGGCGACCGGGATCGAGGGCGACGTCAACAGCCACTTCTTCAAGCGCTTCGGCTCGGGCCTGCTGCTCTCGGTGGTCGGCGGCCTCGGTGCGGTGGCGACCGGCGGCATCGGCGGTGCGATTCTCGCAGGCAGCGCGCAGAACGCGGCCAATTCGGCGGTGCAGCAGCAGGGCCAGATCAGCCCCACCATCCGCGTGCGCGCGGGCGAACCGATCCGCGTCTACACCGCGCGCGATCTCGATTTCACCGCAGTCGGCGGCTGACGCGGGTGGGCGCGGACGTGCATCGGCTGGAGACAGGCGAGGGGCAGGGGGCAGCGCCGCTTCCGGCCGAGCGCTCGGTCTATCTCGACGCCTATCTCGCGCCCTTCCGCCGCTGGCTCGAACGCGACACGGTGACCGAGATCATGGTCAACCGCCCGGGCGAGGTGTGGATCGAGGATGCCGCCAGCCCGGGGATGCAGCGGCTCGACACCCCCGAGATCGACGACCGGCTGGTGCAGCGCCTTGCCGAACAGGTCGCGCGGGTGAGCCACCAGGGGATCAACCGCGAACACCCGCTGCTCGGTGCAACCCTGCCCGATGGTGCGCGCGTGCAGTTCTGCGGGCCTCCGGCGAGCCGCAAGCACTGGGTGATGGCGATCCGCCGCCACCGCCGGCTCGATCTGCCGCTCGATGCCTATGACACCGGCCCGCTGGTGGGCGAGATGCAGTTCGACCTGCCCGATCCGCAAACCCAGCCGATCGCCTACCTGCGCGCCGCGATCCGCGCGCGGCGCACGATCCTGATCTCGGGCGGGACCAGCACCGGCAAGACCACCTTCCTCAACGCCATGCTCGGCGAAATCCCGCCGGAAGAGCGCGTGGTGCTGGTCGAGGACACCCCCGAATTGCGGTTCCCGGGCGAGAATGCGGTCGGCCTGGTCGCGGTCAAGGGCGAGCTCGGCGAGGCCAAGGTCACCGCCAACGAGCTGCTCCAGGCCGCGCTGCGGCTGCGCCCCGACCGTATCGTGCTGGGCGAATTGCGCGGCGCGGAGAGCGTCAGCTTCCTGCGCGCGATCAACACCGGCCACCCGGGGAGCTTCTCGACGATCCACGCCAACTCCTTGCGCGGCGCATTGGAACAGCTGTCGCTGATGGTGATGCAGACCGGCATCGGCCTCACCCGTTCGGACACCATCGCCTATGCCGCGAGCGTGATCGACGTGATCGTCCAGCTCGGGCGCGACGCCAACGGCAAGCGCGGGATCACCAGCATCGCCGACAGCCGCAGTCTGGTCTGATTTCGGGTTCGCTGACGCGAACCGCAGACCTTCGAACCCGGTCGCAAACCGCTTGACGATTATGTGACAATCGCCTCCTTCGCATTTACACGTAAGCTGCTTGCGAACACATGCGCGCCCGGCGCATCATGGCGCGCGAGACAAGGCCCGCACCGCATCCTCGCGGTCACGGGCGGGACAGGGAAGCGATGAGCACGTCACCGACCGGCACAGACCCCGCGCCCGCAAGCGCGGCGGGCACCACCCAGATGGCGGTTCTGGGCCCGGACGAATCCCCCTATTTCAACCGCGAGCTTTCGTGGCTCCAGTTCAACCAGCGTGTGCTGGCCGAGGCCTGCAACGAGGCCTACCCGCTGCTCGAACGCCTGCGCTTCCTGTCGATCTCGGGCAGCAATCTCGACGAATTCATGATGATCCGCGTCGCCGGGCTCGTGGGGCAAGTGCAGCGAGGGTTCGATGCGCCCTCGATCGACGGGCGCAGCCCCTCGCAGCAGCTCGCCGCGATCCGCGACACCCTCGCGATCCTCTCGCAGCGCCAGCAATCGATCTGGCGGAGCCTGCGAACCGGGCTCGCAGACGCCGACATCCACGTCGCCGACGAGGAACGCGTCAGCCCCGAGGTGCACAAGTGGCTCAAGCGCTACTTCCTCAACGAGATCCTGCCGATCATCACCCCGCAGGCGCTGGACCCTGCGCACCCGTTCCCCTTCGTCCAGAACGAGGGCATGGGCCTGCTCTTCACCCTGACCCGCGACGCGACGCGTGAACAGCTGATCGAGATGGTGCTGATCCCCAGCGCGCTGCCGCGCTTCGTGCGCGTGCCCGAAGCGGTGACCAGCGCGGGATCGGGCAAGGGCGGGGTGCTCTACATGTCGATCGCGCGGCTGATCCAGCGCTATGCCGAGGCGCTGTTCCCGGGATTTACGATCCAGGGTGACGGTCTGTTCCGGGTGCTGCGCGACAGCGACATCGAGATCGCCGAAGAGGCCGAGGATCTGGTGCGCACCTTCCGCAGCGCGATCCAGCGCCGCCGCCGCGGCCAGGTGATCCAGCTCGAAATCGAGGAGGATTTCGATCCTGCCGCCGAGGCCCTGCTGCTCGACCAGCTCGGCATCAACGAGGCGGCGCTGATCAAGACCGACGGCATGATCGGGATCGACGGCCTCGCCGAAATCGTCCGCGAGGACCGGCCCGACCTCAAGTTCGATGCCTATTCCCCGCGCTTTCCCGAGCGTATCCGCGAGCATGACGGGGACGTGTTCTCGGCGATCCGCGAGAAGGACATCGTCATCCACCACCCCTACGAAAGCTTCGAGGTGGTGGTCGATTTCCTGCGTCAGGCGGCGGCCGATCCCGATGTGGTGGCGATCAAGCAGACGCTCTACCGCGCCGGCAGCCAGTCGGCGGTGATCGGCGCGCTGATCGAGGCGGCCGAGGCCGGCAAGTCGGTTACTGCAGTGGTGGAGCTGAAGGCCCGCTTCGACGAGGAGCAGAACCTGCAATGGGCGAGCAAGCTCGAGCGTGCGGGCGTGCAGGTGATCTACGGCTTCACCGACTGGAAGACCCACGCCAAGGTCGCGATGGTGGTGCGCCGCGAGGGTGAGGGGTTCCGCACCTATTGCCACTTCGGCACCGGCAACTATCACCCCGTCACCGCCAAGATCTACACCGACCTCAGCTTCTTCACCGCCGACCCCAAGCTCGGGCGCGATGCGGCCAAGATGTTCAACTTCGTCACCGGCTATGTCGAGCCCCACGCCCTCGAGCGGCTGCACATCGCGCCGATCGACCTGCGCCAGGAGATCTACGACCGCATCGACGCCGAGATCGCCAACGCCCAGAAGGGCAAGCCCGCCGCGATCTGGATGAAGTGCAATCAGCTGACCGACGAGGGCATGATCGACCGGCTCTATGCCGCGAGCAATGCCGGGGTGCAGGTCGAACTCGTGGTGCGCGGGATCTGCTGCCTCAGGCCGGGGATCGCCGGGATGTCCGAGAATATCCGCGTCAAGTCGGTGATCGGCCGCTTCCTCGAACACAGCCGCATCTATGCCTTCGCGGGCGGTCACCCGATGCCGAGCGCGCAGGCGGCGGTGTTCATCGCCTCGGCCGACATGATGAGCCGCAATCTCGATCGCCGGGTCGAGACGCTGATCCCCGTGCTCAACCGGACGGTGCACGATCAGGTGCTCCAGCAGGTGCTGCTCGCCAACATGCTCGACAGCGAACAGAGCTGGTGGCTGCATCCCGATGGCAGCTATTCGCGCGTGAAGGCGGAAGAAGGGGTCAAGCCGTTCAACTGTCACCGCTATTTCATGACCAATCCCTCGCTCTCCGGTCGCGGCGGGGCGCTCGAGGCAGGCGCGGTGCCCAAGCTGTCGCTGCGAAGGGGCGCGGTGGCATGATCTGGGGCAAGCGGCGGGCGGACCGCAACAGCGCGCTGGGCGGCGCGGGGGCTGAGCGCGCGATCATCGACATCGGCTCCAACACGGTGCGTCTCGTCGTCTATGGCGGCACGATGCGCGCGCCCACGGTGCTGATGAACGAGAAGGTCACGGCCAAGCTCGGGCGCGAGATTGCCGCGACCGGCAGGCTTTCGGACGAGGCGATGGCGCTGGCGCTCCGGGGCCTCAGGCGCTTCGCGCTGCTGCTCGCCGACATGGGCATCAAGGACATCGAGACTGTCGCCACTGCGGCGGTGCGCGATGCCGCCAACGGCCCCGAATTCGTCGCCGAGCTGCGCGCGATCGGGCTCGATCCGCGGGTCATATCGGGCGAGGAGGAAGCGCTGCTGAGCGCCCATGGCGTGATCGGCGCCTTCCCCGATGCGCACGGGATCGTCGCCGACCTTGGCGGCGGGAGCCTCGAGCTGGTGCGCGTGGCGGGCGGGGCGTGCGAGGGGGCGAGCTCGCTCCCGCTCGGCACGCTGCGTCTGCCCGAACATCGCGGCAAGAACCGGAGCGACATGAAGAAGTCGCTCGACAAGGCGATCCGCAAGGGCGGGTGGGATCTGGCCGCCAATCCTCCGGCCGAGAACGGCGCGCTCTATCTGGTGGGCGGCACGTGGCGCGCGATGGCGGTCTATGCGATGGCCGCGCGGGGCTGGCCGCTGAGCGATCCGCACGGCTTCGAGCTCGATGCCGCGGGCGCGCAGGAACTTGCCGCCGCGCTGTCGGCGAGCGACAGCGACGCGCTCAAGACCCGCGAGCGGATCAGCACGATGCGCGCCGAGAAGTTGCCCGATGCCGCGGTGCTGCTCCAGGCGCTGCTCGCCCGGCTGGCACCGGCGCGGGTGGTGTTTTCCTCGTGGGGCCTGCGCGAGGGGCTGCTCTACGACCGCCTGCCCGCGCACACCCGCGCGGCTGACCCGTTGCTGGCGGGGGTGGCAGTGTTTGCCGGCCAGCGCGGCACCCAGCCGCAGTTGGCGGCGCGCATGGCGGCCTGGACACTCGATGCCGCGCCCGCGCGCGACCACGGCTCGGAGCGCCTGCGCCTCGCGGCGACCATGCTCGCGCTCGCCTCGATGCAGATCGAGCCCAACATCCGCCTGCCGCAGGCGATCAACTGGGCGCTGCACAAGCGCTGGATCGGGATCGACGGGAAGGGCCGCGCGATGCTCGCCGCGGCGGTGGCGGCCAATGGCAACCAGCTCGCCGTCCCCGACGAGGTGCGCGCGCTCGCGAGCGAGGAGGCACTCGAGGAGGCGGTGCGCTGGGGCCTCGCGCTGCGGCTCGCGCGCAGGCTCGGCGCGCAGTCGGCACGCTCGCTCGAGGTCAGCCGGCTGCGGGTGGAACAGGGCATGCTGGTGCTCGAACTCGCCGCCAGCCACGCCGCGCTGTTCGGCGCCCCGACCGAGAAGGACATCAAGCTCCTCGCGGCCCGGCTGGGGCTCGGCTGGCGGGTCGATATTGTCGAGGAACTCGTGCTGTAGAGGCGCGTCGCGCTGACGCGCGACTGCGCCGCCGAAGGTGGCCGAAAACAGATTACCGCTTGTCCTCGCTACCGAAAGGCGAGAAGTCGGTGTCGATGTCATAGAGATCGACCCCCTCGGCCTTCTTGAGCTTGTTCACCACCAGGTAGGTCACCGGCGTCAGCACGGCTTCCCACACCACCTTCAACGCCCAGTTGGTGATCATCACGGTGACGACGGCCTCGGTGGTCCAGATGCCGAGGAATGCGACGGGGTAGAAGATCAGGCTGTCGACCGCCTGGCCGACAAAGGTCGAGCCGATGGTACGGGTCCACAGCGCGCGGCCCTTGGTCCAGACCTTCATCTTGGCGAGCACGAAGGAATTGACGAACTCGCCCGCCCAGAAGGCGGTGATCGAGGCGACGACGATGCGCCAGGTGCTGCCGAACACGCTTTCGTAGGTGCTCTGGCAGATCGCGCCGCCGGGGACTGCGGGATCGGCGTTGGAGGTGACCGGCCGCTCGCCGCCGAAGCCACTCGCGGCGCATTCCCACCCGTCGAACGGGGGCAGGGCGGTGACCACCCAGGACATGAAGGCAAGGAAGATCATTGCGGCGGTGCCCACCCAGATCACCCGGCGCGCTTTCGCAAAGCCGTAGATCTCGGTCAGCACGTCACCGATGACATAGCCCAATGGGAAGAACAGGATCCCTGCGCCGTAGATGAAGGTGCCGTCCGGTGCGGGCCACCAGCCATCGGGCCAGAACGGCACGCTCGCGTAGGTGAGCTTCGCCGCGCCGATGATGTTGGAGAGCAGCAGGATCGTGACGAAACCCGCCATCACCAGGTCGTAGTAGCGGAAGGTCACCGGCGCCCGGGCCGTGGCGACGATCCCGTCGCCCGGATCGCGGTCGAAGGCGGCAGCGGGATCGGGGGCGGTCTGCGTCGGGGCGGTGTTTTCCATCGTCCGGACGGTTAGCGCGATTCCCTCGGGCCGAAAAGCACGCTATTGGCCCATGGCGTGCGCGCCCGTAGCTCATCTGGATAGAGCGCGAGACTTCTAATCTTGAGGCAGCAGGTTCGAGTCCTGCCGGGCGCGCCAATCCACCACCCCGGCCCCGCGAGGGGCGGGGTGGTTCGGCCAGCCTCATGCCGGAGCGAAGATGTCCGCGCCGCGCACCGCCGCGCCGAAGCGGATGCCGGTGAGGCGCTCGATCTCCTCGATCGCGACCTGGAAATCGTCGATCTTGGCGAGTTCGTCGGCGCTTGCGAAGGTCAGCGTGCCTTCGGCGAGCGATTCCCGCCGCGCGCCGAGCAACCGTGCCTGGCTGGCGATCATCCCCATCGCCTTGAGTGCGCCATTATCGACCCACACCGCGACCTTGAAGAAGCGTTCGGGGATCAGGATGCCGCGGTAGGGCTTGTCGCTCTCGGCGAAGATCGGGCCGGTGAAGCAGGTCACCCGCGCCTCTGAGGCAACCGCGTTGCGCAGCACCCAGTTCTCGACCGAGCGCCACAGCGAGCCGCGCTCGGAATCCGGCGTGTCGGCCGGGGCGCGGCCCTGGTTGAAGAAGCCGACCTGCGGGGTGCAATTGGTGAAGTGGAAGGTGTCCACCTCCGCCTCGAGCGCGCGCGTGTCATCGCCCCAGCACGGATCGAGGCGGCGCACCAGATGCCCGCGCTGGAACATGTTGAGCGTGCGCTGCTGCGAGCGGGGCGCGAAATCGGGCAGCACCTGGCCGTCGTAGAACGCCTTGCCAGCGATGTCGCCCGGATCGATGCGCGGGTCATCATACCACGTCTCGGCGCCCTCCATGCCCTCGGCCCCGTCGATGCTCTCGAGCCCGGGGGAATCCGGGCGCAGCGGCTCGAGCCGCTTGGTCTTGCGGTTGATCGACTTGGCGCTCGCCCCGTCGATGTTGCAGGCAGTGTAGAAGGCGAGCTTGCGCGCCTTGTTCACCACCACGGTGAAGTGGTGATAGGGCAGGGCATATTCGGGCATGCCGGGGGCGGGCTGGCGACTGATCGCTACCTGCTTTTTCTTCGCAGACGTCAGCGTCGGTAGCGGGATCGTGAAGCCGTCGAGGAAATCGGGATCATAGCCGCGCCGCGCGGCGTAATCGGGCGAGGGCGCCTTCTCCGCGCTCGCCGGTGCCGGCAACAGCGCCGAGGGCGAAGGCGATGGCGATGGCGCAGGGGTGGCGGCAGCGGCGGCGGCGACAGCGGGCGCGGCGGCGGGGCCTTGGCTCAGCTGCGGCAGCGCCACGGAGATCTCGATCGGGATCGTCCAGGTGGCGCGCCCGTCCGCGTCGGTGCGCACGCTCGGCCCTCGCGGCAGCGGCTCGGAGGCCTGCGGCAGGTCTTGCCCGGCGGGCGCGAAGGCGTGGCTCTCCGCCCCCATCTGCAAGGCGCGCTCGATCCGGTTGCGCGTGGCCGGCGGCAGGCCCGGCAGCACCTCGCGCAGCTTTCGCACGATCGCGCTGATGCGGATGCCCTCGTTGACTTCGTGCGGTACCGGCTGGCCGGTCTCGTCGATCCATTCGCGCGACGGGCCGCCCCAGTGGTGGAGCGCGATCACTTCCCAGGCATTGTTGAACACCGGCGAGCCGGACGAACCGGGCTCGGTATCGGCGACATAGTGCAGTACGTCTTCGAGCCGCGCCACCAGCCGGTTCTCGCGCAGCACCACCTCCTTGAAGCGACCCTGCGGGTGCTGGACGATGTTCACCGCCTCGCCGAGCATGTGCTTGTTGCCCGCGTCGGACAGGCCGCACAGGCCATAGTCGGCGAGGCTGGCCGGGCCGTCGATCCGCTCGCCCACCGCGACGATGGTGAAATCGAATCCGTCGACCGGATCGGTGATGAAAACCGCCGGATCAATCCGGAACCGGGTCGTCGGCAGCGGGGCACCTCCGAGTCCGAGCTCGAAATCGAACTGGAGCACGAAGCCCTGCGCTTCGGCGATGGTGGGGATGACGTGAGCATTGGTCATGAACAGCCCGTCGCCGATCAGGAAGCCCGACCCTTGCGGCTGGCCGTCGAAGGTGGCGATGCGCGCGACGGCGCGGGCCACGCGGGCGCCGCGCGCGAGGAAGCTGACATTCACGAAGTCGAGCGTCGGGCCGATGATCTTCTCCGGCCCGGTCATGGGCGCGAGGGCCAGTTTCTCGGCCCCTGCAAGCGGCGTCTCGCGCAGCATCATCTCGCCCGCCTGGCGGATCGAGCTGGCGATGGTTTCGGCCTGACCGCCGCCGAGACTCATCTTGCGCTCGATCCGTTCGGCGGCGCGGTGCGGCTCGGTCTCGGCGGCGAGCGGGATGCCGGCCTGGGCCAGCTGGACCGAGCGGGTGATCTCCTCCCGCGCCCGGGCGAGATTGGCCCGGACAATCGCTTCGAGTGACTGCATCGCCTGTTTCATGACCCTGTGACCCCTTGTTGCCTCAAAATGTCGATCCGGTGTGCAAGCGCCCGCGCGGCGCGCTCGGGCCGGCGCCAGCCCCACTGCGGCGGGCGCGGGCGCTCGGCGCGCTCGATCGCGAGGCCGACCGTCGCGAGCGCCATCGCCGCGAAGTGCCCGGCCGGCAGCACCAGCAGCAGCAGCATGATCGCCCAGCAGGCCAGCACGCACCACCCGGCCCGCGCGAGGCCGATCGCCGCGCCGTCGCGGTAGCCGCGCCAGCCGAAGGCGGCGAAAGGCGGCAGGCGGTGGCAGGCGTTGAGCGCGCTCTGGCGCAGCGGCGAGACGTGCCAGAGCAGCGCCGCGCCCAGCACCGGGAGCACCGCCGCGAGCCAATGCACCGCGCCCATGCGCAGCAGCAGCGCCGCTGGCACCAGCACCAGCCCGGCCATCAGCCAGACCGCGAAGTAGCCCGCAGCCGCCGCGACGATCATGCCCCAGCGCCGCGAGCGCAGGCTGCGCGCGCCGAGATCATCGAACAGGTCGAGTTGCAGCGGCACCATCATCGCCGCGATCATCACCGCCCACCCTGCCGCCAGCCGCTCGGGCCCGAGCAGGGCGAGGGCGGCCTGCAACGATCCGATCGGCGGCAGGCTCCACAGCATAGCTCCGGTGCACAGCGTCGGCAGCGCCGAGCCCGGGCCGGCCGCCGCGAGCGCCAGCCAGGCGAGCGCCGCGATCGCGACAAGGCCTTGACGCGGCGCCATCGCGAGGCCCGGTCGCAGCGCGTCGCCTCCCATCAGAACTGCCGGTAGAGGCTGATGCGCCCGATCGTGACCTCGGCACCTTCGGGCACTTCGCCGAAGGGGATCACATCGACCGTGATGTCGTCGCCCGAGAACTGGTCGCTGAGGTGCAGGCTGTCGATGATGTGCGAGATTTCGAGCACCGCGTTGAGGCCGTTGCCGCCGTGGGGCGCATCGCTGCGGCTTGCCTTGGTGACGCCGAACAGCGACACGGTGCCTGCCAGCAGCGCGGGGGACGAGGCGGCCTCGGCCTGATCGGCAAGACCGACATAGACCCCCAGCGTGAGCGCGTCGTTGTCACCCACGATGTTCTCGAGGTTGAGGAACACCCGGTCGGGCGATCCGAGCGATTCCGCCCCGGCAAGGCTCGCCGACACGCGCTTGCGGACGCTGCTGTCGAGCGCGACCGCGGTGCGCAGCGGGCTGCTTGCCGAGACCTGTAGCCCGGTAGCGCTCGCCCCGACCAGTTCGACCTTGTCCTGCTGCGCCATGGCTGCGCCTCCTTCGGGGCCGGCCCCGCCCAGCTTGAGCCGCGCCCGGCGATCGGCGGTGGTGCCCAGTGCTTCGGGCCCGGTCGCCGGATCGAGCGCATCATACGCGAAACCGAGCGCTGCGATATCGGCAACATCGGCGGGGGTGTAGGTCCACTGCGTGCCGTCGGGTCGGGGCATGGCGAAAGCCCGGTCGCCGATCCGGGCCGGTCCCTCGCTCCAGTCGGGGTCGGCCGGGTTCTTCCAGTCGGACGGCCCGGGCGGCGGGGTGGCGGGTGGGGT
>NZ_LSJS01000245.1 GCF_001557325.1 Erythrobacter donghaensis
CCCCGCCGCCGCGCCCGCGCGATCCGCTGGGATGGTGTCTCGCGCTCACCGGGGTCTTCGCGCTCCTCGCCGGATGGCGGCTCGGCCTGCCGTCCAAGCTCTATTTCGACGAGGTCCACTACATCCCCGCCGTGCGCGAGATGCTCGCCGCCTTCGAGACCGGCACGGGGGCCTATCGCAACCGCGAGCATCCGCTTCTCGCCAAGGAGCTGATCGCGCTGGGAATCTGGGCCTTCGGCGACAATCCGCTCGGCTGGCGCGTCGTGCCGTGGCTGGCGGGCGTCGTGGCGCTGTTCGCGAGCATGCGGGCGCTGTGGCACGCGAGCGCGGACCGATTCGCGACCCTCGCCTTCGGGGTGCTGGGGCTGAGCGGCTTCCACCTCGTGATCCATGCCCGGATCGCGATGCTCGACATGGTGATGATCGCCGCGCTGGCGCTTGCCGCATGGCAGTTCGCCGCCGCTGCCGCGCGGCCCGAGCAGGGGCGCTGGCGGCTGGCGCTGACCGGCATCGCGCTGGGCCTCGCACTGGGTTCCAAGTGGAACGCCATACCGCTGGCGATGGCGCCGGGCCTCGCCTTCTTCTTCGCGCGCCTTGCCGCCGGACGCCGCCGCCTGTTCCTGAGCCGCCGCGGCGCGCCGGTGCCGGGGGTGCGGCTGGTCGAGGCCTTCGTGTGGCTCGGGATCCTCCCGCTCGCGGTCTATGCCGCGACCTTCATCCCGGGCTACTGGCTCGCCGAGCCCTTCCACCCCTCGCCGCTCGCCGAGAAGGGCCTGATCGGGCTGCACGAGGAGATCTTCGCGCTCCAGAGCCAGCTGATGACCCCGCACCGCTACATGAGCCAGTGGCCGCAATGGGTGCTGAACACGCGCGGGATCTGGTATCTCTACGAGGAGGTGGACGGCGCGTGGCGCGGGGTGCTGCTGATCGGCAATCCGCTGACGATGCTGCTGGGCCTGCCCGCGCTGGCGTGGTGCCTCGCCGTCGGCGCGCTGCGGCGCGATGCGGCGCGGCTGGCGGCAGCGCTGGGCTACGGGCTTAGCCTCGGCCTGTGGCTGATCGCGCCCAAGCCGATCCAGTTCTACTACCACTACTTCGCCCCGAGCCTGTTCCTGCTCGCCGCGCTCGCGCTCGCATGCAGCGACCTCAGGCGGCTGCCCTACGGCAACTGGCTGGCATGGGGCATCCCGGCGGCATCGGTCGCGGTGTTCGCCTTCTTCTTCCCCATACTCGCCGCACTGCCCCTGAGCGGGGGCGACGATTACCTGATCTGGGCGTGGTTCAAGGGGTGGAGGTAGGGATCGCAGAAGCGACCCTAACTTGTTATTTTCGTTTCGTCATTGCGAGCGAAGCGAAGCAACCCATGGACCGGAGCCGGCATTTTCAGCCCGCCGTCTATATGATGGCGAACCACAAGAACGGGACGCTCTACATCGGCGTCACGTCCGACCTCCCGCGCCGAGCATGGGAACATCGCGAAGGGGTGGTCTCCGGCTTCACCAAAAAATACGGCTGCAAGCGACTCGTCTGGTTCGAGCTCCATGCGACTATGGAGCACGCCATTGCCCGCGAAAAGCAGATCAAGGGCGGATCGCGCGCGAAGAAGATCGCGCTGATCGAAGCGATGAACCCCGAATGGCGCGACTTGTTTTTCGAGATCGGATCTTAGGCCATGGGTTGCTTCGTCGCTGCGCTCCTCGCAATGACGAATGTGAGGCCTTAGAACCGCCCCCAAACAAACCGGCTCGACAGGGCGTAATTCCAGACCGAGCCCACCACGATCCCCGCCAGCGCGGCGAGCACCCAGAACACGCCCTGCCCTTCGAGGAAGGTCGCGATCGCCACGTTGGCGAAGCCGCCGATCGCGCAGGTGGCGATGAAGCCGAGCCAGCCGCGCAGCAACTCGCCCCAGCCGGTCAGTCGCTTGTCGCGATAGGTCAGCCAGTTGTTGAGCCAGAAGTTGAAGCTCATCGCCACCAGCACCGCCGCGCTCTGCGCAAGGGTGAAGGCGCGGTCGAACAGGAACAGCAGGCTGGTGAGCACCATGAAGTGCACCACCACGCCCAGCGCGCCGACAGTGCCGAACAGGGCGAAGCGGGTCGGGATCACCTTGCCGAAGGTCTTGTCGTAAAGCCCGGCGAGGAAATCGAACAGGATGGCGCGGTCCAGCTTGCTTTCTCCTTCGCGGCGGGCCGCGAAATTGAGGGGGAACTCCTTGACCTTCATCGCCGTCTCGGACGTGGCGAGCAGGTCGAGCAGTATCTTGAAACCGATCGCCGAAAGGCGCGGCACCAGCGCGCGGGCGGTTGCGGCGGGCAGCATGAAATAGCCGCTCATCGGGTCGGTCAGCGACACGCCGGTCATCTTGCGGGCGAGCGCATTGGCATAGGTCGACAGCTTCTCGCGCTCGGGCGCGGCCCACTCGGCGGTGCTGGCGCCCTCGGCGAAGCGGCTGGCGACGCAGATCTCGGCCTCGCCGGACTTGAGCGCGGCGAGCATGCCGGGGAGCAACGCCGGATCGTGCTGGTGGTCGGCGTCCATCACGGCGACAAAGGGCGCGGCTGTCGCGCAGAAGCCTTCGATCACCGCGCTCGACAGACCCCGGCGGCCGATGCGCTGGATCACCCGCACACGGCTGTCGGTGAGCGCGAGCGCGCGCGCTTCGTTGGCGGTGCCATCCTTGCTGTCATCATCGACGATGATGACTTCCCATGCCGCCGCCGTGCCGATGGCACGGTCGATCCTCTCGACCAGGGGTGCGAGATTGCCGCTTTCGTTGAAGGTCGGCAGGATGATGGCGAGGTCGAGGGTCACGGGTGCGGGCGCCGGCCAGATGTCGGAGATATCCTCGTCGACGCTGTCGAGGCGCGGGAAGAAGGCGTTTTCCATGGCCCCCTAGTGCACCATAATTCTTTAGAAACCATAACTGGCGCGTCCGCGATGTCAGAGCCGCGCGCGCACGCCCGCGCCGATCGCCGCGGTGCCGTGGCTGCCGCCGAGATCGCCGCCGAGGATGCCGTCGGCGAGCGCGCGCGCGACCGCCGCCTCGATCCGCGCGGCATCATCCTCGCGGCCGAAGGAATGGCGCAGCATCATCGCCGCCGACAAGATCGTCGCCATCGGGTTGGCCTTGCCCTGCCCGGCAATATCGGGGGCGCTGCCGTGGATCGGCTCGTAAAGCCCGAAGGTGCCGAAGTCGGTCTGCCGCTCGCCCAGCGAGGCGGAGGGCAAGAGGCCGATCGAGCCCACAGCGGCGCTGGCGAGATCGCTCAGGATGTCGCCGAACAGGTTGCCGGTCAGCACCACGCCGAAACGCTCGGGGTGGCTGACGGTCTGCATCGCGGCATTGTCGACATACATGTGCTCGAGCGCGACCTCAGGGTACTCGGCCGCGACCTCGACCACCACGTCGCGCCACAGCTGGCTGGTTTCGAGCACGTTGGCCTTGTCGACGCTGGTGAGCCTTTGCCCGCTCGCCGCCGCCGCGCGGAAGGCGACATGGGCGATGCGGCGCACCTCGCCCTCGGAATAGGACATCGCGTCCCACCCCTCGCGCTCGCCATTTTCAGCAGCGCGCTGGCCCTTGGCGCCGAAATAGACATCGCCCGTCAGCTCGCGCACGATCAGCATGTCGAGCCCGGCGGCGATGTCGGCGCGCAGCGGCGAGAGGTGCTCGAGCCCCGCGAACACCCGCGCCGGACGCAGGTTGGCGAACAGGCCGAGGTGCTTCCTGAGGCCGAGGATCGCCTGCTCGGGCCGCAGATGGCGTTCGAGCGCGTCGCACGAGGGATCGCCGACCGCGCCGAACAGGATCGCATCCGCCGCACGCGCCATCTCCAGCGTTTCCTCCGGCAGCGGTTGGCCGTGGCGGTGATAGGC
>NZ_LSJS01000246.1 GCF_001557325.1 Erythrobacter donghaensis
CCATGTCCTGCTGAAGGGGGCGACTCGCTTCCCGCGATTACCCCATGTGGACGCCCCCCGACGGCATCTATGTGCCATAGTGGAGGTGTTGAACACCACTAGAAGGAGGCGTCCATGGCAGAGGTTAGCACGATCGGGTTGGATATTGCGAAGACTGTTTTTCATGCGCACGGTGCGGATGCGCGCGGGCAGATGGTGTTCAGCCGGCGGCTGACCCGCGTCAAGCTGCTGGAGTTCTTCGCCGCGCAGCCGCGCTGTGTTGTCGCGCTCGAGGCCTGCGGAGGCGCCCATCACTGGGCGCGCGAGATTGCCTCGCTGGGGCATGAGGTGAAGCTGATCCCGCCAGCTTACGTGAAGCCGTTCGTGAAGCGGAACAAGAACGATGCGGTCGATGCCGAGGCCATCTGCGAAGCAGCCCAGCGCCCGAGTATGCGCTATGCCGCGATCAAGACCGAAGCGCAGCAGGCCGCCGGGATGGTGTTCCGCACGCGCGACCTGCTGGTGCGCCAGCGCACGCAGCTGATCAACGCGATCCGCGGGCACCTGACCGAGTTCGGATGGGTGGCACCTAAGGGCCCATCTCACATCAGCGTGCTCGCCAGCCTGCTTGAGGAGGGCGAGGAGATCGGGGCATCGCTGCCCGATGCGGCCCGCGCGATGTTCCTGGTGATGACGGGGCAGCTCGAGCACCTGAACGAGCAGATCAAGCTGCTCGACAAGGAGATCGCCAGGCGTGCCCGCGAGGACGAAGCAGCCCGGCGGCTGATGACCATCCCCGGCATCGGGCCGATCGCGGCAACTGCGCTGCTGGCGCTGGCCCCGCCCGTAGAAGGCTTTGCGAGGGGGCGCGACTTTGCAGCCTGGCTCGGGCTCACACCAAGGCAACATTCCAAAGGGGGCAAAGAACGGCTTGGCTCGATCTCGAAGATGGGCGAGCGCACACTGCGACGGCTCCTGATCGTCGGCAGCAGCGCGGTGGTGCTCCACGCCAGCAAGCGCGGGGCTCCGCGCGGCTCATGGCTCGAGCAGATGCTGGCCAGAAAGCCGCGCATGCTGGTCACGGTTGCGCTGGCGAACAAGACCGCCCGGATCATCTGGGCGGTTCTGATGAAGGGTGAGGATTACAAGGCTCCGGTCGCGGCAGCAGCGTAAGCTGAGGCGGACCAGAGGTCGT
>NZ_LSJS01000247.1 GCF_001557325.1 Erythrobacter donghaensis
GTGCTGGAAGACCGGCATCGCCTCGCAGGCCTACATGGCCCCGCTCGCGACCCGCTGGCAGCAACAGGGCATCGCGACGCTCAATGTCGACTATCGCGAGGTCGGGGACGGGGGCGGCTGGCCCGGGTCGTTCGCGGACTGGGCCGCGTCCGCGAGACTGATCGAGGAGGTTGCGGCGAAATACCCCGTCGACCGCACCCGCGTCACGCTGGTGGGCCATTCGGCAGGCGCCCTGCCTGCGCAGTGGCTGGCGCGTGCCGACGGCCCTGAAGGGCCGCTCGGCGCACGCAGCCCCCTCAAGGCCCGCGCTGCCATCGTGCTCGACGGGCCGGGCGATGTCGGGGCCGAGCAGCCCGCGTTCGACGCGCTGTGCCAGTTCTCGGCCGTGGAGCCCTTCATGGGCGCCGCGCCTGCCGCCGCACCGGCACGCTACGCCGCGATTGCGCCCGCCACCCGCGCGCCGCAACTGGCCGATCTGCTGTTCGTGCAGGCGAAGCTCCCCGCACCCTCGCCAACGACGCTAGCCGCGCTCGCCGCCAGCGGGGCGAAGGTCACGGTGCGCGAGAACCAGGGCGCGAGCCATTTCGCGATCATCACCCCCGGCAACCCGGTCTACGAAGCCAACGAGGCGGCGATGCTGGCACTCATCAAGTGACGGTTTGCCAAGGCCTGCGGACACGCTAGTCTGCGGACAGATACTGGGGGAAACAGCCATGAGACACCTGATCGCAGCGACGGCGCTGGCCGTCACGCTCGCCGCCTGCGCGCCGAAGGAGCCGCCCGCCGCCACCTTCGCCGTTACCGACACCGCCGACTACGACCCCGTGTCGGTCAACACCGTCCCCGCCGATCCGCCGACCGCGCGCATCGCCTATGGCAGCGCCTCGGCGCGGCAATATGGCGAATTGCGGGTGCCCAAGGGGAAGGGGCCGTTCCCGGTCGCGGTGCTCTATCACGGTGGCTGCTGGGCGGGGATGGGGGGCACCGCCAACCTCGCCGCACTCGCCAGCTTCCTCGCGAAGAACGGCATCGCGACCTGGACGCCCTCCTACCGCGAGCTCGGCTCGGACGGGGGCTGGCCCAACACCTTCACCGACTGGGCGCAGGGCCTTGGCTATGTGAACAGGCTCGCGCGCGACTATCCGCTGGACCTCAAGCGCATCACCCTGATGGGCCATTCGGCGGGCGTCACCCCGGCGGTGTGGCTGGCGAGCGGCGACAAGGGCGATGCGGTGGTCACGGGCGAGCTGCCGCGGGTGCGCGGCGTGGTGGCGCTCGACGGGCCGCTGGCGCTCGGCGCCTTTGTCGGGCCGGACGCGGCGATCTGCGGCGAGTCGGTGATCGCTCCGCTGGTGGGCGGCACCCCGGCGGAGTTGCCGGGGCGCTATGCCATGCTCGACCCCGTCACCAACCCGCCTCTCGCCAAGCGCCTGCTGGTGGTCGACGGCGCGCTGCCCGATCCCGATCCGGCGATGCTCGCGGTGCTGCGCGGGCAGGGCATCGCGGTCGAGGTGATCGCCATCGACCAGCAGCAGCATTTCAACCTGCTGGTCCCCGGCACGAAGGATTTCGCGGCCATCGCTCCGGCGCTGCTGGACATTGCCAAGGCGCGGTGAAAAAGCTTCGGCCATGATCGAGCGACGCGAATTCATCGGGACGGCCGCGCTGGCCCTGCTGGCCTCAGCAGCGCCCGCCTTGGCCAAGGGAGAGGGCATGGAAGACACCCTGTACGGTCTGATCGGACAGTTGAAGGCGGTGCCCGGCAAGCGGGGCGAACTGGTGGCTATCCTGCTCGAGGCCTCGGAAGCGATGGAGGGTAACCTTCTTTACCTCGTCGCCGAGGACCTTGCCGATCCCGACGCGATCTGGATCACCGAGGTGTGGCGCACGCAAGCCGATCACCGCAACAGCCTGAAGCCCGCAGCGGTGCAGGCCGCCATCGCCCGCGCGCGGCCGCTGATCGCCGGTTTCGGGATGCGCGCCGAGACGCGTCCGGTGAACCATGCCGGGTGAGATTTCCGAGGCCGAAGCGGCCAACGAACTGATGCGGCTGGCCCGCCAGATCGCGCATCACGACCGGCTCTATCACGCCGAGGACTCGCCGGAGATCACCGACGCCGAATATGACGCGCTGGTGCGGCGCAATGCCGAGCTCGAGGCGGCCTTCCCCCATCTCGTCCGCGCGGATTCGCCGAGCCGCAAGGTCGGCCATGCCATCGCCGCCTCGCCCTTGGGCAAGGTGACGCACGAGGTGCGGATGATGAGCCTCGACAATGCCTTCTCCGACGAAGAGCTGCGCGAATTCGTCGACCGGGTGCGGCGCTTCCTCAACCTTGAACCGGGTGCGCCCGTCGAGCTTACCGCCGAGGATAAGATCGACGGGCTGTCCTGTTCGCTGCGCTACGAGAACGGGCGGCTGGTGCGCGCCGCGACGCGCGGCGATGGGCAGGTCGGCGAGGACGTTACCGCCAACGTCGCCCACATTGCCGACATTCCGCAAATCCTCCCCGCAGGTGTGCCCGAGGTGTTCGAGGTGCGCGGAGAAATTTATATGGAAAAAGAGGCATTTACCGCACTCAATGCTGCGCAGCATGAGGTGGGCGGAAAGCTCTTCGCCAACCCTCGTAACGCCGCCGCGGGAAGCCTCAGGCAGAAGGATGCGAGCGTCACGGCCAAGCGTCCGCTGCGGTTCTGGGCGCATGGTTGGGGCGCGGTTTCGGAAGAGCCGGCCGACACGCAAGTCGGCATGATGCGGCTGATCGAAAGCTGGGGGTTCCCCGTCTCGCCCTTCTTCGCCTGCTTCGACAGGGGCTTCGATCACGTGCTGCATTACCGCCGGATCGAAGCCGCGCGGCCCGATCTGCCCTACGAGATCGACGGAGTGGTCTACAAGGTCAACCGGCTCGATTTGCAGCGCCGCATGGGCTTCGTCGCCAAGGCCCCGCGCTGGGCGATCGCGCGCAAGTTCCCGGCCGAGCGCGCCGAAACGATCGTGCAGGGCATCGACATCCAGGTCGGGCGCACCGGCAAGCTGACCCCGGTGGGCCGCCTCGCGCCGGTGCTGGTGGGCGGGGTGACGGTCACCAACGTCACACTCCACAACCGCGACGAGATCGCGCGGCTCGGCCTCAGGGTCGGCGACCGGGTGGTGATCCAGCGCGCGGGCGACGTGATCCCGCAGGTGGTCGAGAACCTGACCCGCGACGAGCCGCGCGCGCCGTTCCTGTTCCCCGACCACTGTCCGGAATGCCAGTCCGAAGCGGTCGCCGAGGAGGGCGAGGTCGATGTGCGCTGCACTGCCGGGCTGATCTGCCCCGCGCAGCGCACCCAGCGATTGGAACATTTCGTCAGCCGCAAGGCGCTCGACATCGAGGGGCTGGGCGAGAAGACTATCGCCCAGTTCTTCGCGCTTGGCTGGCTCGAAAGTCCGGCTGACATCTACCGCCTTCGCCAGCGCCGCTCCGACATCCTGAGCCTCGAGGGCTGGCAGGACAAGTCTGTGGACAACCTGTTGGCCGCCATCGAGGCCAAGCGCGCCCCCGACGCTGCGCGGCTGCTCTTCGCGCTCGGCATCCGCCATGTCGGCGAGGTGACCGCGCGCGATCTGATGAAGCATGTCCACGAGCTGCCCGCCCTGCGCGACCTCGCAACCCGCGCCCATGCAGGCGATGCCGAAGCGGCGGGCGAACTCACCGCCATCGACGGCATCGGGCCGAGCGTGGTCGAAGCGCTGGGCGATTTCTTCCACGAGCCGCATAACGTGGCGGTGTGGGAAGATCTGCTCTCCGAAATCACCCCGCCGCGCTATGAGGTGAAAACTGTCGCCAGCCGCGTCGCGGGCAAGACCGTCGTCTTCACCGGCAAGCTCGAGACCATGAGCCGCGACGAGGCCAAAGCTCAGGCCGAACGCCTCGGTGCCAAGGCGGCAGGCTCGGTGTCCGCGAAAACCGACCTGCTGGTCGCCGGGCCTGGCGCAGGCTCCAAGCTCAAGAAGGCCGCCGAGCTCGGGATCGAGACCACCGACGAAGCGGGCTGGGCGGCGATCGTCGCCGAGGCGCTGGGGGGCGGATGATGCACGGGCGGGCGATCTTGCTGGTGCTGATTGCCTTGATCGCCGGCTGCGGTGAGGCCGGCCCGCCTCGCGATGATCCAACTGTCTTACCGCCTTCGTCCCTGCAGCTCGAACAGGTTTCCGCTAACCCGGTGAAGCACGGGGAACGGCTCGCGAAAGTGCTCGGATGCACCGGCTGCCATAATGACGAACTCACCGGCAATGACTGGAGCGAGCCGGGTTACGGCACCTTGTGGAGCGCCAACCTCACCCGCAGCTCTCAGCAATGGTCGGCGGCGGAGCTGACGCAGATGATCGTGCTTGGCAAAAGGCCCGACCGGGCATTGATGGAAATGCCTTCGCACCTGTTCGCCCGGCTCCACCCCGACGATGTTGCGGCGCTGGTCGCCTATCTCGGGTCGCTCGAACCTGTCGGACCCGTCCATCCCGACGCGACCATCGGGCCCCGCCTTCAGCGGGAGATCGATGCGGGCACCTATCGCAATTCGGCACAGCAGGTCGAGGATCGCAGGGGCGAGGCTGCGCCCGATCTCGGCCCGGACCACGCATTCGGGCGCCAGATCGTCGGTGTCACCTGCGCCGAGTGCCACGGTATCGACCTGCGCGGCAAGCCGGCCCCTGAGCCAGGCGCGAACCCTCGTCCGGACCTTCGCATGGTCGCCTCCTACGCCCCTCAGGACTTTGCACGGCTGATGCGCACCGGCATGGCCGCGGGCGGGCGGGAGGTCGGATTGATGAGCAGCGCCGCGCGTCGGCGCTATGCCAACCTGACCGATGCCGAGGTCGGTGCGGTTCGGGCCTATCTGACGGAGCTTGCCGAACGTGATCCTTGAGGAACTTGCGCCCCAGGCCCTCCGCATCGCCGCCCTCCTTCGAGCGCGGGGCGAGAAGGTCGCTGTGGCGGACGGCGCGACCGGGGGCCTGATCGCGGCGAGCCTGCTGACCGTGCCCGGCGCGCTCGACTTTTTCGTGGGCGGGGGCGTGGTCTATTCCTTCCGCGCGCGCGACGTGCTCTTCGCCCTCCCGCGCGAGGCCTACAAGGGGATGCGCGGCGCGAGCGAGGAATACGCCCTGCTTCAGGCGCGTGCGATCCGTGAAAACTTCGGCGCGGAATGGGGGCTGGCCGAGAGCGGTTCGGTCGGTGGTTCGACGCATCCTTCGGGGGCCCCGGCGGGACGCTCGGTTGCGGCGCTGGCGGGGCCCTCGGGAGAGCGAACGCTGGTGCTCGAAACCGCGAGTGACGACCGGATCGCCAACATGGCCGCCTTCACCCGCAATGCGCTCGCGCTCCTCGAACAGACGCTCGCCGGATAATTTTCGCCGCCCTGTCGAATCCGTCTTGCGGCCTGCGTCTCCGTGTCAGAGCCTCGCCATTCCGGCGGGGCCGATGACGGAGGACGACCCATGCAATTCATGCTGATGATCAACGAGGACGAGAGCGCCTATGGCGGCGAGGGCGGCGCGGCGCTGATGGAGCAGGTGCTGGCCGGGCACATGAAGCTCGCCGAGGATCTCGTGGCGGCGGGCATTCCTTTCTCGGGCGAGCGGCTGAAGCCCGCCGCGACCGCGACCACGGTGCGCTCGGACAACGGCGTCGTCACCCTGCACGACGGCCCCTTCGCCGAAACCCACGAGGAGCTCGGCGGGTTCTACATCATCGATGTGCCCGGGCTCGACGAGGCGCTCGAATGGGCCCGGCGCATCCCCGTGCCCAAGGGCGGGGTCGAGGTGCGTCCGATCTGGCCGATGGGGCCCGAGGCCTGAGCCCGGCGCAGCGCGGCGCGGCGATCATGGCGGCGCGGCCCCGGGTGGTGGCCGCGCTTGCCGCGCAATTGCGCGATCTCGACGCGGCCGAGGAGGCCTTCGCCGGGGCCGCCGAACGTGCGCTCGCGCTGCCCGAGGCCCCGCGCGATGTCGCCGCCTGGCTGTTCGTCGCTGCAAGGCGCCGCGCGCTCGACGGCATCCGCAAGGCGAGGGGCGAGGCGCGCCTCGCCGATGCGCTGGTGGAGGTCACCGAGATGGGCGATGTCCTCGAGCTGCCCGAACCGATCCCCGACGAGCGCCTGCGGCTGCTGTTCATCTGCTGCCATCCGGCGCTCGCGGCCGAGGTGCGCGCGGCGCTTGCCCTCAAGATCATCTGCGGGCTGCCGGTGAGCGCGATCGCGCGGCTCTTCCTCGTCAGCGAGCCCGCCATGTTCCAGCGGCTCACCCGCGCCAAGGCGAAGGTGCGCGAAGCGGGAATCGCGTTCGAGCTGCCCCCGCGCCGCCACTGGCCCGAGCGGCTGGGGGCGGTGCTGCTCGCTTTGGAACTCGCCTTCACCGCCGCCTATGCCGATGCGGGCGGGGAGCTGTCGGCCGATCTGGGCGAGGATCTGGGCGCCGAGGTCGAGCGCCTCGCGCTGCTGGTCGCCGAGCTGCTGCCGCAGGAGCCCGAGGCGCTCGGCCTTGCCTCGCTGGTGCTGCTTGCGCGCGCGCGGGCCGGGGCGCGGGTCGATGCCGAGGGCGCGATGGTGCCGCTCTCGCAGCAGGATTTCTCGGGTTGGGACCTTTCCCGCATCGAACAGGCGCGGGTGCTGCTGGCGGTGGCGGCGAAGGCCGCACGCTCGGGCCCCTGCCAGGTGATGGCCGCGATCCAGCTCACCCACGCGCGGCGCGCCTACGACGGCGTGGTCGACTGGCGGGCGATGTTGCGGCTCTACGACGTGCTGCTGCGCCTGCGCCCCTCGCCGATGGTGGCGCTCTCGCGCGCGCTCGCGCTGGCGCAGGTCGAGGGCGCGCAGGCCGGGCTGGCGGCGCTCGCGGCGCTGCCTGCCGAGCGGCTCGCGCTGGCGCGGCCGTTCCATGTCGCGCGCGCCGATCTGCTCGCCAAGGCCGGGCGGCCCGGCGAGGCGGCCGCCGCGCTCGATGCCGCGCTGGCGCTGGGGCCGCCGCGGGCCGAGCGGCTGTGGCTCGAACGCAGGCGCGCGGCGCTCGGCTGAGGCGCCCGCTTCGGCTGGCCGCGCGCACGCCCGATCGGCGGTTGGCGACCCAGGTTAGGACCACGCGCGCGCGCCCCTGCTAGCGCGCGGGCATGAACATCCAGACCTCCCGACCGATCTGCACCGGGGGCACCGCCGAGGTGCCCGATCCGCGGCTTGCCGAGACCCTGAGAGCCCATATCGCGGCGGCGGACTTTCCTTGCGTGGGTGCCAAATCGGCCCTCGCGCAGGATGGCCTGCACATCGAGACCGCCGGAGCAATCACGCGCGGGGCCGAGGACGTGCGCCTCCACCGCGCGCTCGTCGCCTGGGGGCGGCGCACCGCCGCCGCCGCCGCTGCGGCCGCCGATGACGACGAGGCGCCGCATTTCCGCAGCTTCGCGGTGGTCTTCGCCGGGCCGAACACGCTCGATGAACGCGCGTTCGAGGCCGCCTTTTGGGAGCGCCTCGCCCGTCTTTCCGCGATAGACCGCGCCGCCGGCTTCGCCCCCGAGCCCGGGTTCAGCAGCGATCCGGACGATCCGCACTTCGCGCTCGGCTTCGGCGGCAGGGCCTATTTCGCGGTCGGACTGCACCCGCGCGCCTCGCGCCGGGCGCGGCGGCTGGCGTTCCCCGCGATCATATTCAACCCCCACGAGCAATTCGCCCGCCTGCGCGCCGCGGATCGTTACGAGCGGATGCGCGCGGTGATCCTGGCGCGCGATGCGGAGCTCGACGGGGCGCCCAATCCGATGCTCGCGCGGCACGGCACGGTGAGCGAGGCGCGGCAATATAGCGGGCGCGCGGTCGGCCCGGGCTGGGTGTGTCCCTTCGCCCCTCCGGAGGCCCCGTGAGGCTGCGCATCGCCCCGCGCACCGGAACCGCGTTGCGTCTGGCGACCGGCGACATCCTGACCGTGATCGACCCCGAGGGCGGGCAGGTCAGCGATCTCGTCGCCGTGGCCGACGGCGATCCGGGCGAGATCATCTCCAACGGGCGCACCTTCGATTACGAGGAAAGCTTGCGGCTCACCACAGGGGCACGGCTGTGGTCGAACCGCTCGCGGGTGATGCTGACGATCCTCGAGGATACCGCGCCCGCGCATGATTTTCTGCTGACGCCGTGTTCGGAGGCCACCTTCCGCCACTTCTATCCCGACAAGCCGGTGCATCGCGGCTGCTTCGGCAATCTAGCCGAGGCGCTCGGCCCCTACGGGGTGACGCCCGACATGATCCCTTGCGCCTTCAACGTCTTCATGAACGTGGCAATCGGCCCCGACGGGCGTCTGGCGGTGCTCCCGCCGCAGACCCGCGCGGGCGATTTCGTGCGGCTGCGCGCCGAGATGGACCTGGTGATCGGCCTGACCGCGTGCTCGGCCTATGCCTCGAACGGGGGGAGCTTCAAGCCGATCGATTGCGCGGTGAGGCGGTCGGGCTGAGACGCGCTCACTCTGCCGGGACAGCCTCCGTCTGCACCTCGCGCCGACGCGCTTTCACCTCGCGGAAGGTCTCGCGGTAGCGCGGATGCTCGGTCCCCATCCAGCGGTCCCACCAGGTGAAGTAGAGCCCGAAATTCCAGGTGCCGGCCGAATGGTGGAGGTCGTGGTGGGTGACCGTGTTCCACCAGCCGGTGAGCGGATTGTCGACCCAACCCGCAGGATAGATCTCCACGCCGCAGTGGCCGATGACGTTGCGGATGATCATGTGCCACAGGAACAGGAACATCGCGAGGCCGTGGTATTCGATGCCGAGCGTGGTGACGATCAGCAGCCAAGCGGGGACGAAGGCTGCTTCGACCACCGCCTCGGGCGCGGCGAAGCTGTAGGCGGCCCAGGGCGTGGGAGTCCGCGACTTGTGGTGGTGCAGGTGCCAGGTGCGGAACAGCCGCTTGTGATGGATCGCGCGGTGCATCCAGTAGAAATAGGCGTCATGCGCGAGGATGATCGCGATGGCCTGCAAGGCCAGCACCCACCATTCGATCCCCTCGATCGAGAAGCGCACCAGCCCTGCCTGCTTCATTGCCAGCGTGCTGAGCGTCGTCACCCCGAAGACGAACACCGTGCGCAGCGAGGAGAGCACCTCGCGACGGTAATCCTCGGGCTTGGCGCGGCGGCTGTGCTGGATGCGGTAGAGCTCGAGCCAGCGCCCGCCCGCCCACAGCACCAGCGTCATCACGCTGGCCGCGATCAGGTAGCGGCCGAGATCGAAGTAGAAGACGTTGGCGAAATGGCGGGTGACGAGATCGAGTGCATCGAGAGAGGCGGGGGCGGCGGACATGGGATCGCTCCATAGCGGTGATGCGGCCCTGATGCACGGTGAATGGGGCCCCGTCTCCGCAAGGGCGAAAAATGACGGTCAGATTCGAAAATGCCGCGCTTTTTTCAGTTCTGACCGATCATCGCGCGGCGGTAGTCGGTGGGAGCCTGCCCGGTCTCGGCCCGGAAGGCGCGGTTGAAGGGGGGAAGCGAATTGTAGCCGAGGTCCATCGCGATCGTCAGCACCGGCAGGTCGACCTTGTCGCGCTCGGCAAGCAGGGCCTTGGCCTCGGCGATGCGGTAGCGGTTGAGGAAGGCGGAGAAATTGCGGTGCCCCATGCGCCGGTTGATCAGCGCGCGCAGGCGGTGCTCGGGCGTGCCGAGCCGCTCGGCGAGCCCGGCGATGGTGAGCCCGGGGGTGCGGTAGATGCCATCGGCCATAGCGACCTCGAGCTTTTCTTTCAGCACCACCTCGCTGGGCGACAGGCCGTCGGCCTCGGACGCGCCGAATTCGGGTGGGGCTTCAGCGTCGGCGGGCGAAGTCTCGCTGCGCACCAGCAGTTCGGGCTCGGTGCGCAGCAGCGTCAGCCCCGCGAACAGCACCACCGCGAGGATCAGCACTCCGCCCGCGAGCGAGACCGGCGGGTTGCCCGCCATCGCGCTGCCGCGGCC
>NZ_LSJS01000248.1 GCF_001557325.1 Erythrobacter donghaensis
GTGGGGGGCGCAGGCGTCGGAGCGACGGCTGCGCCCGGCGGCGTGCCCGAGGGATTGGCCTCGGGCCGCGGGGCGATCACCTCGCCCGCGATGGCTTCGGTCTCGGTCGCGGCGCGGCGGGCCTCGGCGTCGACCCGGTCGAGGATTTCCTCGTCGCGGCGCGGCGGGCGGCTGACACTCGCCCCGCGCTCGGCGGCATAGGCGGCATAGCGCGCCTCGAGCCGCTGCTGCGCGGTGCCGCCCCAGCCCGCCTCGAGCGCCGCGAGCGCTTCGAGACCCTTGGCGGGATCGAACAGGAAGGTCATCACGTCGCGCGCGATCGGATAGGCCGCGCCCGACCCGCCGCCGTGCTCGATCACCACCGCGCCGGCATAGCGCGGCTTGTCATAGGGGGCGAAGAAGATGAACAGGCCGTGGTCGCGATATTTCCACGGGCCCGTCTTGCCGTTCGAGATCGACAGCGAGACGACTTGCGCCGTCCCGGTCTTGCCCGCCATCAGCGTGCCCTCGATCGGCAGGCGCGCGCGACCAGCGGTGCCGGGGCCGTTGACGACGTCGCTCATCGCCTTCTGGACATAGGCGACCTGCTCGGCCGGGAAATCGATCTTGTCGAAGCCCTGCGGCTTGGTGTCGAGAGTCAGGCGCGGCATCACGTGGCGGCCGGTGGCGATGCGCGAGGCCATCACCGCGAGTTGCAGCGGGCTCGAGAGCATGTAGCCCTGGCCGATGGTGGCGTTGACCGTGTCGAAGGTCTGCCATTCGCGGCCCCACTTCTTCATCTTCCACGCCGGGTCGGGCACGGTGCCGAAGAACTGGCTGGTGACGGGAAGGGGGAATTCCTGCCCCATCCCGCAGCGCCGCGCCATCGCCGCGATCGGGTCCATCCCGATGCGCTGGGCCATGGCGTAGAAATAGACGTCGCAGCTCTGGTAGATGGCCTTCGCCATGTTGGTCGCGCCGTGGCCGCGGCGGTTCCAGCAGCCGAACACGCGGTTGCCGACCCTGAGGCCGCCGCCGCAATTCACCGTCTCCTCGGGATCGACGCCGGCCTGCATCAGCGCCATGGAGACCATCGGCTTGACGGTCGAGCCGGGAGGATAGAGCCCCTTCAGCACCTTGTTGCGCAGCGGGACGCGCTCGTCATCGCGCAGCATTGCGTATTCGACCCCGCCGATCCCGTCGGAAAAGGAATTGGGATCGAAGCTCGGCATCGAGGCCATGCAGAGCAGGTCGCCGGTGCGGCAATCCATCACCACCACCGAGCCGCTCTCGAGCCCGATGCGGCGCGCGGCGTAGTCCTGGAGCGGGCCGTCGATGGTGAGCTTGACCGGCTGCCCCTGCACATCTTCGCGCGTTTCGAGGTCGCGCACGATCCGCCCGCCCGCCGTCACCTCGACCCGGCGCGCACCCGGGACGCCGCGCAGCTCCTTTTCGAATTGCTTTTCAAGCCCGTCCTTGCCGATCTTGTAACCGGGTGTGATGAGGAGGGGGTTGGGATCCTTCTCGTACTCCTCGGCCGAGGCCGGGCCGACATAGCCGATCAGATGGCCGACGGAAGAGGCGGTCGGGTAATAGCGCGAGAAGCCGCGTTGGGGCACCACGCCCGGCAGGTCGGGCAGGCGCACGCTCAGCAGCGCGAACTGTTCGTAATTGAGGCCGCTCGCCACCTCCACCGGCGCGAACCCGCGCGACGTCGCGACCCTGTCCTTGATGTCGGCGATCCGCGCCGGTTCGAGCGACAGCAATTCGCCCAGCTTGTCGATCGTCCCGTCCGCGTCGACCAGGCGTTCGGGGATCAGGTCGACCCGGAAGTCGGCGCGGTTGGAAGCGAGCGGCGCGCCGTCACGATCGAGAATCCAGCCGCGGCGCGGCGGAATGAGGGTCAGGTTGACCCGGTTACTTTCGGATTCGACCCGGTATTTCTCGTTCTCCGCGACCGAGAGATAGCCCAGCCGCAGCGCCAGCAGCACGCCGATCCCGCCCTGCACCGCGCCGATCACGACCGCGCGCCGCTCGAATGAGGAGCGCAGCAGCGAGGCGTTGATCATCTTGGCCGGCTTGTGCGGGCCGCGCTGGAGGAAGGGGATCTTCATCAGTCGATCGTCCGCGCGCGCGACAGGCGGTAGCGGTCGAGCCCGGCCACCGCCCGGGCGATGACCGGATAGAGGAGCACGCTGACCAGCGCCTGCGGGGCGGCGACGAGCAGCATCTCGGGCGTGAGGCTCGCGCCCGAAACGACGAGGCTCGCGAGCCAGTAGGCTACCGCGATGAGGCTGGCGGTGAACCAGTCCTGCCAGAAGCTGCGCCAGGGAAAGCGCGCCTCGATCGCCTCGATCGCGATCATCGCCAGCGACCAAAGCAGGATCGCGCTGCCGAAAGGCTGGCCGCTGAACAGATCGTCGAAGGCGCCGAGGGGCGCGCCCGCCCACAGCGGCAGCACGCCCGGGCGCACCATCCGCCAGGCGAGCAGCATCAGGAAGCCGAAGGAGGGGGCCAGCGGCATAGTGTCGGCGATCAGCAGCACCGGTACGGCCGAGGCGAGCATGATCGAGGCATAGGGCACGATGCGCACCCGCCACGGATCGGGCGCGCGGTTGATGCGCAGGCCGTAGATGTCCGAACGGGCGCGGGGGTCGAGCCGCTCCATCACTCCTCCCCGCTCGCTGCGCTGGCCGGTGCCGATGGCGCCGGGGAAGGGGCGGGCGTGGGCTGGCCGGCGCCCGGCGCAGTGCCCGGCGGCGCTTCGAGCTCGGCCACCGCCGCAGCCTCATGGATCGCCATCACCGAGACGAAATTGGTCGCGCCCGGCTCGGCCACCAGCCGCCCGATCCCGCCATCGGGGGTGATCTTGGCGATGATCGCGACCGCGACGCCGGGGCGGTAGTATCCGCCCGCGCCGCTCGTCACCATCATGTCGCCGACTTTCAGGGGATTGACCCCGAGATTGACCAGGCGAATGCGCAACATCCCGTCGCCGCGCCCCTCGGCAAAGGCGATGACATTGTCGGTGGCGCGCCGCACCGGCAGCACGCTTTCGCTGTCGGTCAGCAGCAGCACGCGCGCGGAATAGCGCCCGGTCTCGAGCACGCGGCCGATCACGCCGCGTTCGGAGAGCACCGGCATTCCCGGCTTGACCCCGCTCGCCGTGCCGACGCTGAGATAGGCGTGACGCCGCCCGCTGGTGGCGGTCGAACCGACGAGGCGTCCGGTGGCGACCGGCTTGCTCTCCCCGTCGCGCAGGCCCAGCAGGCCCTTGAGGCGCGCGTTCTCGGCCTTGATCGCTTCGGCTTCGGCAAGGCGAATGCGGGCGATCTCGTTCTCGCGGCGCAGCTCGGCGTTCTGGCTCCCGGCGTTGAAATAGCCGATCAGGCCGGCGAAGATCCCCTGCGAGCCCGAGCGCACCACCGCCGTGCCCGTGCCTGCGGGGGTGACGACATCGCCCGCCAGCCCGCGCAAGGGGGCGAAGGCCGCCGGCTGCCACAGCGACAGCGCAAGCAGCGCGGCACCCACCAGGGCTGCCGCGCCTGCCAGCAGATAGCCGGTGAACAGCGAATATTGCGCTTTCTTCGAAAAGCCGGCGCGGCGCGAAGAGGGGGGCGCCATGGCTCTAGAGTCCCTTCTGGCTTACATGAGCAGCCGTCACGCTGTCATCAGCACGCCGCGGTAGACCGGATCCTCCATCGCCCGGCCGGTGCCGATGGCGACGCAGGTCAGCGGGTCCTCGGCGACCGAGACAGGCAGGCCCGTTTCCTCGCGCAGGTGCTCGTCGAGGCGGCGGATCAGCGCGCCGCCGCCGGTGAGCACGATGCCCTGGTCGACGATATCGGCGGCGAGTTCGGGCGCGGTGTTCTCGAGCGCGATGCGCACGCCCTCGACGATCGCGCCGATGGGTTCGCTCAAGGCTTCGGCGACATGCGCCTGGTTGATGGTGATTTCCTTGGGCACGCCGTTGACGAGGTCACGGCCCTTGAGGGTGATGGTCTCGCCCACGCCGTCCTCGGGGATCATGGCAATGCCGTAATCCTTCTTGATGCGCTCGGCAGTCGCGTCACCGATCAGGAGGTTGTGGTGGCGGCGCACGTAGCTGACGATGGCTTCGTCCATCTTGTCGCCCCCGGTGCGCACCGAGGTGGTGTAGGCGAGGCCCCGCAGCGAGAGCACAGCGACCTCGGTGGTGCCGCCGCCGATGTCGACCACCATGCTGCCCACGGGTTCGGTCACGGGCATGTCGGCGCCGATCGCGGCGGCCATCGGCTCGAGGATCAGGTGGACGTCGGAGGCACCCGCGTTCGAGGCCGCATCGCGGATCGCGCGGCGCTCGACGGATGTGGAGCCCGAGGGCACGCAGATCACGATCTCGGGGTAGCGGAACATCGACTTCTTGCCGTGCACCTTCTGGATGAAGTGCTTGATCATCTGCTCGGCGACCTCGATGTCGGCGATGACGCCGTCGCGCAAGGGGCGGATCGCCTCGATCGAATCCGGGGTCTTGCCCATCATCATCTTGGCATCATTGCCGACGGCCTTGACGCGGCGAATCCCGTTGATCGTCTCGATTGCGACCACCGAGGGTTCGTTGAGGACGATCCCCTGATCCTGGACATAGACCAGCGTGTTGGCGGTGCCGAGATCGATCGCCATGTTCTGCGAGCGGAACTTGAAGAGGTCGGACAGGAAGCTCATGTTTGGTGTGTTTTCCGGTAATGACGGGCGTCTTGTCGCGAACCGCTTTTCGAGCTGCGGCCGCGAGCGGTTACGGACCCGTTTATGACATGACAGCGCGCGCCTAGCGAATCCCCGGGCAAAAGGCCAAAATATTTGTCCACCGTGGCGGTGATTTTGACGCGGCCGCCCTCGAAATTGTGGCGGCTCGTCGCTAGCGTCGCTGCAAATGCCCGAAATCCGCCGCCTCCCCTCCGATCTGGTCAACCGCATCGCCGCGGGCGAGGTGGTCGAGCGTCCGGCGGCAGCGCTCAAGGAGCTGGTCGAGAACGCGATCGACGCGGGCGCGCGGCGAATCGGGGTGGTGCTGGCGGATGGAGGCCTCGCCCGGATCGAGGTGGTGGATGATGGCTGCGGCATGGGCCCCGCGGCGATCGCGCTGGCGCTGGAGCGGCATGCGACCTCCAAGCTCCCGGATTCGCTGATCGGGCCCGATGGCGCGATCGAGCTTGTCTCCACGCTGGGCTTCCGCGGCGAGGCGCTGCCGAGCATCGCCAGCGTCGCGCGGCTGACCATCGAGAGCCGCGAGGGTGCCGCCGCAGAGGGCTGGCGGCGGGTGGTCGATCATGGCGCGCTCCTGTCGGACGAGCCCGCCGCGCTCCCGCCGGGCACCCGCGTGCGGGTCGAGGAGCTGTTCGCCAAGGTCCCGGCGCGGCGCAAGTTCCTGCGCTCGGCGCGCAGCGAGTATGCCGCCTGCCTCGATGTGGTGCGCCGCCTCGCGATGGCGCGGCCGGATATTGCCTTCACGCTCGAGACGGCAGGCGAAGGGGCGAGTCGCACCGTTCTCAATCTTCAGGCGGGCGAGGAAATGGCGACCCGGGTCGCGCGGATCATCGCGCATGAGCTGAAGGACAATTCGGTCCCGATCGACCTCGCGCGCGACACGCCTCACGGGACGATGCGCCTCACTGGCGTTGCGGGCCTGCCGACCTGGAACCGCGGCATCGGCGATCATCAGTATCTTTTCGTCAACGGACGGCCCGTGAAGGACCGCCTCTTGGTGGGCGCGGTGCGCGGCGCCTATGCCGACATGCTCGCACGTGATCGCCACGCGGTCCTGGCGCTGTTCCTCGAACTGCCGCCGCAGGATGTCGACGTGAACGTCCATCCGGCCAAGACCGAGGTGCGTTTCCGCGACAGCGCGGGGGTGCGCGGGTTCATCGTCTCGGGTCTCAGGCAGGCGCTGGCGACCGGCGACCGCCGCTCTGCGCAGGGGCCTGACCGTGCGGCGATGGGGCGGTGGGTGAGCGAGCCGGTCGCGCCCGAGCCTGCGCCGATGGCATCGCTGCTCGAAAGCGTTTTTACGGCGCGCGACTGGTCCGCTACCGGCCCGCGCGTCGGCGAGGCCCGGCCCGCTTGGACCGCCCCGCTGGCACAGCCCCAGGGCCGCGCCGAACAGGCCGCGCCCGTGCCCGAGGAGGCGCGGCAATACCCCCTCGGCATCGCCCGCGGACAGGTGGCCAACACCTATATCGTCGCCGAGGCTGCAGACGGCCTCGTGCTGGTCGACCAGCATGCCGCGCACGAACGCCTCGTGCTCGAACGCCTGCGCGCCGCCGGAGCCGACGAGGGCGTCCGGCGAAGCCAGGCCCTGCTCGTCCCCGACGTGGTCGAGATGGACGAAGTCGATTGCGACCGGTTGGAAGATGCCGCCGAGGGCCTCGCGCGCTACGGCCTGGTGATCGAGCGCTTCGGCCCCGCCGCCATGCTGGTGCGCGCGCTCCCCGCCGCGCTCCCCAAGGCCGACAGCGGCGCGCTGCTGCGCGATCTGGCCGACGACATCGCCAAGCACGGCAAGCAGGAAGACAGCGGCGCGCTGCTGCTCGCCGAGCGGCTCGAACTGGTGCTCGCCACCATGGCCTGCCACGGATCGGTGCGCGCCGGGCGCACGCTGAGCGTCGCCGAAATGAACGCGCTGCTGCGCGAGATGGAGGCGACGCCGCGCTCGGGCCAGTGCAACCACGGGCGCCCGACCTGGGTGAAGCTCTCCATGGAAGACGTCGAGAAGCTGTTCGGGCGGCATTAGAGCACACGGCGAAGTCACAGAAACCGCTTGGCAAATGCTCGCCCCCGGCTAAGCTGCCCCGGGGATCAACCAGGGGGTCGTTCATGCGTTTCGTTGCAGCCTTGCTCGCGGTGCTTGCCGCGTTCTTCGTCGTGCCCGCGGGGGCACAGTCACCGGCCGAGGGCGAACTGCCGCCCGAGGTCGTCAAGCTGCTCGACAGCCTGAAGCCGGTCAGCGGCAAGGTCGGCCTGCCCGAGGCGCGCGCCACGCTCGACCTTGGCGAGGAATATATCTTCTACGGCAAGGAGGATGCCGCGACGATCCTCGTCAACCTGTGGGGCAACCCGCCGCAGGCCGCCGAGGGCGTGCTGGGGCTGGTGATGCCCAAGGGCAGCAGCCCGGCGAGCGACGTCTGGGGCGCGGTGGTGACCTTCGAGGAAACCGGCTATGTCTCCGACGAGGACGCCGCCACCACCGATTACGACGAGCTCCTCACCGCGATGCAGGAGGGCACCAACGAGGCCAACACCGCGCGCGCCGAGGCGGGCTATCCGACCATCGCGCTGGTGGGCTGGGCCGAGCGTCCGGCCTATGACAAGGCGACCCATTCGGTGGTCTGGGCGCAGAATCTGCGCTTCAGCGACAGCGACACGAACGGCCTCAACTACGACGTGCGCACTCTGGGGCGCTACGGCGTACTCAGCCTCAACCTGATCTCGAGCATGGACAAGCTCGGCGAGATCCGCGTCGCCGCCAAGCAGTTCGCGCAGCACGCGAGCTTCGATGCCGGCGCGCGCTACGGCGATTTCGACCCGGCGACCGACAAGGCGGCCGAATACGGCATCGGCGGGCTGATCGCTGCGGGCGCAGGCGTGGCCGTGGCCAAGAAGCTCGGCCTGTTCGGCACGATCGGGGTGTTCCTGCTGAAGTTCCTCAAGCCGATCCTCGTCGGCGTGGCGCTCTTCGGGGCGGGGATCTTCCAGTTCTTCAAGAGCCGCCTGTTCGGGCGCAAGGAGGAAGAGGAGCCCTATTACGGCGAGCCCGACTACGAGGAAGGCGGGCCCGAGGCAGGCGCGGATGCCGAGGCCGAAGGGGAGCCGACCTTCAGCCTCGCCAAGTCTGCGGATTCGGCCAGCATTGCGCAGTCGGCAGAGGGCGAGAGCAGCGTGCAGAACGCAGCCGGCTAGAGGGACGGTGCCGGCCTAGCGCCGCAGCGCCCCCCGCACATCCGCCAGCTTCCCGTCGGCCGCCGCATCTTCCGGCAGGCCCAGCACCGCGCGCAGCAATGCGGCGACGGCGACATTGTCGAACACCGGGAGCGTCGCGCCCTTCGCGAACGCAGGCCCGCTGGCGACGAACAGCGCGAGCATGTCGGGGTCGGCATTGTCGTAGCCGTGCGCGCCGCCGGTCACGGGGTAGGGCGCGGGGCCTGACAGGATCGTCCAGCCCGGCTCGGCAATGCAGATGATCGCCGCGACGCGCGGGTTCCTGCCGTAGTGGAGGCGTTCGGGGAGGTCCTCCTTCCGCGCGCAGGTCATGTGCGCGTGCGGTTTCAGCAGTGCATCGGCGACGCGGTTGTCGGTGCCGGCGGCGGGCTCGATCGCCGCATAGGGCCCGCCCTCGACCACGATCGTGCTCGCCCGGTCGATCAGGTCGTCCAATTGGATCACCCGCGCCTCGTCGGTCTGGCGCATGCCATGGTCGGCGACGATCACCCAGTTGACCGCCACGCCCATCTTGGCCGCCCCGTCGACCAGCTCGCCCACGCGCGCATCGACCTCGGCCAGCGCCGCGTTCACCTCGGCGCTGTCGGGGCCGAACCTGTGCCCGGCGGTGTCGACCGTGTCGAAATAGACCGTGGCGAAGGCGGGGCGGAGGCTGGCGGGGCGGCGCAGCCAGTCGAGCAAGGTGTTGACGCGCTGCACGTTGGTGACGTTCTGGTCGAAGCGCATCCAGTCGGACGGGCGGCGGCTCTGGATCGCGACCTCGCTCCCCGGCCAGAACATCGTAGCAGTGCGCAGGCCCGCCTTCTCGGCGGTGATCCAGACCGGCTCGGCCTCGTTCCACCAGAAGGGATCCAGTGCCTGGCTCGCATTGCCGAGGCTGAACATCACGCCCGGACGGCGCGGGTCGATCATGGAATTGCCGACGATCCCGTTGCGGTCGGGCCGGTAACCGGTGACGAGCGCGAAGTGGTTGGGGAAGGTCTTGGTGGGAAAGCTCGGGCGCATCGGCCCGGTGGCGCCCGCCTTCGCCAGCGCGGCAAGGCGCGGGGTGTGCCCGCGTTCCAGATAGTCGGCGCGGAACCCGTCGATCCCGACCAGCACGGTGACGGGGCGGGGGCCCTCCTTGGCGGCGAGGCCGACGGGGATGAACAGGAGGGCGATCAGGACAAGGAGTTTCCGCATGGCCCGCCCCTAATCGGCCCGCGCGACAAATGCGAGACGGCGCGTGATCAGACGTTGAACTTGAAGAGCAGCACGTCGCCGTCCTGCACCACGTATTCCTTGCCTTCCTGCCTGAGCTTGCCCGCTTCCTTGGCGCCCGCCTCGCCGCCGAGGGTGACGTAGTCCTCGTAGGCGATGGTCTCGGCACGGATGAAGCCGCGTTCGAAGTCCGAGTGGATCTCGCCCGCGGCCTGTGGAGCCTTGGCGCCCGCGGGGAAGGTCCAGGCGCGGGCTTCCTTGGGGCCGGCGGTGAAGAAGGTCTTGAGGCCCAGAAGCTTGTACCCGGCGCGGATCACCCGGGCGAGGCCGCTTTCGGTGAGGCCGAGCGCTTCGAGGAATTCGCCGCGGTCTTCCTCGGGCATGGCAACCAGTTCGGCCTCGATCGCGGCCGAGACGACGACGGCTTGCGCGCCTTCAGCCGCGGCCTTGGCGAAGACCTTGGCGGACAGATCGTTGCCCTCGGCGGCGTCTTCTTCGGCGACGTTGCAGACGTAGAGGACAGGCTTGGCGGTGAGGAGTTGGGCCTGGCGGAAGAGGCGCGCCTCCTCTTCGTCATTGGGGACGGTGAGGCGGGCAGGCTTGCCCTCGCGCAGCAGTTCCAATGCCTGGCCGAGTACGCTCGCCATCGCCTTGGCTTCCTTGTCGCCCGCCGCGCCGCGCTTGGCGGCGGCGGGGACGCGCTTCTCGAGGCTTTCGAGGTCCGAGAGCATCAGCTCGGTCTCGACCACTTCGGCATCGGCGATGGGATCGACCTTGTTGGCGACGTGCTGGATGTCGTCGTCCTCGAAGCAGCGCAGCACGTGGACGATGGCATCGACCTCGCGGATATTGCCGAGGAACTGGTTGCCGAGCCCTTCGCCCTTGCTCGCGCCCTTCACGAGGCCGGCGATGTCGACGAAGCCCAACTGGGTCTCGATGATCTTCGCGCTCTTGGCGATGGCGGCGATCTTGCGCAGGCGCTCGTCCGGCACCGCGACCTGGCCGACATTGGGCTCGATGGTGCAGAAGGGATAGTTCGCCGCCTGCGCCGCCTGCGTCTCGGTGAGCGCATTGAACAGAGTGGACTTGCCGACATTCGGCAGGCCGACGATCCCGCAACGGAAACCCATGATTGTGATGCCCTGGCTGTCTGGAAAGCGCCGCCCTTAGCGGGGAGGGGGGCCGATGGCTAGAGCCTCACCGCCCGTGGACTGCCTTCACCAGCGGGCCATAGGGCGAATTGCCGAGCCAGCCGGTCTGCACCTGCGCCGTCACCTGGTTGATCGGGGTTTGCGGGATCGCGCCGCCGCTCACCGGCAGGCGCAGCGGGCGGGTGCCGGGGGGCTGGGCGATCAGCCCCGCGATCGCCTTTGCCACATCCATCGGATCATTGCTGCGGCCCGATCCGTCTTCCGTTCCCATCCGCGCCACTTGCTCGGGATAGCCTGCGCTGTGAACCGACAGCGACCTCTCCTTCAACGCCTTTGAATAGGCGTTGCGGTTGACCCAGACTTTGGTGGGGTAACCACCCGGCTCGATGATCGACACGTCGATCCCGTGCGCCACCAGTTCGTAGGCGAGCTGCTCGCTCATCGCCTCCAAGGCGAACTTGGTCGCCGAGTAATGGCCCGAATGGGGCACGATCACGCGGCCGAGCTGGCTCGAGATCTGGATGATGAGGCCGCGCTTCGCCTCGCGCATCCCCGGCAGCACCGCGCGCGCCATGCGGTGCGGCCCGAAAACATTGGTGTCGAAGATCAGCCGCGTGGCGGTCATGTCCTGCACCTCGACCGGCGAGGTGATGCCGATCCCGGCATTGTTGACCAGCACGTCGATCGGGCCACCATTGATGCGCATCGCCTCCTTGACGCCGGCGTTGACCTGCGGAAGCTCGGTCACATCGATGCCGATCACGTGGAGATCGAGGTTCTCCGCCTTGGCGAGCGCGGTCAGCTCGTCGGCTTCGGGTCGGGGCAGGGCGCGCATGGTGGCGAACACCCGCGCGCCCTGGCGGGCCAGCAGCTCCGCCGTCAGCCGACCAAAGCCCGAGGAGCAGCCGGTGATCAGCACGCTGGTACCCTTGAAGCTGATCTCGGGGGTGTAGACGGGCTCGGCAGCGCTCAGGCGGGCGGTACCGGCCAGCGTGGCGGTAGCGGCGGCTCCGGCAAGCAAGGTGCGGCGGTTGATGCGGGTCATGCCGAACAGACTATCACGCCTGCTTGCGCAATCAACGCCTGTCAGCCCTGCATCCGGAGCGCAACATCGTTCATGAAGCGCACGTCGTCACCCTTGGCGAGCCATTCCGCCTCGGCCCCGATCGCGCCGAGCATGGTGGCAAGATCATCCTCCTCGGCCTTGGCGAAGTTGCCGAGGACGTGGCCGTTGACCCGGTCCTTGTGTCCCGGATGCCCGATGCCGAGGCGGATGCGGCGGAAATCGGGGCCGAGATGCTGGTCGATCGAGCGCAACCCGTTGTGCCCCGCATGCCCGCCGCCCTGCTTCACCTTGACCTTGAACGGGGCAAGGTCGAGCTCGTCATGGAACACGGTGAGCGCCTCGGTGCCGAGCTTGTAGAAGCGCAGCGCCTCGCCCACCGCGCGGCCGCTTTCGTTCATGAAGGTCGCGGGCTTCAAGAGCAGCACCTTCGCGCCGCCGATCCGTCCCTCCTGTGCCCAGCCGCTGAACTTCTTCTGGACGGGGCCGAAGTCATGCATGTCGGCGATCACGTCCACGGCCATGAAGCCGACATTGTGCCGGTGAAGCGCATAGCGCGGACCGGGATTTCCGAGGCCGACCCAGATCTGCATGACGTTCCCCTAGCTGCGGTGCCTATCGCCCTTTGGCACAAAACGAAACGCCGGACTTCCCGCGAAGGAAGCCCGGCGTTCTGAAAGCCGTCAGCGGCAATCCGCTTATTCTTCGGAAGCGGCTTCGCCTTCGCTGCTCTTGAGGCCCGACGGAGCGATCACGGTCGCGATGGTGAAATCGCGGTCGGTGATCACGCTGGTCACGCCCTTGGGCAGGGTCACGTCGCTGATGTGGATCGAATCCCCGATCTCGCGGCCGGTGACATCGATCTGGATTTCTTCAGGGATGTCGGCGTTGGGGCACAGCAATTCGAGCTCGTGGCGCACGATGTTGAGCACGCCGCCCTTCTTGAGGCCCGGCGAGGCTTCCTCGTTGATGAACACCACCGGCACGGACACCTCGACCTTGCTGTCACCGGTCAGGCGCAGGAAGTCGACATGGGTCGGACGGTCGGTCACCGGGTGGAAGGCGACATCCTTCGGGAGCGTGCGGACGGTCTGGCCACCGATCTCGATAATGACGATCGAGTTCATGAAGTGCCCGGTGCCAAGCTGGCGCACCAGTTCCTTCTGCTCGACGTGGATCATGGTGGGTTCTTCCTTGCCGCCATAGATGACAGCAGGGGTCCGACCTTCGCGGCGAAGTGCTCGGGAGGCTCCCTTGCCAGCCCGTTCGCGCGCTTCGGCCGGCAGGGTAAGAGTCTCGCTCATACGGATGCCTTTCGAATGCGTGTTTGATTGATACAGTCAAACGATGCCACCGCCTCCAGGGATGACCGGAAGCATCGAAGCGCGGCCCCATAGAGAGGGATTGCCCGAAAGGCAACCCGCTTAGGGAATGCGGCGGAGCCGGTAGCCTTGTGCCTCGAGCAGCGCGGGCACCCCCTCGGGCCCGACCAGGTGGGCAGCGCCGACCGCGATCAGCGGGCGCGGAGCCTCGGCAAGCAGCGGAGCGAGCGCTGCGGCCCAGCGACGGTTGCGCGCCGTCAGCAGCACCTCGCGCACCGCCGGATCGGCGAGCACGCCCTCGCGGGTCGAGGCCTCGATGGCCTTCGCATCGCCCGCGAGCCAGGCGCGCTGGAGGCGTTCGGGATCCCTGGCGGCGGCCGCGCTCTCCTCAACCACGGCGGCGAGCATGGCGCGCTGCTGTGCCTCGGGCAGGCGGTCGAAGAGCGCAAGCTGCGCCGCCGCGCCCTCGAGCTCGCGCACCCGGCGGCCCGTGAATTCGGCGATCAGCGCGCGGTCGACACCGTTCGCCGGGTCGCCCGCCGCATCGATGCGGGCGAGCGTGAGCGCGGCAGCCCAGGTCTCGGTCGCGGCGAATTCCCGGGCTGTGAAATCGCCGCGCTCCAGCAGCTCTGCAAGGCGGGGACGAAGCGCGGGCGGCAGGCGCTCCGAGAGCGGCGGCAGGTCGGGGGAGGTGGCGAGGGCAGCGAAGGTGCGGGCGATATCGGCCCCATCGCCCAGTGCGGCGATCTCGACCACCAGCAGGTCGGCGCTCGTGACGGCCTTCTCGATCGCGGGTGTGCGCCACTTTACAAAAGCGGGGAGGGCATGGATGGTGCCGACCATCCAGCCCTCCACCGACCCATCGGCCGAAGCGATTTCGTAAAGCAGGGGGGCGGG
>NZ_LSJS01000249.1 GCF_001557325.1 Erythrobacter donghaensis
GTGTGGAGCACCTCGCCCTGCCCCGCCCCGGTGATCGACGAGGAATAGATCACGCGGCCTTCCGGCGTCCAGCCGATGGTGCGCACCGCTCCGCCCTCGAAGGTCAGGCGCCGCGGGCGGCCGCCGGCGACGGGCATGACATAGATGTCGTTGTTGCTGTCGTAGCTGGCGGTGAAGGCGATCATCCGGCCATCGGGCGAGATCGCAGGCTCGGTTTCCTCGCCCTCGTCATTGGTGAGCCTGACCGCGCTACCGCCGTCGCGCCCGGTGCGCCACAGGTCGCCCTCGCTGACGAAGACAAGCGTCTCGCCGCTCGCCACGGGGTGCTGGTAGTAGCCCTCTTCCGCCGCCAGCGGACCTGCGATCATGGCGAGCAGACTGCCCGCGCCCAGAAGAATGCCTTTCATCGATGTCGCCCCTGCTGCAATTCCAGCGGGTTTGATGACTGACCGACCGCAGCGGTGCAAGACCGCAGCCATGCTGCCTGCAGAGCGATGGCGGGCGCTGATCGAACCGCTCAGCCGATCCCGGCGGCCCGGCCAAGGCGCGCGCGAGCCTCGGCCTCGCCGATAAGGGGGAGCAACTCGCCCATGTCGGGGCCGTGGTCCATGCCGGTGAGCGCCTGCCGCAGCGGCAGGAACAGCGCGCGGCCCTTGCGCCCGGTTGCCCGACCGAGGACTTGAGTCAGAGTTTTCCAAAGCTCTGGATAGATGTCGGGATAACGCCATTCGAGTTGTTCGAAGGCGCGCGTAGCCTCAGCGAGGAAGGCCTTGTCCTCGTCCGTGAACTGCGGCTGCGCGATCGGGCCGGTGACAATCCGCCACCACTCCGCCGCCTCGCCGACATGGGCAAGGTTCGGGCGCACCGCGTGCCAGCCTGCCGCGTCCATGCCTTCGGGCAGGCGGTCGCGGACGGCCTCGAACGGCAGCTGGTGGACGATCCCGGCATTGAGGCGCTCGAGATCCTCCTCGTCGAACTTGGCAGGCGCGCGGCCGAAGGTGGCGAGATCGAAGCTGGCGGTCAGCGTCGCGCGGTCGGCAATGGGCTCGACCGGCTGCGAGGTGCCGAGCCGCGCGAGCAGCGCGATGATCGCCTCGGGCTCGATCCCGCGCTCCCGGAAGGCATCGCAGCCGAGCGAGCCGAGGCGCTTCGAAAGCTTGCCCTCGCGCCCCACCAACAGCGCCTCGTGAGCGAAGGCGGGGAGCGGTTTTGCTGCAGCAAAGCCTGCAGCATAAAGTGCGGTAAAGATCTGAATCTGAACGGCAGTGTTGGAAACATGGTCCTCGCCGCGCAGCACTTGCGTAACGCCCATGTCGATATCGTCGACCGCGCTCGGCATCATGTAGAGCCACGAACCATCGGCGCGGCGGATGACGGGATCGGAGAGCTGCGCGGGGTCGAATTTCTGCGGGCCGCGGATGCCGTCTTCCCACTGGATCGGTTCGGCGTGGTCGAGCAGGAAGCGCCAGTGCGGCTGCACGCCCTCGGCCTCCCTTGCCGCCCGCTCGCCATCGCTGAGCTTCAGCGCCGCGCGGTCGTAGATCGGGGGCAGGCCGCGCGAGAGCTGGATCTTGCGCTTGACGTCGAGCTCCTGCGCGCTCTCGTAACAGGGGTAGACGCGCCCCGCCGCCCGCAGCGCCGCGAAGGCCGCCTCGTAGCGATCAAGCCGGGCGGACTGCCGCTCCTCGCGGTCCCAGGTGAGGCCGAGCCAGGTGAGGTCGGCGCGGATCGCCTCGACATATTCCTCGCGGCTGCGCTCGGCGTCGGTGTCGTCGATGCGCAGGATGAAGCTGCCCCCAGCCTGCCGCGCCAACATCCAGTTGTGGAGCGCGGTGCGGATGTTGCCGACATGCAGCCGGCCGGTGGGCGAGGGGGCGAAGCGGGTGGTGGTCATCGCGCGTGCGGTAGAGCGCCCCGCCCTCGCCCGCAAGCGGTCAGAGGGCGCGGATCTCCGCGTCGGCGAGCGCCAGCGCGGCTTCCCACAAGCGGTGCGCACGCTCGGCCCGCACCAGCCCGTCGAGCGCCGCTTCGAACCCGCGCCGGTCGCCCGCCGCCGCCGCATCGACGAAGGCGCCGATGGTCGCTTCGTCGTGGCTGAGCAGGCGGCAGCAGAAGCGAGAGACGGCGATGTTCTCGGGCCAGGTCGCGGCGATCGCCTGCGCCATGATCAGCGCCTTGGCCGCAACCTCGACGCTGCCGAGCCGCACCGCCAGTTCAGGCACCGGATCGCGGCCCATCCGCTCGTGCACCGCGATCAGCCGCAGGGCATGGATAAAGCGCCCCGCGATCGGCCCCAGCCGCTCCACCCTTGGTGGTGCAGCGAGCGCAGCGATGACCTGACGGGTGGCGGCAGAGGGGCTTTCGGACATGAAACCTCGCAAAGGCTGGGAGACGGTGAAACCCATCCTATCTACTTGCGAGTGATTTGCAATAGCGGACAATCTTTACCCGATGGCCGCCAAGGCAAAGAAAAGCCCCGCCGGAGCAAAAGCTCGGGCGGGGCCATTCGTGCCGCAGGGGCGAGGCGGGGAGCTTACTCCTCGCCGTCGTCCTCGACAGCCGCGGCAGGGGCCGAGGCCGCCATCGCGGCCATCGCGGCCTTCATCTTCTCTTCCGAACCGATCGCATCGGGCGCCGGCTCGGCTTCGCGCTGGCCTGAAGCCGAGAGGGCTTCCTGCTGACGCTTCCACGCCGCCTTCAGCGCCGCATCGCGGCTGTTGGCGGTGACGCGCAGGCGGTTCATGCCCGCGCCGGTGCCGGCGGGGATCAGGCGCCCGACGATCACGTTCTCCTTCAGACCGATCAGCGTGTCCTTCTTCCCTTCGACCGCCGCCTGCGTCAGCACGCGGGTGGTCTCCTGGAACGAGGCCGCCGAGATGAACGAACGCGTCTGGAGGCTCGCCTTGGTGATGCCGAGCAGCACCGGATTGCCGGTCGCGCCCTGCTTGCCCTTGGCGAGCTTGGCGTTGATCTCGAGCATCTCGGCCAGGTCGACCTGCTCGCCCGGCAGCAGGGTGGTGTCCCCGCCGTCGGTGATCTCGACCTTCTGCAGCATCTGGCGAACGATCACCTCGATGTGCTTGTCGTTGATCTTCACGCCCTGCAAGCGATAGACTTCCTGGATCTCGTCGACGAGATACTCGGCCAGCGCCTCCACGCCCATCACCTCGAGGATGTCGTGCGGGTTGGGCGAGCCGGAAATCAGGGTGTCACCCTTCTTCACGTAGTCGCCTTCCTGCACATCGATCACCTTGGTCTTGGGGATCAGGTACTCGACGGGTTCGACATGCCCGTGCTCATTGGCCTCGGGAATGATCGCGATCTTGCGCTTCGCCTTGTACTCGCGGACGAATTCGATCCGGCCGGAGATCTTGGCGATGATCGAGACGTCCTTGGGCATGCGCGCCTCGAACAGCTCGGCCACGCGCGGCAGACCGCCGGTGATGTCGCGGGTCTTGGCGGCTTCGCGGCTCGCACGGGCGAGAATGTCGCCCGCTTGCACCGTGTCGCCATCCGTCACCGACAGGGTGGTGCCGGGAGCGAGCATGTAGCGCGCCGCCTCGGTCTCCCCGCCGCCCTCGCCCAAGAGAGTCAGGCGCGGGCGCAGGTCTTCCTTCTTCTTGCGACCCGTGGCGCGGTTCTCGGTCACCACGCGCTGGGCGATGCCGGTGGCATCGTCCATCTGCTCTTCGAGCGTGATGCCCTCGATCAGGTCCTGATACTTCACCACGCCCGACTGTTCGGTGATGATCGGCAGGGTGAACGGGTCCCACTCGGCGAGACGATCGCCGACCTTGACCTGGTCACCATCCTTGAACCGCAGCACCGTCCCGTAGGGCACCTTGTGCATCTCGCGCTCGCGCCCTTCGGCGTCGATCACCGCCAGCTCGCCGTTGCGGGCGAGGCTGAGGATGCGGCCCTGCTTGTCGGTGATGGTCGGCATGTCGCGGAATTCGACACGACCTTCCGAAATCGCCTCGAGGTGGCTGGTTTCGTTGAGCTGCGCCGCGCCGCCGATGTGGAAGGTCCGCATCGTCAGCTGGGTGCCGGGCTCGCCGATCGACTGCGCCGCGATGACGCCGACCGCTTCGCCGATGTTCACCGGGGTGCCGCGGGCAAGATCGCGCCCGTAGCAGGTGCCGCAGACGCCCTGTTCGGCCTCGCAGATCAGCGGCGAGCGGATCTTGGCCGACTGCACTTCGGCTGCCTCGATGTCCTTCACCATCGTCTCGTCGAGCAGGGTGCCCGCCGGAACGATGACCTCGCCGGTCGCCGCGTTGACGATGTCCTCGGCCACGGTGCGGCCGAGAATGCGCTCGCCGAGCGAGGCGATCACCGAACCGCCCTGCACGATGGCGCGCATTTCGAGCGCGTTCTGCGTGCCGCAATCCTCCTCGACGATGACGCAATCCTGCGACACGTCGACGAGACGGCGGGTGAGGTAACCCGAGTTCGCGGTCTTGAGCGCGGTATCGGCAAGGCCCTTGCGCGCCCCGTGGGTCGAGTTGAAGTATTCAAGAACGGTCAGACCTTCCTTGAAGTTCGAGATGATCGGGGTCTCGATGATCTCGCCCGAAGGCTTGGCCATCAGACCGCGCATCCCGGCGAGCTGCTTCATCTGCGCCGGGCTGCCGCGCGCGCCCGAGTGGCTCATCATGTAGATCGAGTTGATCTGGGCTTCCTTGCCCGTCTCGGGATCGATCGGCTGCGCCTTGATCTCGGCCATCATCGCGTCGGCGACCATGTCACCGCACTTCGACCAGGCGTCGATCACCTTGTTGTACTTTTCCTGCTGGGTGATGAGGCCGTCCTGGTACTGCTGCTCGTAACCGGCCACCAGTTCCTTGGTCTCGTCGACCAGCTTTTCCTTGGCGTCGGGGATGATCATGTCATCCTTGCCGAAGGAGATGCCGGCCTTGAACGCGTGGCGGAAGCCCAGCGCCATGATGGCGTCGGCGAACAGCACCGTGTCCTTCTGGCCGGTGTGACGGTACACCTGGTCGATCACGTCGCCGATCTCGCGCTTGGTGAGCAGGCGGTTGATGATGTCGAACGGCACCTTGTGGTTCTTCGGCAGGCATTCGCCGATCAGCATGCGGCCCGGGGTGGTGACGAAGCGCTTCATCGCCACCACGCCGTTCTCGTCGGCCTGCGGGACGCGGGCGATGATGCGGGTGTGGAGCGTGACCGCCTTGGTTTCGAGCGCCTGGTGCACTTCGGCCATGTCGGCAAAGCGCGGGAGCTTCTCGATCTTCGTGCCGTCGGCTTCCTCGATATATTCGGGGTGCTTCTCCTGCCGCTCCATCGAAAGGTAGTAGATCCCGAGGACCATGTCCTGCGAAGGCACGATGATCGGCTTGCCGTTGGCGGGCGAGAGGATGTTGTTGGTCGACATCATCAGCACGCGCGCTTCGAGCTGGGCTTCCAGCGAGAGCGGCACGTGGACCGCCATCTGGTCACCGTCGAAGTCGGCGTTGAAGGCCGAGCAGACCAGCGGGTGCAGCTGGATCGCCTTGCCCTCGATCAGCACGGGCTCGAACGCCTGGATGCCCAGACGGTGCAGCGTCGGCGCGCGGTTGAGCAGCACCGGGTGTTCGCGGATCACCTCGTCGAGGATGTCCCAGACTTCCTTGCGCTCCTTCTCGACCCACTTCTTGGCCTGCTTCAGGGTCATCGACAGACCCTTGGCGTCCAGACGGGCGTAGATGAAGGGCTTGAACAGCTCGAGCGCCATCTTCTTGGGCAGGCCGCACTGGTGCAGCTTGAGTTCCGGCCCGGTCACGATCACCGAACGGCCCGAATAGTCGACGCGCTTGCCGAGCAGGTTCTGGCGGAAGCGGCCCTGCTTGCCCTTGAGCATGTCGGAGAGCGACTTCAGCGGACGCTTGTTCGCGCCGGTGATGACGCGGCCGCGGCGGCCGTTGTCGAACAGCGCGTCGACCGCTTCCTGCAGCATGCGCTTTTCGTTGCGCACGATGATGTCCGGCGCGCGCAGTTCGATCAGGCGCTTCAGACGGTTGTTGCGGTTGATGACGCGGCGGTAGAGATCGTTGAGGTCCGAGGTCGCGAAGCGGCCCCCGTCGAGCGGCACCAGCGGGCGCAGTTCGGGCGGGATGACCGGGATCACTTCGAGGATCATCCATTCCGGGCGGTTGCCGGATTCGATGAAGCTCTCGACGACCTTGAGGCGCTTGATGATCTTCTTGGGCTTGAGCGCCGACTTGGTGGTGGCGAGCTCGTCCATCAGCGCTTCACGCTCGGCTTCGAGGTCGAGCTGCATCAGCATGGTGCGCACGGCTTCGGCGCCGATGTCGGCGGTGAATGCGTCCTCGCCATATTCGTCCTGCGCTTCGAGGAGTTCATCCTCGGTCAGCAGCTGGTACTTTTCGAGCGGGGTGAGGCCCGGCTCGGTGACGATGTAGCTTTCGAAGTAGAGCACGCGCTCGAGCTGCTTGAGCTGCATGTCGAGCAGCAGGCCGATGCGCGAAGGCAGCGACTTCAGGAACCAGATGTGCGCAACCGGCGCGGCCAGTTCGATGTGGCCCATGCGCTCGCGGCGAACCTTGGTCACCGTCACTTCGACGCCGCACTTTTCGCAGACGACGCCCTTGTACTTCATGCGCTTGTACTTGCCGCAGAGGCACTCGTAGTCCTTCACGGGGCCGAAGATGCGCGCGCAGAACAGCCCGTCACGCTCCGGCTTGAAGGTGCGGTAGTTGATCGTCTCGGGCTTCTTGATCTCGCCATAGGACCACGAGCGGATGCGCTCCGGCGAGGCGATGCCGATCTGGATCTGGTCGAAGGTTTCGGGCTTCGCCAGCTGGTTGGTGAATTTGGTCAGGTCGTTCATTGCTCAATCCCTCTGAGGGGTGAAATCTGTAATTCGGTCGAACAATTGCCGGTGGCTGGGAGTTGAACCCGCACCCCGTTGCCGGGGACCACTTGAATGGTGCGTCTACCGTTCCGCCACACCGGCCTGATCTTACTCCGCTGCCTCCAGCATCTCGCCGTCGTCGTCCTCGTCGAGGATCGACTTCAACTCGACATTGAGGCCGAGGCTGCGCATTTCCTTGACGAGCACGTTGAAGCTCTCCGGAATGCCGGCCTCGAAGGTGTCGTCGCCCTTGACGATCGCTTCGTAGACCTTGGTGCGGCCGACCACGTCGTCGGACTTCACCGTCAGCATTTCCTGCAAGGTGTAGGCGGCACCGTAAGCCTGCAAGGCCCAGACCTCCATTTCGCCGAAGCGCTGGCCGCCGAACTGCGCCTTGCCGCCCAGCGGCTGCTGGGTGACGAGCGAGTAGGGCCCGATCGAACGCGCGTGGATCTTGTCGTCGACCAGGTGGTGGAGCTTCAGCATGTAGATGATGCCCACGGTCACCTTGCGGTCGAAAGCCTCGCCGGTGCGGCCGTCATAGAGGACGCTCTGGCCCGAGGAATCGATCCCCGCCTTGACCAGCATGTCCGAAACGTCCGCCTCGCGCGCGCCGTCGAACACGGGGGTGCCCATCGGCACGCCGGCCGAAAGGTTGCCCGCCAGTTCCACGATATCGGCGGTCGAGCGGCTTTCGAGATCCTCGACATATTGCTCGCCGTAGATGTCCTTGAGGCGATCGAGCACGGCCGCGGGCGGCGCCACGTTGGCGTAGTCCTCGGCCGCGTTCGGGTTGGCCTTGCGCCAATCCTCGAGCAGGTCCTTGATCTCGTGCCCGAGCGCGCGCGCGGCAAAGCCGAGGTGCGTCTCGAAGATCTGCCCGACGTTCATGCGCGAAGGCACGCCCAGCGGGTTGAGCACGAGGTCGACCGGAGTCCCGTCCTCGAGGAACGGCATGTCTTCCTGCGGCAGGATGCGGCTGATCACACCCTTGTTCCCGTGACGGCCCGCCATCTTGTCGCCCGGCTGCAGCTTGCGCTTCACCGCGACGAAGACCTTGACCATCTTGAGCACGCCCGGCGCAAGTTCGTCACCACGCTCCAGCTTTTCCTTGCGGTCGTGGAACTTGGCATCGATCAGCGCGACGGCTTCGTCGTACTGGCTCTTCACCGCCTCGATCTGCGCCTGACGGCCATCATCGGCGACCGCGAACTTGAACCATTCGTGGCGGTCGATCTCCTCGAGCAGCTCCTCGGTGATCTCCACACCCTTCTTCAGCCCCTTGGGAGCGGCCGAAGCGGTCTGGCCGAGCAGCATGTCGCGCAGGCGGTTGTAGGTCGCGCGGTTGAGGATGTTGCGCTCGTCCGCGGCGTCCTTGCGCAGGCGTTCGATTTCCTCGTTCTGGATCGCACGGGTACGGTCGTCGATCTCGATCCCGTGGCGGTTGAACACCCGCACTTCGACGATCGTGCCGGCAACGCCCGGGGGCAGACGCAGCGAGGTGTCACGCACGTCGCTCGCCTTTTCGCCGAAGATCGCGCGCAGCAGCTTTTCTTCCGGGGTCATCGGCGACTCGCCCTTGGGCGTGATCTTGCCGACAAGAATGTCACCGGGGTGCACCTCGGCGCCGATATAGACGATGCCCGCCTCGTCGAGGTTGCGCAGGGCTTCCTCGCCGACATTGGGGATGTCGCGGGTGATGTCTTCCGGCCCGAGCTTGGTGTCGCGGGCCATGACCTCGAACTCCTCGATATGGATCGAGGTGAAGACGTCATCCTTCACGATGCGTTCGCTGATCAGGATCGAGTCTTCGTAGTTGTAGCCGTTCCAGGGCATGAAGGCGACGAGGCTGTTCTTGCCCAGCGCCAGTTCGCCGAGGTCGGTCGAGGGGCCGTCGGCAATGATGTCGCCGGCCTCGATCACGTCGCCCACCTTCACCAGCGGACGCTGGTTGATGCAGGTGTTCTGGTTCGAACGCTGGAACTTCTGGAGCGTGTAGATGTCGACGCCCGACTGGCCGGGTTCGACATCGCCGATCGCGCGGATCACGATGCGGGTGGCGTCGACCTGGTCGACGATCCCGCCGCGCTTGGCCGCGATCGCCGCGCCGCTGTCACGCGCCACGGTCTCTTCCATCCCGGTGCCGACCCACGGCGCTTCGGCCTTCACCAGCGGCACCGCCTGGCGCTGCATGTTCGAGCCCATCAGCGCGCGGTTGGCGTCATCGTTTTCCAGGAACGGGATCAGCGAGGCCGCGACCGAGACGAGCTGCTTGGGCGACACGTCCATCAGCGTGATCTGCTCGCGCGGGGCCATCAGGTTGTCGCCGTTGTGACGCGCCGAGACCAGCTCCTCGACGAAGGAGCCGTCGGCGTTGAGTTCGGCCGAGGCCTGCGCGACGGTGTGCTTCTGCTCTTCCATGGCGGAGAGGTAGATCACGTCGCCGGTCACCTTGCCGTCCACCACCTTGCGGTAGGGGGTTTCGATGAAGCCGTATTTGTTGACGCGGCTGAAGCTGGCGAGCGAGTTGATCAGGCCGATGTTCGGGCCTTCGGGCGTCTCGATCGGGCAGATGCGGCCATAGTGCGTCGGGTGAACGTCGCGCACTTCGAAGCCGGCCCGCTCGCGGGTGAGACCACCCGGCCCGAGCGCCGAAACGCGGCGCTTGTGGGTGACTTCCGAGAGCGGGTTGGTCTGGTCCATGAACTGCGAGAGCTGCGAGGAGCCGAAGAACTCGCGCACCGCGGCCACGGCGGGCTTGGCGTTGATGAGGTCGTTCGGCATCACGGTCGAGACGTCGACCGAGCTCATGCGCTCCTTCACGGCGCGCTCCATGCGCAGCAGGCCGACGCGGTACTGGTTTTCCAGCAGCTCGCCCACCGAACGCACGCGGCGGTTGCCGAGGTTGTCGATGTCGTCGACTTCGCCCTTGCCGTCCTTGAGGCCGACAAGCTCCTTCACCACCGCGAGGATGTCTTCCTTGCGCAGCGTGGTGACGGTGTCCTCGCACTCGAGGCCCAGACGCATGTTGAGCTTGACGCGGCCCACCGCCGAGAGGTCATAGCGTTCGGCATCGAAGAACAGGCCTTCGAACAGCGCCTCGGCGGTTTCCTTCGTCGGCGGCTCGCCCGGACGCATGACCTTGTAGATCGCCTCGAGACCCTCATCACGGTTCTCGGCCTTGTCGGCCTTGAGGGTGTTGCGGATCCACGGGCCGGTGTTGATCTCGTCGATGTCGAGCAGCGGCAGGCGGTCGATCCCGGCCTTGTCGAGGATGTCGACATGCTCGAGCGTCACTTCATCGCCCGCCTCGATGTAGATGCGGCCCGTGCTCTCGTCGATCATGTCGGCGGCGGCATAGCGGCTGACGACTTCCTCGGTGGGAAGCAGCAGTTCGGTGAGGCCGTCCTTGGCCGCCTTGTTCGCGGCGCGGGGGCTGATCTTCTGGCCGGCGGGGAAGACTTCCTCGCCCGTCGCGGCATCGACCAGCGCGAAGGTCGGCTTGGCGTTGCGCCACTGTTCGGCGACGAAGGGGATCTTCCACCCGTCCTTGGCGCGGTCCCAGGTGACGGTGTTGTAGAAGTAGCCGAGGATGTCCTCGGCATCGAGGCCGAGCGAATAGAGCAGCGCGGTGACCGGCAGCTTGCGCTTGCGGTCGATGCGGACGTTGACGATGTCCTTGGCGTCGAATTCGAAATCGAGCCACGAGCCGCGGTAGGGGATCACGCGCGCGGCGAACAGCAGCTTGCCCGAGGAGTGGGTCTTGCCGCGGTCGTGATCGAACAGCACGCCCGGCGAGCGGTGCATCTGGCTGACGATCACGCGCTCGGTGCCGTTGATGATGAAGGTGCCGTTCTCGGTCATGAGCGGCATGTCGCCCATGTAGACGTCCTGCTCCTTGATATCGAGGACGGAGCGGGTTTCGGTTTCCGAGTCCACCTCGAACACGATGAGGCGCAGCGTCACCTTCATCGGGGCGGCATAGGTGATGCCGCGCTGACGGCACTCGGTGGTGTCGTACTTGGGCTCTTCGAGCTCGTAGTGGACGAAATCGAGCTCGGCGGTGCCGGCGAAATCGCGGATCGGGAAGACCGAGCGCAGCGTCTTCTCGAGGCCCGAGACATAGCCCGTCGCCTTGTCCGAACGCAGGAACTGCTCGTAGCTTTCGCGCTGAACCTCGATCAGGTTCGGCATCTGCACCACTTCGTGGATGTCACCGAAGATCTTGCGGATGCGCTTCTTGGCGGTCCCTTGCGCCTTGCGGCTGCGGGTGACGGGCGGCTTCGCCTTGGTGGCCATGGAGGGGTCTTGCCTCTTTGTAGGGCCGCGTGCGGGAGAAGCCCACGCGCGGACGGGAAAAATCGCTGTCGTTCCACGCGAGAGGGCGGCCATTCCAACGCACAGAAGCCGCACGCCAGACTCCGCGCTTGAAGCGGTGTCGGCAGCAGCCTCCCAGTGTCCGTCGCGTAAATGGCCTTCGCCGCTTCCATCCGGAGGCCGATTCCCGCGCATGAATCAGCCCTGCTCGAAGCGAGCGAGAGGGCGCGATGTAGGAGCGGCTCCCGTGTCTGTCAATGCGGGTGCGGCGGGATTGGGCACGGACACCGGTTGCCCCCGAGACTTTACCGCAAAACGACGCGCCCAATATCGTTTTTCAATATTATTGATTGACGATATGTCGCGAATCGGATTAGAGAAGCCTTATCGAATCACGATGTGCAATTGAAAGGAACTCGATATGACCCGCTTTGCCAACACCGCGCTTGCCGCCTGCGCCGCCTTCGTCCTCACCCTGAGCTCGATCGGCGCGATCGTCACCGTTCCGCCTGCCGGGGCGCAGACCCCGGCGGCCTTCGCGCTGCCCTCCGTCGCCTGACGCCCCGAACGAGGAGACCCCCCATGACCCCCCGCAACGATCTCCTGCTGCTCGGCGGCAAGATCCTCACCGTCATCATGCAGGCTGCGGTCGGCATCGGCGCGACGGTGCTCGCCCTTGTCATCCCGATCCTCGCCTTTGCAAGGGGCGACGTCCTCAAGGGCTTCGCCGACGGCGCAGAGATCGATCTCGCCACCCTGCCGCTCGGCCCCACCATCGCGCTGCTCACAATCCTGCTCTTCGTGCTGGCTGCGATGTTCGTGTTCTTCGGCAAGCTCCGGGCGATCATCGACACGGTCGGCCAGGGCGAACCCTTCGTGCCCGCGAATGCCGAACGCCTGAGCCTGATGGCATGGCTGATGCTGGCAACACAGCTCCTGCTGTTCCCCGCAGCCTGGCTGGGAAACATCGTCGCCGAATGGGCCAACACGCTCGAGGATGTGCACCTCTCGGCGAACGGCGACGGCCTTGACCTCACCGGCATCCTGATGGTGCTTGTCCTGTTCATCCTCGCCCGCGTGTTCCGCCACGGCGCCGCGATGCGCGAAGACCTCGAAGGGACCGTGTGATGCCCCCCATCAACGACGATCTCGAAGGAGCCCGCATCATGGTCAAACTCGACGACCTGCTCTACGCCCGCCGCATGACGCTGACCGAACTGGCCGAGCGTGTCGGCCTCACCCTCGCCAACCTGTCGATCCTCAAGACCGGCAAGGCAAAGGCGATCCGCTTCTCCACCCTCGCCGCGATCTGCCGCGAGCTGGAGTGCCAGCCGGGCGATCTGCTCGGATACAAGGCGGACGAGGCCTGAAGCCGCGCCAAATCGCTTGACTCTCGCGCCCATTCCCCTAGAGGCCCCCCCGATCGGCGGGCCTCGTGCCTTTTGCCGGTCATCCGTCCGAGACAGTTGGTGAAGGCAATCGGGCCTTCTTAATCTCCAGCCTAGACGGGGAAACGAGATTTTCGCGAGGGGCCCGCATGGCGGACGCCTCGCTTGCGCCTGATGGTGCACCCTCCTTCCCTATCGACGGACTCGCCCGTGCTCGGTGCCTTCGCGGCCCTGCGCATGGACAAAACGTAGCCGGCCGTTCGGGCAGCCGCCCGTGCGGTCATTAGTGAAGGAGTATGGCATGGATCGTTCGCAGAAAGCCGACGCGGTTGCCCAGCTCAATGCGGTCTTCAACGAGGTCAGCGTGGTGGTCGTCACCCGCAACCTCGGCATGACGGTGGCCCAGTCCACCGACCTGCGCGGGAAGATGCGCGATGCTGGTGCATCCTACAAGGTTGCGAAGAACCGTCTCGCCAAGCTCGCCCTCGAGAACACCGACTATGTCGGGCTCGGTGACATGCTCACCGGCCCGGTCGGGCTGGCCTGGTCGCATGACCCGGTCGCGGCTGCCAAGGCCGCTGTCGATTTCGCCAAGTCGAACGACAAGCTCGAAATCGTCGGCGGGTCGATGGGTTCGGTCGTGCTCGACGAAGCCGGGATCAAGGCGCTTGCCACGATGCCGAGCCTCGACGAGATGCGCGCCAAGCTCATCGGTCTGGTCAACGCCCCGGCGACGAAGATCGCCCAGGTCGTTACCGCACCCGCTGCCAAGGTCGCCCGTGTTTTCGCCGCCTACGCGGACAAGGACGCAGCGTAAGAGACGTTTTTCGCCAGACGAAACAATTCTCTGGGGCAAATCCGCCCCGCCACATATTTGGAGTGAACCATCATGGCCGATATTGCCAAGCTTGTTGAAGAACTTTCGAAGCTGACCGTGCTCGAAGCTGCCGACCTCGCCAAGGCGCTTGAAGAAGCGTGGGGCGTGAGCGCCGCAGCTGCGGTTGCCGTTGCTGCCCCCGCCGCCGGCGGCGATGCCCCGGCTGCCGAAGAGCAGACCGAATTCGACGTCATCCTGACCGGCGACGGCGGGAAGAAGATCCAGGTCATCAAGGAAGTCCGCGCCATCACCGGCCTCGGCCTGACCGAAGCCAAGGCGCTCGTCGAAGGCGCGCCGAAGGCCGTCAAGGAAGGCGTCAACAAGGCCGAAGCCGAAGAGATCAAGAAGAAGATCGAAGAAGCCGGCGGCACCGTCGAGCTCAAGTAAGCTCTTCGCCGCCGATCTTCGGATCGACGCACAAAAGAGGGCGGCGCCAGCGATGGCGCCGCCCTTTTTCTTTGCAGGCACGAACAAACGCGCGCGAGAACAGTGTTTTAACCCGCGCCTTTTATCATCTCGCCGCAATGCGCGATGACTATCAGCAACAGGCATTTCGCAAGGTGCAAGGCGCCCGCATCTCGCGCTGGATTCGCGAGAGTGAAGCCGGCTGGCTGTTCTACGGGCCGGACGGGACTGCTTGGCACATCTCCTCGAGCGAGGCCGAGCGATTGGAAGAAGAGGGGCTCGCGCTGGTCGAGCGCTCGCTCAACAAGGGATTTGCTGGTCTGCCCGGCTGGCGCAGGTTGATGATCATCTCGTTCGCGGCAGCCTTTGCCGCAATCCCGCTGCTGCCGGCCCATTGGGCAAGCCTCTTTATCGTGGCACACCTGTGGTTCATCGCGACGATCCCGGTTATCGTTATCGTCGCGATCGGAAACGACGTCGCCTACGAGATTGCCCTGCGGCGTTGGCGTGAGGCGGTGGCCCTGCGGCTGAAGCGCCAGAAGCGCGGCGGGGTGCCACACCAGATCGCCGCCAAACACCGCCGCTACAACATCTTCCAGACAATCGTGATCCTCGGCGCGCTGGCCTACCTGGTCCGCGTCATCCTGATGATGGCAGACGTGATAGAGAGCGAGATCCACCTGCTCGATATGGCGATCCTCGCGGTCATGGTTCTCGCTTCTTGGCCGGCAGATCGGGTCAACCGCACCCATCGCCGCCGCAAATGGCTCGACTGACGGGCGCGCCACGGGCTTTTCCCCTTCCCCCGAATCGCCCCTGCGCCTATCCGGGCCGGCTTGCCTGACCGCGGGCACGCGAACCGACGACATGACACAGGCGACCACTCTCGACACGCCCGGCTGGGGGCAGGAACTGCGCGCGACGCTGGCGCTGGCGGTGCCGCTTGCCGCGACGAACCTGCTGCAGATGCTGATCCACGCGGTCGACGTGATCTTCATCGCGCGGCTCGGCGACACGCCGCTCGCCGCCTCGAGCCTCGGCATCGCGATCTTCGGTCTGACCCTGTGGGCGATGACCGGCCTGATCGGCGCCTGCGCCCCGCTGATCGCGGCCGAGCGCGGCCGCAAGCTCCACTCGGTGCGCGACATCCGCCGCACGGTGCGCATGGGGATGTGGGTGGCCGTGGCGTTCGGCCTCGTCGGCATGGGCATCGCTTTTGCGGGCGAGCCGCTGCTGCTGGCGAGCGGGCAGGAGCCCGCGATCGCGGCGATGGCGGGCGAGTTCCTGTTCGTGATCGCCTTCGCGATGATCCCGATGATCCTGGCCGGCGTGTTCCGCATCTTCGTCGCCGCGCTCGGCAAGCCGGGCTATGCGACCGCGATCACCCTGCTGGCGCTGGGCACCAACCTGCTCGGCAACTGGACGCTGGTGTTCGGCAATCTCGGCCTGCCGGCATTGGGCCTGCTGGGATCGGCCCTGTCGAGCGTCATCACCGCGCTCGCGATGCTCGTCGCCTATGTGGTGGTGATCGGGCGCGACCGCAGCTTGCGGCGCTACCGCATCTTCGGGCGCTGGTGGCGGCCCGAGTGGACGCGGCTCAGGGAGATCATGGTGATCGGCACGCCGATTGCCCTGACCGTGCTGGCCGAGGCCGGGCTGTTCAGCGGCGCGGCGCTCCTGATGGGCCGCTTCGGCGAGACCGAACTCGCCGCGCACACCCTCGCCCTGAACCTCGCCGCGCTCGCCTTCCAGATTCCCTTCGGCACCGCGCAGGCGGCGACGATCCGGGTCGGCTTCCACCACGGCGCGGGCGACCGTCTCGCCGCGGGCCGTGCTGGGTGGGTGGCGATCGTGATCGGGACGGGGTTCATGTGCACCACCGCGCTCGCGATGATGCTGGTGCCGACGCTGCTGCTGCAGGTCTATATCGACCCCGGGGCTGCCGCCAATGCCGCGCTGGTGGGCTTTGCGGTGCAATATCTGACGCTCGCGGCGATCTTCCAGCTGGCGGACGGGGTGCAGGCGGTGGGCGCGGGCGCGCTCAGGGGCTTGCAGGACACCCGCGTGCCGATGTGGATTGCGATCTTCAGCTACTGGGTGCCCGGCTTCGGCATGGCGATTTGGCTCGGCTTCTATACCCCGCTCGAAGGGACGGGGGTGTGGATCGGGCTGGCGACAGGGCTGTTCTTCGCTGCCACGCTCCTGCTGTGGCGCTGGGCGCGGCGCGACCGGCTGGGGCTGACGGATTACGCGCCCTCCCCTCTCCCCGCCATCGCTTAACGCGCGGGCGCTGCCGCCGCAGCGACGCCGGTGGCGATATGCATGCCGAGCGCGTCGAACCTCAGCTTCACGCTCTCGTTCAATGCCCATGACAGCGCGAGGAAGTCCGCCGCGTTGCACCACACCCTGAGGCCGACGCGCACCGCATTGTCGCCGAGCGCGGCGACGAAAGCGACCGGCGCGGGTTCGGCCAGCACCCGCGGATCGGCGGCGGCCAGCTCGAGCATCGCCGCCTTGGCCGCGGCCAGATCATCCGCATAGGCGATCGGCACCACCAGCTCGAACCGCCGCGTGGGCATGCGCGAGGCGTTGACCACCGCCTTGTTCCAGAGCTCGTTGTTGGGAACCATGACATATTGCCCGTCGAGCTGGAGCAGCTCGGTGGTGAACAGGCCGATGGCCAGCACCGTCCCCGACACCGTCCCGGCGGTGATGAACTCGCCCACGCGGAAAGGCCGCTGGATGAGGATCATCACGCCCGCCGCCACGTTCGACAGCGTGCCCTGCAGCGCGAGGCCGACCGCCAGCGCGAGGCCGCCCAATGCGGCGATGATCGAGGTGGTCTGCACCCCGAACTGGGTGAGCACCGTCACCGCCACCACCACCCACAGCGCATACTTGATGATGTTGCTCAGGAACTTGGCGACGGTCGGCTCGATCCGCGAATTGCCGGTCAGCGCGCGATCCGCCCAGCGCGAGAGCAGGCGGGCGAGGATCACGCCCGCCACCAGCACCGCGAGCGCGCCGGTGAGGTGGGCGAGGTTGATCTTGAGCCACAGCCACGCCTCCTGCGCGACGTTGATCTCGTCGCTCATCGCGGCAAGGCGGGAGGGCAGCTTCGGGGCGGACATCGTGCGTCTGGGCTCCTTGGGGGCGAGCGCGCCGGGATAACCGAGCTGGCCCGCACTGACCACCCCGGTCCGCAAAAGCGCATCGCTCGCAAATTTTTTGCGCAGCTGGGGGTTGATTCATTCCACCCCCGCGACCAAATGCCCGCCCGTTGGCACTCTCGAGAGGGGAGTGCCAAGCACACTCACCATTTCAAGGAAAGGTCATACACATGGCATTTCGTCCGCTGCACGACCGCGTTGTGGTCCGTCGTATCGAGGCCGACCAGAAGACCGCTGGCGGCATCATCATCCCCGACAGCGCCCAGGAAAAGCCGAGCGAAGGCGAAGTCATCGCCGTGGGCGAGGGCGCCCGTGACGACGACGGCGACCGCATCCCGCTCGACGTGAAGGTCGGCGACCGCGTGCTCTTCGGCAAGTGGTCGGGCACCGAAGTCAAGATCAACGGGGAAGACCTGCTGATCATGAAGGAAAGCGACATCATGGGCATTCTCGAGCCCGTCGCGGCGGCCGCCAAGGCGGCCTGATCGACTGATCGACACTTTCCAACCAACACAGCAATTCCAGGAGAAACGAAATGGCTGCCAAGGACGTGAAGTTCGGCCGCGAAGCCCGTGAAGGCATTCTGCGCGGCGTCGATATCCTCGCCAACGCCGTCAAGGTGACCCTCGGCCCCAAGGGCCGCAATGTCGTCATCGACAAGAGCTTCGGCGCACCGCGCATCACCAAGGACGGCGTCACCGTCGCCAAGGAAATCGAGCTCAAAGACAAGTACGAGAACATGGGCGCCCAGATGCTGCGCGAAGTCGCCAGCAAGGCGAACGACAGCGCGGGTGACGGCACCACCACCGCCACCGTGCTCGCCCAGGCGATCGTCAACGAGGGCATGAAGTCGGTTGCCGCCGGCATGAACCCGATGGACCTGAAGCGCGGCATCGACCTTGCCGTCGCCACCGTGGTCGAGAACCTCAAGAGCCGTTCGAAGGACGTGTCGGACAGCTCGGAAATCGCGCAGGTCGGCATCATCTCGGCCAACGGCGACCGTGAAGTCGGCGAGAAGATCGCCGAAGCCATGGACAAGGTCGGCAAGGAAGGCGTGATCACCGTCGAGGAAGCCAAGGGCCTCGAGTTCGAGCTCGATGTCGTCGAAGGCATGCAGTTCGACCGCGGCTACCTGTCGCCCTACTTCATCACCAACCCCGACAAGATGACCGTGGAACTGGATAACCCCTACATCCTGATCCACGAGAAGAAGCTGTCGAACCTGCAGTCGATGCTGCCGATCCTCGAAGCCGTGGTGCAGTCGGGCCGTCCGCTGCTGATCATCGCCGAAGACATCGAAGGCGAAGCGCTGGCGACCCTGGTGGTCAACAAGCTGCGCGGCGGCCTCAAGGTTGCGGCGGTCAAGGCCCCCGGCTTTGGCGATCGTCGCAAGGCGATGCTGCAGGACATCGCGATCCTCACCAAGGGCGAGATGATCAGCGAAGACCTCGGCATCAAGCTCGAGAACGTCACCATCGGCATGCTCGGCCAGGCCAAGAAGGTCTCGATCGACAAGGACAACACCACCATCGTCGACGGCGCCGGTTCGGCTGACGACATCAAGGCGCGCGTCGCCGAGATCCGCACCCAGATCGACAACACCTCGAGCGATTACGACCGCGAGAAGCTCCAGGAGCGTCTCGCCAAGCTCGCCGGCGGCGTGGCCGTGATCAAGGTCGGCGGGGCCACCGAAGTCGAAGTGAAGGAGCGCAAGGACCGCGTCGACGACGCGCTCCACGCGACCCGCGCTGCGGTGGAAGAAGGCATCGTCCCCGGCGGCGGTACGGCTCTGCTCTACGCCACCAAGGCTCTCGAAGGCCTCAAGGGCGCGAACGAAGACCAGACCCGCGGCATCGACATCATCCGCAAGGCGATCACCGCCCCGATCAAGCAGATCGCCCAGAACGCCGGCCACGATGGCGCGGTCGTCGCGGGCAACCTGCTGCGCGAGAATGACGAGACCCAGGGCTTCAACGCCGCCACCGACACCTACGAGAACCTGGTGAAGGCCGGCGTGATCGACCCGACCAAGGTCGTTCGCACCGCGCTGCAGGACGCGGCCTCGGTCGCCGGCCTGCTGATCACCACCGAAGCGGCGATCATCGAGCGTCCGGAAGACAAGCCGGCGGCCCCCGCGATGCCCGACATGGGCGGGATGGGCTTCTAAGCCGCTAGGGCGGGCGGAGCGAGCCACGCTCGCACCGCCTCGCCCAAGGCCGGCCAGCGGGGCGCCCCGCGCCCCGTCTGACGACTCCGGCTTTGCCGGAGGCGGCCTCAGCCAAAAACAGAAAGCCCCGGCGGTTCGCACCGCCGGGGCTTTTCTGTTAGGGTGCCTGCAATCGGGGGCGATGACACGACGACATCAAAGGAAACCCACGATGAAGCTGCCCCACAATGCCCACGTCGCCCTGATCGACGGCGAGAACTTCACGCTGTTCCGCAACGAGGGCCAGATGTTCGAGCCCAAGCTGGTGGAGATCGCCAAGCCTTCGCTCGACCCGACGAACTTCAGCGCGGGCGTGCGCCATCAGGATTCGGGCCGAAAGCCCGACAGCACGGATCTGGGCGAACTGGCCCATGGGGCAGCGGCGACCGAATGGCTCAACGCCAGGGCCATTGCCGGAGAGATCGAGGCACTGCTGATCATCGCCGATCCCAAGACCCTGGGCGAGATGCGTCACCACTACCATTCCGAACTGTCGGAGCGGATCGTGGGCGAGATCGACAAGACCCTGACCGGCCAGCCGACCGGACGGATCGAGGCGGCCATCTCGGCGGCAGAGTGACCTGCCGCACGGCAGGGGGCCCGGCCTGACCGGACTCAAGCAATCAGAAAACCCCGGCGGAAGCGTCCGCCGGGGTTTTTCTTATCTCCGGATGAAGGAGAGCAACTCGGCGTTGATCAGCTCCGGGTGGGTCGCGAACAGCGCGTGGCTGAGACCAGGATAGGTCTTGAGCGTTCCGCTCTGCAGCAGCTTGATCGCCGTGCGTGCGGAGGCGTCAATGGGGACGATCTGGTCATCCTCCCCGTGGATCAGCAGCACCGGCTGGGTAACGGCCTTGAGATCCTCGGTGAAATCGGTTTCCGAGAAGGCCGCGATGCAATCGTAATGGGCCTTCGCGCCGCCCATCATGCCCTGCCGCCACCAATTCTGGATCATCCCCTCGTGCACCTCGGCGCCTTCGCGGTTGAAGCCGAAGAAGGGGCCGCTCGGGATATCGCGGTAGAATTGCGCGCGGTTCTTGACCAGCGCGGTGCGAAAGCCGTCGAAGACCTCGATCGGCAGGCCGAGCGGATAGGCCTCGGTCTTCAGCATGATCGGCGGCACCGCGCCGATCAGCACCGCCTTGGCGACCCGCCCCGGCTCGGCGCGGGCGACATAGCGGATCGCCTCGCCCCCGCCGGTCGAATGCCCGATGTGGACCGCATCCCTGAGGTCGAGCGCGGCTGCCAGTTCGATGACGTCGGCGGCGTAGGTGTCCATCTCGTTGCCGGTGTCGGTCTGGTCGGAGCGGCCGTGCCCGCGCCGGTCGTGGGCGATCACGCGGAAGCCCTCGCCCAGGAAGAACAGCATCTGGTTGTCCCAGTCGTCGCTGCTCAGCGGCCAGCCATGATGGAAGACGAGAGCGGGGGCGTCCTTCGGCCCCCAGTCCTTGTAGAACAGGTTGGTGCCATCGGCGGTGGTGATGAACGGCATGTGGTCGGCTCCTTCGAAAAGCGAGGCGGCCCGCAGCACGCAGCGCGAGGTGCGGCCCGGTCGGAACAGGCGTAACGGCGTCGGCCGTCGGCTTCTTGTCGGACGCGCCCCCTAAGCGCGGCCGCACTCCCATTCCGAGAGACTCGCGACCCGTGATCGGTGCGGCGCGCACGAAGGTGCCACGAAGCGGGCTGCGGAGATACCGGATTTCTGCGCGCGGCTGCGCGCTTGTTCGACCAGCGGCGCCGCAAGGCGGGCGGCGCGTGGGCGGCGGGTAATGCAGGATAGGGGTGGAGCGCAGGCGAGCGGCCACATTCGCGGGCGACACCACGGCCGCCCCTTGGCGCGGCTCCTTCCCCGCGAAAGGACTGCGATGAAACACGACAACCCGAGCCGATGGCCCTATCTCGCGCTGGCCGGGATCGGCCTCGCCGCGCTCCCGCTCGCCGCAGCGGCACGGCGGCGCCGCCGCCATGATGTCGATCCCGACAGCGCGCCGGGCTACACCGCGCGCCGCAATTTCGGCGAATACCGCGTGGTCGGCCGCAGCGTCACCATCGCCCGCCCGCGCGCCGAGCTGTTCGCCTTCTGGCGCGATTTCCAGAACCTGCCGCACTTCATGGCGAACCTCGAGAAGATCGAGCCCGGCGGCGAACCCGGCCACGCCACCTGGCACATTCGCGCGCCCGGCGGCCGGGTCTACGCCGTCGACACCCGCATCGCGCGCGAGGTCGATGGCGAGCTGATCGCCTGGCGCTCCACCGAGGACAGCGATATCGACACCGAGGGCCGCGTCACCTTCGAGGACGCACCGGGCGAGCGCGGCACCCGCGTCAGCCTGATCATCGCCTACAAGCCGAAGGCCGGCGCGCTCGGCGATGCGATCGCCACGCTCGCGCGGCGGAGTCCCGAAATGCAGGCGCGGCACGACCTCAAGCGCTTCAAGATGCTGATGGAGACCGGCGAGATCGCCACCTCCGCCCGCACCCGCGACGAACAGCAACACCAGCTCGAGGAGGCCCGCTGATGCGCGCTCTGACATGGCAAGGCACCAAGAAGGTCAGCGTCGAGACCGTCGATGACCCGGAAATCGTCAACCCGCGCGATGCGATCATTCGCGTCACCGCGACCGCAATCTGCGGCAGCGACCTGCACCTCTATGACGGGGTGATCCCCTCGATGCAGGCGGGCGACATCCTCGGCCATGAGTTCATGGGCGAGGTGGTGGAGACCGGCAGCGACAGCACGCTCGAGAAGGGCCAGCGCGTGGTGGTGCCCTTCACCATCTCCTGCGGCGGGTGCTTCCACTGCCGCATCACCCAGTACAGCGCCTGCGAGAACTCCAACCCGGCCGAAAAGCAGGACATGTCGGAGAAGCTCTACGGCCATCCCATGGCCGGGATCTTCGGCTATTCGCACATGACCGGCGGCTATTCGGGCGGGCAGGCGGAATATGTGCGCGTGCCCTTCTCCGATGTCGGCCCGATCGTGGTGCCCGACTATCTGGATGACGAGAAGGTGCTGTTCCTCTCCGACATCCTCCCCACCGGATGGATGGCGGCCGAGAATGCCGAGATCGGGCCGGACGATACCGTCGCGGTCTGGGGCTGCGGCCCCGTGGGGCTGTTCGCGGTGCAATCGGCGCTGCTGATGGGCGCGGCCAAGGTGATCGCGATCGATCACTACCCGCATCGGCTCGAACTCGCCCGCCAGCTGGGGGCCGAGACGATCAACTTCCGCACCTCCGACGTGCGCGAGGCACTGATGGAGATGTCGGGCGGGATCGGGGTCGACGCGGTGATCGACGCGGTGGGGATGGAGGCGCACGGCTTTGCGATCGACAACATGCTCGACATCGCCAAGCAGACCGTCGGCATCGGCGCCGACCGGGCGAGCGCGCTCAAGCAGGCGATCCTTGCGGTGCGGCCGGGCGGGCGGGTCTCGGTGCCCGGCGTCTATGGCGGGATGACCGACAAGTTTCCGCTAGGTGCGCTGATGGAGAAGGGCCTCCAGATCCGCACCGGGCAGACCCATGTGCAGCGCTACCTGAAAGACCTGCTCGGTAAGATCGAGGAGGGCGAGATCGACACCACCTTCCTCATCAGCCACCGCCTCCCGCTGGAAGAGGCGGCCGAGGGCTACCGGCAGTTCCGCGACGCGCAGGACAGCTGGACCAAGGTGGTGCTGAAGCCAGGGGGCTAGCGCAGTTTCTGGCGCGCCGGGGCCAGCATGAAGTCCGCGATGGCCCCGGCGACGCCCTTGCCGAGCGGCAGGGCGGGGTCGCGATAGGTGGCGAGGTTGGCGGCGGGCGCGGTGCCTTCCACGTCTTTCAGCACGTGGTTCGCATCGGGCAGCACCACCAGCTTCGCCGCCGGGTTCGCCGCCGCCAGCCGCTCGGCATCGGAGACGGGGACCTGCAGGTCCTTGCCCCCCTGCACGATCAGCAGCGGCAGCGTCACCTGCGCGGCGAGATCGGCGGGGTCGTAGGAGAAGGCGCTGATCAGGAAGCCCTGCACTGTCTGAGCGAACAGGCCCCGCAGCGGTACGGGCAGGTTGTCGACGTTCACGTAGTGACCGGAGGCCAGAATATCGACCGCGTTGTCGGCGGGCACGATCAGGGTCACGTTTGCAGGATTGGCACGGATCTGGTCCTTGATGACATCGCCCAGCGGCCGCCCCGGCGCGGCGACCAGCACCACACCGCAAAGGTCCGGCAGCTCCTGCGCCGCCACGAGCGCCACCAGCCCGCCCTCGCTGTGCCCGATCAGCCAGACGCACGCCGCGCCTGTCGCCAGCCTCGTGGCGGCGACCCAGGCGGCGGTGTCGGCGACATAGTCGGGGATGGTGACGGCGTTGGGATTGGCGAGCGCCTTGGCGCTCCCGAACATCCCGCGCTTGTCGATCCGCACCGTCGCAATCCCGCGCTCGGCCAGCGCCGCGGCGAGCAGGCGGTAGGACGCGGCGGCGACGCCGAGCGGGTTGTTGCCGTCACGATCGGTCGGGCCCGAGCCGGGGATGATCAGCGCGACCGGCCCCTCCCCGCCCTCGCTCGCACGCAGCAGCGTGCCGGACAGCGGGCCCTGCGGTCCGGGGGCTTCGATGGGCTCGCCGGCCGGGGGTGCCTCGGCCGGTTCGGCGGAGAGGGGGGCCGACGAGGCGAGCAGTGCGGCGGCGATCATCGCGGGTTTCATCGTCATCCGGAACCTCCCTTGCCGCAACATGATAGGCGCGCGCGGCGCCATGCTGCAAGCATGCTGCCGCGCTCCCCCTTCGTGGTTTTTCATTGCCTTGACCGCGCGCCCGGTCAAAGATGCGGCAACAGCGAACGGGGGCGTTCCGATGAAGTGGTTGACCGGCAAGGCCAAGGCACCGGTGGACGGGCTCGCGCGCGTCACCTCATGGATGAAGGTGTTCTTCGGCGACGCCCACGTCACCCGCCCCGTCGACGAGGCGGCGCTGGTCAAAGCACTCGGAGGACGGCCCTACAGCTGCATCGGCCAGTCGCACAGCTACAACGGCATCCAGGTCATCCCCGGCATCACAGCCTTCCACATGGGCGAATCCCGCTTCGACAGCCTCACCTACGACCCCGTCACCCAGACCGCGACCTGCGGCCCCTCGGTCAAGGTGCTCACCCTCAAGCAGGCGCTGGTGAAGCACGGGCGGCGGATGCTCAACAGCGGCAACTACATGGAGCAGACCGTGATCGGCGCGCTCAGCGGGGGGACGCACGGCTACGGCCCCGAAGGCGTCATCGCGCAGAGCGTCACCGCGCTGACCTTCCTCGACGGCCACGGGCAGAAGATCACGCTGAAACAGGGTGATCCGGACTTCCCCTATGCCGCCCTCTCCTTCGGCACGATCGGCCCGATCCTCAGCGTCACGCTGCGCACTGCGCCGACGCAGCCCTACCAGTCCGATGCCTGGGTCACCCGCCTCTCGAAAAAGGCCGCGCTGTCCAAGGGCGCGATGGCGGTGACCGCAGCGGTCGTGCCCTATAGCGACCCCGCCGACCCGCTGATCATGCTCCATACCCTGCGCCCGGCGAGCGAGGGCAAGGGGGCGCGCAAGACCACCGCGCCGCTGTTCTCGCTCGCGGGGCTGACCGAATTCCTGCTGCGCCGCCTGTGGGCCTTCGACCGGCTGTTCCCGGCCCTGCGCTACCGGCTGCAACGCGCCGCCAACCGGCTCGACATCCGCACCCACCGCCGCGTCATCACCGCGCCCGAGGATCTCGATTACCTCTACGATCCCGAACCCCTGCTCAAGACCCAGCGCGCGCCCGACCTCTTGACCGGCTTCTTCGCGACCACCTTCACCGCCTACAACCTCGCCTTCTTCGTGCCGCTCGAACGGACCGACGAGGTGGTGCGCTTCCTCATGCTCGAGTCCGAAAAGCTGCGCCCGCTGGGCTTCGTGCTCAAGAGCCTGATCTCGGTCCGCGAGCTGCCCGACGCAAGCGACCTGCCCTTCGCGGGCAATTTCGGCGGGCCTGCCGCCGCGATCGACCTGTTTGCCGATGTGCGCGACTATGCCTGGCTCGAACGGCTGCAACGCGCGGTGACGAGCTACTTCCCCGGCGTGCGCCCGCATTGGGGCAAGAGCGCGATCGTCGACGATTTCGCCGCAGCACTGGGCGAGGAGCACATCAACGCGCTGCGCGCACTGCATCTCAGGCACTATCCGCCCGGCACGCTCACCCCCAATGAAGCGGTGCGCAAGCTGTTCGATCTGGGCGATCCTGCCCCCGCCAGCGCCATTGCCAAGGCAACCGCGCCGACCGAGGCTTGATGCGCGCCTCAGTCGATGCGGTGCTCGCCCCTGATCCACCGCGAGTGCTTGTGGAGGTGCGGAGGACCGCTGTGCCTGAGGCACCGGCAGTCCACTTCAACA
>NZ_LSJS01000002.1 GCF_001557325.1 Erythrobacter donghaensis
TTCCTCGCCCGCCTGCTCGGCGGCGCGAGGCCGGGATCGATGTCAGCCATGGACGTGCCTTCCCGCAGGCGCCTCAGCGCCGCTTGCCGCCGAGCAGGCGGGCGAGGAAGAAGCCGAACACGGCCGCCACGCCGACCGCGACACCGGGGCTCTTGCGCACCATCTCGCGCGCATCCTCGCCCAGTTCCTCGACGCTCTTGGATTCGAGCTTGGCCGAGGTTTCCTGCAGCGTGCGCGAGGCCTTGCGGGCATAGTCGCCATATTGCTCGCCCAGCCGCTCGTCGATCTGCGCGGCGGTGTCACCCACCACCTTGCCGAGCGAGGCGATGGCATCGCTGGCGACCTGCTTGCCCTCGACCGCGAGCTCGCCGGCCTTGGTCTTGGCATTGGCGAGCAGATCGTCGCTCTTGCCGCGCGCCTGATCGCTGGCGGAGGTGAAACGGTTTCCGGCCTCGGCACGCAACGCGGCGGCGCCGGCCTTTGCTTCCTCGAGTGCGGCGTTGAAGCGGCTCTTGGCCTCGATCACCTGCGTGGAGGCGGGGGTGGCCTCGGCGGGCGCGGCATCGGGGGCCTTGGCGGTCGCTCCGGTCTTGCGCGAGGCGGCCTTGGCCGGGCCTTCGGACGCCGCGGCTGCGCCCTTCGCGGGCTTGGCGGGCGTCTTCTTGACCGGAGCGGTGTCGGTCGGGTTGGTGTCAGCCATTGCAGTTCTCCATCTCTTGCGGGGCGATCCGCAGGCTCTCGTGCAGCCGCTTGCGCAAGGCCTGCCTCACGCATAGGGACGTCACGCGGGCGACCCTCGGCGGGTCGCAACAAGCCAGAATCATGCCCGATCCATCGTCTTGCCCAATATCATAGGGCCCGAGTGTCTTAACACCCTAAACCACATTACAGCCGGAGCCAAACATGACCGCGATCATCGACATCCACGGGCGCGAAATCCTCGACAGCCGCGGCAATCCGACCGTGGAGGTGGACGTGCTGCTGGAGGACGGCAGCTTCGGCCGCGCCGCCGTGCCCTCGGGGGCGTCGACCGGTGCCCACGAAGCGGTGGAACTGCGCGACGGGGACGCTTCGCGCTATCTCGGGAAGGGCGTGCTGAAGGCGGTCGAGGCGGTCAATACCGAGATTCGCGACCTCCTGATCGCCAATTTCGACGCCGAGGATCAGCGCGACATCGACCTGTCGCTGATCGCACTCGACGATACCCCCAACAAGGGTCGGCTCGGGGCCAACGCGATCCTGGGCACCTCGCTCGCGGTCGCCAAGGCGGCGGCGAACGCGCGCGGGCTGCCGCTCTATTCCTATCTCGGCGGCGTGTCGGCGCATATGCTGCCGGTGCCGATGATGAACATCATCAACGGCGGCGAGCATGCCGACAACCCGATCGACATCCAGGAATTCATGATCATGCCGGTGGGCGCCGACTCGCTGGCCGAGGCGGTGCGCTGGGGGGCGGAGGTGTTCCACACCCTCAAGAAGGGCCTCGCGCAGAAGGGCCTTGCCACCAGCGTCGGGGACGAGGGCGGCTTTGCTCCCGACCTTGCCAGCACCCGCGCGGCACTGGACTTCATCATGGAGAGCGTCGCCAAGGCGGGCTTCACCCCGGGCGAGGACATCGTGCTGGCACTGGACTGCGCGGCGACCGAGTTCTTCCGTGACGGCAAGTACGAGATCTCGGGCGAGGGCCTGAGCCTCTCGCCCGAAGAGATGGCCGATTATCTCGCGAAGCTCGCCGCCGATTACCCGATCCGCTCGATCGAGGACGGCATGAGCGAGGACGATTTCGCGGGCTGGGCGGCGCTCACCGCCAAGCTGGGCGAGAAGGTCCAGCTGGTCGGCGACGACCTCTTCGTCACCAATCCCGCGCGCCTTAGCGATGGTATCGCTCGCGGCCTTGCCAATTCGCTGCTGGTCAAGGTCAATCAGATCGGCACCCTCACCGAGACGCTCGCCGCGGTCGATATGGCGCACCGCGCGCGCTACACCTGCGTGATGAGCCACCGTTCGGGCGAGACCGAGGACGCGACCATCGCCGATCTCGCGGTCGCCACCAATTGCGGGCAGATCAAGACCGGCAGCCTCGCGCGCAGCGACCGGCTCGCCAAATACAACCAGCTGATCCGCATCGAAGAGGAGCTCGGCGACAGCGCGGTCTATGCCGGGCGTGCCTGCTTCGGCGCGCGCGCCTAGACCTTGTTCGCTTTTGATTGAACCAAGAGCGCGGTCTCGGTTTTGAATTTTTGAAGTGATTTCCGAGCCGTGAAATGTTCCGGTTCACTCGAAATCACTTCAGTCGAAAGCGTCAAAGAAGCGATCCATCGCCGTCTGCCCTGCGGGCGTGAGCCTGACGAGCACGCGGCGGTGGTCTTCCTCGTCGTTCTCGCGCACCACCAGGCCTTCATCGGCCAGCACGCCGAGCCAGCGCAGCCCGGTGGTGGCGGGCGCGGCCGAGC
>NZ_LSJS01000025.1 GCF_001557325.1 Erythrobacter donghaensis
GGCGCGACATCTACTTCCTCGCCACCACCGCCGAGGAGCCGGGCCTGCTCGGCATCCGCGCCTTCGTCAAGGATCCGCCGCTGCCGCTCGCGAGCATCGTCGCCGCCTTCAATCTCGACATGATGGCGGTCGCCCCGCAGGGGAGCCCGGTGGGTTTCGTCGGCCGCGGCAAGGACGGGGGGCTCGATGCGGCGGTGCTCGCCGCGCTCGCGCGGCATGGCCGACAGCTCGGCGACCAGAGCCTCGCCGACAGTTTCCTTATGCGGCAGGACGGCTGGGCGCTGGTGCAAGCCGGTGTGCCCGCGGTGCTGCTGTCGAGCACCTATGGCAGCCGCGCGATCCTCGATCCCTTCATCGCCGCGCGCTACCACCAGCCCTCGGACGAGATCGCGGGGATCGAACTCGGCGGCGCGGTCGACGATCTGCTGCTCCACGAGGACCTGATCCGCCTAATCGCCGACCCGGCGCGCTATCCGGCAAAGGCGGGTTCGCGCCCCTAGCGCAACCGGGCCCGTGTCGTTACATGGGCCGCCACGAATCTCCCGCCAGAGGAGAGCCCCCTCTACCCTCGCAAGCGAAAGTGGCGCTCATGGATATCCCGCTCGGCCTGACCTTCGACGACGTGCTGCTCCGCCCGGCCGAGAGCAACGTCTTGCCGAGCATGGCCGACACTTCGACCCGGCTGACCCGCGACATCCGCCTCAACATCCCCGTCCTGTCCTCGGCGATGGACACCGTGACCGAGGCGGACATGGCGATCGCCATGGCGCAGCTGGGCGGGATCGGGGTGCTGCACCGCAATCTCGACATCGAGGCGCAATGCGCGGCGGTGCGCGCGGTCAAGCGTTATGAGAGCGGGATGGTCGTCAACCCCATCACCATCGGTCCCGAGGCGACGCTCGGGGAAGCGCAGGCGCTGATGCAGGCCAACCGGATCAGCGGCATCCCGGTGGTAGGCGAAGGCGGTCGGCTGGTCGGCATCCTCACCAACCGCGACGTGCGCTTTGCCGAGAACCCGCTCCAGCCGGTGCGCGAGCTGATGACCACCGAGAACCTCGCCACCGTACCGCTCGGCACCGGGCAGGAGGAGGCGCGGCGGCTGCTGCATGCGCGCCGGATCGAGAAGCTGCTGGTGGTCGATGACGACTATCGCTGCATCGGCCTCATCACGGTCAAGGACATCGAGAAGGCTGTGAACTATCCCGCCGCCACCAAGGACGGTGCGGGCCGCCTGCGGGTCGCCGCCGCGACCACCGTGGGCGATGCGGGCTTCGCGCGCACCGAGGCGCTGGTCGATGCCGAGGTCGACGTGATCGTGATCGACACCGCCCACGGCCACAATATCGAGGTCGCCCGCGCGGTCGAGCGGGTCAAGAAGCTCTCGAACGCGGTGCAGGTGATCGCGGGCAATGTCGCCACCGCCGAGGCGACCCGTTCGCTGGTTGATGCCGGGGCCGATGCGGTCAAGGTCGGGATCGGGCCGGGCTCGATCTGCACCACCCGCGTGGTCGCGGGCGTCGGCGTGCCGCAGCTGACGGCGATCATGGAGAGCGCGGCGGAAGCGGCGAAGTCGGGCGTGCCCGTCATCGCCGACGGCGGGCTGCGCACCAGCGGCGATGCCGCCAAGGCGCTCGCGGCTGGCGCGTCGAGCGTGATGATCGGATCGATGCTTGCGGGCACCACCGAAAGCCCGGGCGAAGTGTTCCTCTACCAGGGCCGCTCCTACAAGGCCTATCGCGGCATGGGCAGCGTCGGCGCGATGGCGCGCGGCTCGGCCGACCGCTATTTCCAGCAGGACGTCAGCGCGATGAAGCTCGTCCCCGAGGGGATCGAGGGGCAGGTGCCCTTCAAGGGCCCTGCCGCCGACGTCGTCCACCAGCTGGTCGGCGGGATCAAGGCCGCGATGGGCTATACCGGCTCGGCCACCATCACCGACCTCCAGGCCCGCGCGCAGTTCGTGCGGATCACCAATGCGGGGCTTTCGGAGAGCCACGTCCACGACGTCGCCATCACCCGCGAGGCGCCCAATTATCCCACACGCTGAGGCCTCGATATGACCCCCGCCGCTAGAGTACAGGCGGCGATCGAGCTGCTCGATAACGTGATTGCTTCCGCACGTGCCAAAGGCGCGCCGGCGGACAGGATCATCGCCGACTATTTCCGCGCGCGCCGCTATGCCGGGTCGAAGGACCGGCGCGCGGTGCGCGATCTCGTCTACCGCGCGGTCCGGCTGTGCGGGCCGGTGCCCGCGAGCGGGCGCGCGGCGATGCTGGCGGTGGCGGGGCAGGATGCTGCCATCGCTGCGCTGTTCGACGGCTCCCCCCACGGCCCCGCACCCCGCGCCGAGGGCGAGGAGGCGGCGAGCACGGGCCTTGCCCCCAAATGGCTCGCCGCCGCCTTGCGCGCCTCAGGGCTGGGCGGGCGGGAAATTGCCGCGCTGCTCGACCGCGCCCCGCTCGATCTGCGGGTCAATGCGCTGAAGGC
>NZ_LSJS01000250.1 GCF_001557325.1 Erythrobacter donghaensis
GGGTTTGACGGAACAACGGCATAGCCGATCCGGCCTGCATAGGATCTATTACGACGCTGAACTGATCTATGGGTCAGAAGACCCTGCCGACGCTTCGATCACCCGGCGCGTCGTCACTCTGATGCGTGCCGAAGACTATTGAACAGCAGAAAATCGGATTGACGCGACCGCCGATGGGATCAGAGCAAGGTGAAGTGTGGCTCGAAGTAAGGGACTTCGGATATGAACACGCAGTTTGACAAGGCAAGCGCAGTTCAGGGACCCACTGTCGAGCGTAAGGCCTCATGGACCCACGAAGATCGCGACTACATATGGTTGACGCGGCTGACTTATCTTTTCCAACCAGCAGCCTGCTGCATCGTGGTTCCGACCGGGCTGGCAATCATGATAAAAGCGTCTCAAGCCGAGATGATACACGGCGCGGCTATGCTGGTCGGACTATTGCTCTGGACCTGTCTCGGAACTATTGCAGCAGGCGAGCTCAAGTCGAAGTATGAAGAATACCTGAGCGCTCGATTTCCCCGGGATCGTGTGAGATACCTCTATGATCGGCCTTTTTTCGATAATTCCACTCTGACCTACCTCAGCGCAGCCGGCGACACCGATAGGCGCACAGCCAACGAGCAACGCAACGAGGCCCTCGCGCCACTGCAAAAGCGCGTCGCTCGGTACAAAAAGCTGTTTCGGGGCGCGGCTATTACCCAATTCACTGCTGGCGTTGTTTGCATATTCTGGCTGCACACCCCTGCTGTGCCGGGCGCCCCAGGGCCACTTACGAGCGCAATCGGTATCCTCTTACTTCTCGGAAGTCTGCTCCCAGTGCCGGCCTGGAAATTCATGATCTACGACCTGCCGACGCGCTGGAACCCAATGTATATCCCGATAACACTTCCGCCTGCGATGGAAGAGCTCCTGCAAGATGCCTGCGATGACGATGGGGCTATCTGGACTGTGGACCATACATCGCTCTTGAACGGGGCACAAAAGATCATACCGCGCGGCTTATTCAAAACGCCATTCGGGCCACTGCTTTTCGGCGATGACTGGTCGAGCGCGCACCTTCCGTTGGGTCTTTGGCAACATAGTGCCCACATTAGAGCGTTTTCCCCACGTTTTGACTCGGCGGGGATTCCCTTGCGGGCGCAGTT
>NZ_LSJS01000251.1 GCF_001557325.1 Erythrobacter donghaensis
CCCGCTCGGCCTCGGCATCGCCTTCGCCGAAGCAGCCGACATGGACGGGTGCGAGGTTCGCCAGCGCCTTGAGCAAGTGGTGCGAGCGGATCCGGTCGCCCCGATCGGGCGGGAAGGGCACGCGGTGGGCGAGGAACAGGATGCCGGGCATCAGGCCAGCCCCCTAAGCCAACCCACGCGCGATCCACGGCCCCACAGTGTTGGCGATGGGCAGCGGGAGCTTCTTCCAGAGCGCGATCTTGCGGCTGTAGCTCGCGTCGGTGGGGTCGATATTGCGCTGGCGTGCCCCCGGCGCGGTCCACGCGGCATAGGTCAGCGGCTGCGGCTCGAAGCCCCAGTTCTTCTTGAAGGCGAAGGGCCCGCTGCCGGTCTTGGAGCGGCCGAAATCGAACCGCGCCATCCCCTTGCGCCGGGCGTGGAGCATCAGCTCGTAATACATCACCTCGTTGGCGCGGGCGGCGCGCGCTGCGAACACGCCGCCGCCCCAGTAGGGCAGCACCGCGCCCACGTGGTAGAAGCTGAGCACACTCGCCAGCGGGGTCTCGCCCTGCCACACGGTGAGGATGTCGCTGCTGTCGGGGAAGGCCTCGATCATCGCCGCAAACAGCCGCTTCGGGAACACCGGCGTGCCGAGATTGCGCACGCTCGCGCTGTAGCAGGCGTAGTGCGCGGCAAGGTCGCCGCGCCCCCGCCCCACGGTGACGCGGTGCCCGAAGCCGAGGCCTTTCCTCACCTCTGCGCGCGCCTTCCTCGGGATCGCGAGGAGTTCGGCCTCGTCATCACCGGCCAATGCGCGTTCGAAACCGCAGTGCTTGTCCGACCAGCTGTCCCAGCCCTCGGGCACCGGGCCGCCGCGCAGCTCGATCCCCGAAAACCCGCCGCTTGCGGCATGGGCCTGCGCTGCGTGCGCAAGTCCGCGCGCCGCTTCCTCGGTTTCGGCGATGATCCCGCCACCCACACCGAAACCGCTCGATACCAGCGCCTTGCCGAACAGCCCCGAGCGCACCTCCGTGAGCGGGAGCCATCCCGTGACCGTGCCGAGCCGCTCGGCCACCAGCCCGGCGGCGCGCTGGCCCGTGCCTGCCGCGACGCCCAGCAGCCAGGCCGGGCGGTGGAACAGGCTGCCGCCGTTCTCGGCGACGAAGCCTTCGATCCGGCGTACCTCGCCCGCATCGCGCAGGTCGGGCGCGCGCACGCGGGTCGCGGCCTTGACCGGGGCGTTCACGCCGCGGCCTCCTCTTCGGGAGCGGGCAGCACCAGATCGACCGCCCGCGCCGCCTCGCGGTGCGCGATCATGTCCATCCGCCCCCAGCGGAATTCGTGCACCAACCCGCGCAGCTTGTCCGCCATCTGCGAAAGGCCCGTGTAATGTCGCAAGCGCGAGCGCAGCGGCGCATGGCCCACGCGCGGCTGTTCGGGATCGACCTCCCAGGGGTGGAAATAGAACACCGCCGGGCGCTGCTCGCGGCGGTTGACCTGGCGGATCGCCCAGCGCGAGAAGGCGTAGGGCAGCACCCGGAAGAAGCCCCCGCCCCCCGCCGCAACGCGCCGCCCGCCGAGAATCGCGGTGGTCACCGGGATCTCGATCATCGACGACCACGGCAGCGGGCGAAAGGCGAAGCGCGGGGCCTCGGGCCAGCCATAGTGGTCGTGCGCGACCGGCGCGACGCTCGAGGAATAGGCGTAGCCTTGCTCCGCCAGTTCGGCGAAGGCCCAGGGTGTGCGCTGGTCGATCGAGAAGCTCGGCGCGCGGTAGCCGGTGACGGCAACACCAGCGCAATCCTCGATGATGGCGCGCGCCTTGCGGATGTCCTCGGCGAACTCCTTGCGAGTGAAGGTGAATACCCGCGCATGGTCATAGCCGTGGCTGGCGATCTCGTGCCCGGCATCGACGATCCGCCGGATCATATCCGGGTGCCGCCTGGCCACCCAGCCCAGCGTGAAGAAGGTCGCGCTGACATCGGCCTCGGCGAAGAGGTCGATCACGCGGTAGACATTGTCCTCGACGCGGGTCTTGATCCCGTCCCACTCGCCGCGGGCGATCACGTTCTCGAAGGCGCCGACCTGGAACCAGTCCTCGACATCGACCGACAGGCCGTTGACGATGGACGTTGCGGCAGCGGGAAAGGGCGCGTTCATGGCCTCACGCGGCCCTGCGCGACGGGTCTTCCTCGAGCCATTCGATCAGCATCGTGAGCACGTGGCGGAAGGATTGCTCCTGCTCCTCGAGCCGCGCCTCGATCCGCTCGAGCGCGGCCGAGAGGCGCGCCTCGGCGGCGCGGGCGTCCTCGGGGGCGAGTGCGTCCCCGGCGGGCTGGCCCATGCCGGCAGCCTGCAACTCGCTGATCGCCGCTTCGAGCTCGGCGGTGCGCGCGTCGCGCTCGGCAAGCAGGGCCGCGACTTCGGTCGCCGGCAGGCTGCCCTGCGCCGGGGGAACGGGAGCTGCAACCGGGGCGACCGGAGCGGCGGGCTCGGCCACCGGCGCGCTGCGCAGATCGCTTGTCCCGCGCGCGCCGCGGCTCTGGTCGGCCGCCATCTCGGCAATGACGTCGCCCAGCATCGCGAGGCCGAGCGTGTCGCGCTCCTCGATCGCGCCGAGCAACAGGAGCCGGTTCATCACCTGGTTGACCCGGCGCGGAATGCCGCCGGTGTGGTGGTAAAGCGCATCGAGCAGCCCCGGTTCGAAATCGGGGCGCCCCTGCCATCCGACACAGCCGAGGCGGTGGCGCACATAATGCTCGACCTCGCTCGCATCGAGCGCCTCGAGGTGGTGCGAGGCGATGATCCGCTGGCGCAGCTGTTCGAGGCCCGGATGCTGAGCGAGCGTCGCGCGGAACTCGGGCTGGCCGAGCAGTAGCGATTGCAGCAGCGGGTGCGAGCCCAGCTGGAAGTTGGAGAGCATGCGCAGCTCTTCCAGCGCGGTCAGTTCGAGGTTCTGGCACTCGTCGACCACCAGCAGGCAGCGCCGCCCGGCGCGGGCCTCGTCCTGGAGGAAGCGCTCGATCACACCCAACGCGGTCGCCTTGTCGTGGCCCTCGACCGGCAGTCCGAAGGCCTGGGCGATCACGTGCACGATCTCGGCCCCGTCGAGCGCCGTGGTGACGACCTGCGCGGCCGTCAGCGCGGCCGGGTCGATCCGCTCCATCAGGTGTGCGACCAGCGTCGACTTGCCCGCGCCGACCTCGCCGGTGATGACGATGAAGCCCTCGCCCTGGCTGAGGCCGTAGCCGAGATAGCTCATCGCCTTCTTGTGGCTGACGCTCTCGAAATAGAATTGCGGATCGGGGGTCAGCTGGAAGGGGCGACCACTGAGACCGTAGAAGTTTTCGTACATGGGCTCGCGTGCTCCGTCAGAAGTTGTAGCGCAGGCCGACCAGCGCGGTGGCGAAGGCGAAATCCTCCGCGGTGAACTCGCTGTCGACGTAATCGACGGCAATCGCCGCGCGCCCGGTCAGGCGGCGGGTGATCGACTGGTTGTAGGCGGCCGAGACCCCCGCGGCGGTGGCATCATTGCCGCCCGCGCCGTCGAACCAGTTGGCATAGGCGTTGGCGGCGATGTTGGCGCTCTCGCCGATCTGGCGCGAGAGGCCGCCGATGACGTAATAGCTCTCGTCCCTCAGGCCGTTGACGGGCGCGAGGGCGGTGCCGGCTGCGGCGATGAAGGTGCGCCGGTCGTAGCCTGCGCCCAGCGTTGCCGTGGTGCGGCCCAATTGCCGCTGGTAGGAGGCACTCACCCCGCGCCCGCGGAAGGCGGCGGAGCGCACCGATCCGAGCGAGCCGACGATCGCCTGCCCCTGCGTGCCGCTCACCAGCCCGCCGAAATCGCCGGTCACCGGATTGCGGATCGCCTCGAAATCGCTGTCGAGCCGCGCAAGGCCGTTGTTGATGACCCCGCCGAAGCCGCTCACCCCGTCATAGGCCGCGAGCGCGAAGACGCTGCGCTGGTTGGGGACGTAGGTGAAGGTGCCGTAGTAGGTGGTCGAATCGTAGCGTCGGCCCACGGCCGCCTGAAGGCTGGTGCGCGAGGACGGGCGCCACAGCACGCCGACGTCCCACAAGAGCCCGTCGACATCGAAGGCGATCCGGCGCGGGGCGGCGGGATCGGTGATGAAGCGGCCGTTCTCGTCGCGCTGGGCGACACCGTTGGCATCGCGCACCGCATCGCGGCTGGAAATCTCGACATCCTCGTAACCTGCGCCAGCGACGATCGCGAGGCTCTGGGTCACGGGCACGGTCACATCGCCGCGCACGTAGAGGTCGCGCACGCGCTGGTCGAGATTGCCGATGTCTTCCTGGAAGCCTCCGGCGGTGACCGCGAGGCCCACCGGCAGCGGCTCGCCCGGGCGCGTCGCGGCGCGCAGCTGGCCCATGTAGGTGACCGAATCGTCGAAGGTGTCGACCGCAGTGCCGCCCTGCGTGACGAGCGCGTTGTCGACCTCGAAGCGGTTGTAGCCGACCCGCGCCACGCCCTCGACGCCGACATCGCCGACGCGGGTGCGCAGGCTCGGCCCGGCATAGGCGCTGTAGATCCGGCTCTCGGCATCCTCGCGCACCAGCGGGTTGGCGGTGACCGCCCCGCCGCCATCGGCCCGGGTGCGCGTGGCAAGCAGGCCCGATTCGAAGCTCAGCTTGCCCGGCACCACCGCTATCGTGCTGCGCGCGATGCCGCTGATCGTGTCGGTATCGACCGCGTCGTCCTCATAGGCGATGTTGCGTTCATAGCGCAGCGAGAGCGCCGCGCCGCTGTTGCGACCCTGGACATTGATGTCGACCCCGGCAGCGACCTGCGTGAAGGTCACCACGTCATTGCCCGGGCTCAGTTCGGCCGAGACGACCTGGCTGACCTCGATATAGGGCTGGACCGCGCGGTTGGCGCGCTCGGTCGAACCGTCGCCGCCCTGCCCTTGCCCCTGGGCCTGAGCGAAGGCGGGCGCGGCCGCGGCCGCGGCAAAGCCGACGGTCAGCAGAAAGCGGGCGAGGATGCGGGTGCCGGCACGCATGGTCATTTTCCCTTCGCGCCATAGTAGGAGCCGAAGCGCCGCCCCGAGGGGCTGTAGCGCGCGGCGTTGAGCAGCAGTTTGATGTCGCCGCATGCCGAAAGCAGCTGCTGCGCGTCCTCGAGCGCAGCGCGGCTGGTCTCGTCGGCGCGCACCACCAGCAGCGCCTGTCCGACATGCTTGGCGAGCTCGGCGGCGGGCGATGCGGCGAGTGCGGGCGGGGTGTCGAAGATCAGGATCCGGTCGGGCGCGCCCTCGGTCAGTCGGCCCAGCACTTCGGCCGTGCGCGCGCTGGCAAGATATTCCGCATCGCGCGCGGTGGCGTGGCCTGCGGGCAGGATGAACAGGCCCGCGATATCGGTGCGGATCACGAGGCTCTCGGGCAGGATCGCCGGATCGGCGAGCGCGTCCATCAGGCCCTCCCCGGCCGCGATCCCGAGGCGCTCGGTGATGCTGGGCTGGACCACATCGGCATCGACCAGCAGCACCTCGAGGCCGCGCTCTGCGGCGAGCGCGATTGCGAGGTTGGTGGCGCAATAGGTCTTGCCCTCGCCCGAATGGGGCGAACACACGAGGATGCGGCGGGCGAGCGGCGAGCCGCCGGTGCGCGCATCGGCGAGGAGTTCGCGCTTGACGATCCGGAACTCCTCCAGAAGCCCGGTGACGGGGTCCTCGGGCACGATCAGCCCGCCATCGCGCAGATGCGTGCGGTCGATATGCGCAGACGGTCCGCAGAAGGCCACCGCGCGCGGCGGCGGCGGCGCGGCGGGTTCGGGTGCGGCTTGCGGCGCAGTCGGCTGCGGCTGCACCTGCGGCTCGGGAGCCGGAGCCGGACGACGCAGCGCTTGCGGCACCGGCGCAACCGGGGGAAGCTTGATCCCGTTCCCGCGCGGATCGAGCCCGAAGGCCGCATCCGCGCGTTCGAACAGCGATGCCGGCCTTGCGCCCTCGCGATTGATCTTGCCCTGATCGGTCATGTCCCTCGCCCCGTCCTCAGGCCACCCCGCCGATCGAGACGAACTCGATCGCGAGCAAAATCACGAACATCGCAGCCAGACCTCCGCAGGCCCCGGCAAACTGCTTCAAGCGCTTCGCCTCGATCGCGCGCGCGGCTTCCGAGACGGTCAGCGAGATCGCGCCGATCACCGGAAGATCGAAGCTGCGCTCGAGCTTCTGCGGGGTCGCGAAGCTCGATTTGAGCTGGCCCATCGCATAGGCGACAGCCACGCCCGCCCCGATCCCGACGATCAGCACGCCCAGCAGCAGCAGCGGGCGGTTGGGGGCGGCGGGGCTCTGCGGCACGCCGGGCTGCTGGATGATGTCGAACCGGAACTGGCTCGCCTTGTCCTCTACCTTGCCGCGGGTCTTCAGCGCCTCGCGGTCCTGCAGGAGCTTCTCGTAGTTCTGGCGCAGCACGTCGTAATCGCGGCTGATGCGGTTGGCCTCGGCGGCAACCGCGGGCTCGCTCGCCTGGCTCGCCATCAGCGCTGCAAAATTGCTCTGGAGCGCCGCGCGGCGGGCCTGGAGCGCCTCGACGCTCGCCTGCCGCTCGCTCCTGATCGCGACCAGCGAGGCATAGGCGGGATTGGGCGCGCCGCCCGCATCCTCGCCCGCAGCCGCCGCTTGCCGCGCGAGGATCGCGACCTGCTTGGTGGTCGAGACGACATCGGGGTGGCTGTCGGTCAGCCCGCGTGCGCGCAGTTCGGCAAGCTGGGTCTGGGCCTGCAGCAGCGCGGCGCGCGGCCCGGTCGCATCGCGTCCGCCCGCAACCGTGCGCGGCGTGGAGGAAATCTGCCCCGAGATCGCCGCGAGCCCGCTCTGCGCAGCAGCAAGATCGGCCTCGACATTGCGCAGCTCGGCGCGCGCGTCCTGCACCTTCTTCGACAGGCTGTCCGAGCCGCCGACCAGATCGGGATATTGCGATTCGAAGGCGAGGCGGCGCTGTTCGGCCTGTTCGAGCTCGGCCTTGCGTTCCTGCAACTGGCGATCGAGATCGCCGATCGCGGTGCTGATCCCGGTGCGGCTGCCGATGACATATTCCTCGCGCAGGATGTCGAGCAGTTTCTGCACGACATCGCGCGCCAGCACGGCGTTCTCGGCATCGGAGAATTCGCTGCGCCCGATCTCGGCGGTGATCTGGAACAGGTTGTCCTGCTCGGAGGTCACCTTGACCTTCTTCTCGAGCACCGCGACCGCCGCGTCGAGCGCGCCGCGCTCGGTGATGCCCTCGCCGAGCCTCGTGGTGGTGATGACCTTCTCGAGGTTCTTGGCGCTCGAGAGGGTCTGGCGCACCCGCATGATCTCTTCCTTGCCGTCACCGGCAATGCCGAGCTGCTTGGAGAGCACGTCCTCGACGTCGACATAGATGCGCGCCTTGCTCTCGTAGGCATTGGGGATCATGCTGACCACCAGCCACCCGAGCAGGCACACGCCCCACGCCACCGCGATCGCGATCCAGCGCCGGTGCCAGACCGACCACAGCGCCGCGCGCAGTTCGTCGAAAATTTCGCTCATCCCTCGGCGCGCCTCAGAACCGGCTCTCGGGGATGATGATGGTGTCGCCGGGCTTGAGCATGACGTTGGCAGTGGCATCGCCCTTGCGGATCAGGTCGGCGAGGCGCAGGCGGTATTCGGTCTGCGTGCCCCGCTCGCGGTCGAGCCGGATCAGCTTGGCGCGGTTGCCGGCGGCGAATTCGCCGAGCCCGCCGACCGCGATCATTGCGTCGAGTGCGGTCATGTTGGCGCGGTAGGGCAGCGATGCGGGCTGCGGCGTCGCGCCGATGATGCGCACCTGCTGGGTGAAGTTGCCCTCGGGGGTGTTGACGATCACCGAGACGATCGGCTGCTCGATATATTTCGACAGCTCGCCCGCGATGTAGTCCTGGAGCTCGGTCGCGGTCTTGCCCACCGCCGGGATGTCCTGCACCAGCGGGATGGTGAGCCGCCCGTCGGGGCGCACGCGGACCTTGTCGGCGCTGAGTTCGGGGTTGCGCCAGACGTGGATGGTGATCTCGTCGAGCGGCCCGATGGTGTATTCCTCGCTCGGCACCACACTGCCATCGCCGTAGCTCGCGGGCGGAAGCTCCTTCCCGCCGCTCGCGCAGGCGGCAAGCAGGGCCGCCAGAAAGCCGATGGCCGCAAGGCGCTTGAGGTCGGAAAGCTGGGACATGGGTCGTGGATCCTTGGCCAAGGCCGGGCGCACCGCCCACGCGCAGGAGCGACCTGCGACACGGAGCACCCGGAACGTCGGGGTTGTTTTGGCCGGAAATGGTGAAGATAAGATTAGTTATACAGCGCCGAAGTGGGCCCTATCCCGGATCGGGACAGCGCCCGGACGGGCCTTAACGCGCGCGGTTAACGGCGCGCCGAGCCGAGCTCAGACCAGCAGTTCGGCCGCCGGGCCATGGCCGAGAAAGGCGCTCGGGGAGGCGGTGGCGCCATAGGCTCCGGCGCAGAACACCGCGACCAGATCGCCCACCTCGGCGCGCGGCATCATGGCATTGTCGGCGAGCCGGTCGAGCGGGGTGCACAGGCAGCCGACGATGTTGACCTCCTCGGTTGCTTCGGCCCCGTAGCGCGTTGCGATCGCGGAAGGATAGTTCCGGCGCACGACCGTGCCGAAATTGCCCGAGGCCGCCAGCTGGTGGTGCAGCCCGCCGTCGGTGACGAGGAAGATCACCCCGTGACTTTGCTTGCGATCGATGACACGGGTCAGATAGACCCCCGCCTCGCCGACGAGAAAACGGCCTAGCTCCATGCACAATTCGGTTTCGGCCAGCGTAGAAGGCAGGTGCGCGACCCGCTCGGCGAGCGCCGCGCCGACTTTCGGCAGGTCGACCGGGGTATCGCCGGGGAAATAGGGGATGCCGAGCCCGCCGCCCATGTTGAGCTTGGGGCAAGGCGCGCCGATGGCTTCGGTCAGCTCGGCAGCAAGGCCGAGCACATTGGCCTGCGCTTCGATGATCGCCTCGGCGCTCAAGGTCTGGCTACCGGTGAAGATGTGGAGGCCGCGCCACTCGGCCCCTTGCGCGATCAGGTGCTTGGCGAGCGCGGGCACCCGCTCGGCATCGACCCCGAACTGTTTGGCCCCGCCGCCCATCTTCATGCCCGATCCGGTGATCACGAAAGACGGGTTGACCCGCACCGCGATCCGCGGCGCGATGCCGAGCCGCTGGCCGATGGCAAGCGCGCGGTCGCCCTCGCCCTCGCTCTCGCAATTGAGCGTGACGCCCGCGGCGATGGCGGCCTCGAGCTCCGCGTCGCGCTTGCCGGGCCCGGCAAAGCTGATGCGGCGCGGGTCGATCCCCGCCGCCTCGCACAGCTTCAATTCACCTGCCGAGGCGATGTCGAAGCCGTCGACCAGCGGTGCCATGTGGGCGATCACCGCAGGGTGCGGATTGGCCTTGACCGCGAAGTTCAGCCCCACCCGCGAAGGGAGCGCCGCGCGCAGCTGGGCGACGCGCGCGTCCAGCATCGCTCGCGAATAGACGAACAGCGGAGTGCGCCCGGCCTCGGCCGCCAGCTCGCTCGCGCGGCGGCCGCTGATGGCGAGTTCGCCCCCGATGGTCTCGAAGCCGGGAGGGATCGGGCCGACGGGCTTCATTCCGCGAATTCCTTGTTGAGCTGCGCCTGCAATGCGGTGCGGTCGATCTTGCCGTTGGGATTGAGCGGCATCGCCTCGCGCCAGTGGATCATCTGCGGCTGCATGAAATTGGGGAGGTCACGCTGGAGCCGCCTGGCCAGCTCCTCGCGCGAGCCCTCGTCGCCGCGCACCACCAGATGCACCGCCTGCCCGAGGCGCGCATGCGGCACGCCGAGCGCCACCGCTTCCGCCGCCAAGCCGGAGGCGAGCGCCGCCTCCTCGATCTCCTGCGGGGAGATGCGGTTGCCCGCGCTCTTGATCATCGCATCGCGCCGCCCGGCAAAATAGAGCAGGCCATCCGCGTCGCGCTTCACCCGGTCGCCCGACCACACCGCCGTCCCGCCATATCGCGAGGCGGCAGGTGCGGGCTTGAACCTTTCGGCGGTGCGCTCGGGATCCTGCCAGTATCCTTGCGCGACCAGCGGGCCGCAATGGACCAGCTCGCCCTCCTCGCCATCGGCTGCGATCTCGCCCGCATCGTTCACCACAAGGATCTCGGCAAAGGGGATCGCCTTGCCCATCGAGGTGGGGTGGGTGTCGACCAGCGCCGGATCGAGATAGGTCGAGCGGAAGGCTTCGGTGAGGCCATACATCGGGAACAGCCGCGCCCCGGGGCACATCCCCCGAAGGCTCCGCACCAGATCCACCGTCAGCGCCCCGCCGCTGTTGGTGAGGCGGCGCAGCGGCGCGGCAGCATCAGCGGGCCACTCGGTCTCGGTCAGCTGCACCCACAAGGGCGGCACCGCGGCAAGCGTCGTCACGCCATGCTTCGCGCATGCCTTGGCGACGTCCCTGGGGAAGAGGAAATCAAGCGGCACCACGCTCCCGCCAGCATACCACGTGCTCAAAAGCTGGTTCTGCCCGTAATCGAAGGACAGCGGCAGCACGGCAAGCGTCACGTCGTCGCCCTCGAGGCCGAGGTAATGCGCCACGCTCACCGCGCCGAGCCACATGTTGGCGTGGCTCAGCATCACCCCCTTGGGCCGACCGGTCGAGCCCGAGGTGTAGAGAATCGCCGCCAGCTCCGAATGATCGGCCTCGGAGGGGCCGCGTTCCAGCCCCGCCGCCTCCGCCGCCGCCAACGCCGCAGCCTCGTCCAGCACCATGCAGCCCTCGGGCAGATCGCCCGCCTCGAGGCTCGCGAGCCGCGAGGGCGTGCCGATCAGCAGCGCCGCGCCGCTATCGGCAAGAATATGCGCCACCTGCGCGCGCTTGAGCAGCGGGTTGATCGGCACATGCACCAGCCCGGCGCGCGCCGCCGCCAGCGGCAGCAGGCAGGTCAGCTCCCCCTTGGCCGCCCAGCTCGCCACCCGCGAGGTCTTGGTCGGCACCTCGCGCGCCAGCCATCCGGCGAGCCGCGCGACACGCTGTCTTAACTCCTCGTGGTTAAGGCTGCGGTCGCGAAGCACCAGCGCCGGGCTCTCTCCGTAACCACCCGCCCCCGCCAGTTCGGCGAGGTGATCGAGCGGACGCGGGGTCGGATCGGGCAGGTGCGGCATGAGGGACACGGACTTTCAGTGATCGAAGCGCGGTATCACGATAGCGTTAACGTCTTGCAAGCGCTGTCTGGGCTCGAGACGCGCGCGCCCTTCGATCGGCCCGCATGGTTTGCGCTGCTGGCCGAGACCGGGCTCGTGCCGCTCGTCGCCATCGCCAGCGATGCCGAGAGCAGCGCCGCCCTTGCCCTGACCGAGAGCGCGGGGCGCATCACGCCCTTGCGCAACTGGTACTCATTCACCTGGCGCGAACTGGCTCCGGCGGGCGAAGCGGGTGATCGCCTGCTCGGAGCCATCGCGCGCCAGCTGAAGAACAGAGGCTGGCGCGTGACGCTCGAGCCCGTGCCCGAGGAGGACGGCTCGGCCGAGCGGCTGGCGCGCGCCTTCCGCGCGGCGGGCTGGCAGGTCGCGGTCGAACCCTGCGACATCAACCACGTGCTGCCCGTGCGCGGGCGCAGCTTCGCCGAATATTGGGAGAGCCGCCCCGGCCCGCTGCGCACCACCTTCCATCGCAAGGCGAAGAAGGTCGAGGTCGAGGTGCTGACGCGTTTCGACCCTGCCGTCTGGGCCGATTACGAGGCGATCTATGCCGCCAGCTGGAAGCCCGCCGAAGACCAGCCCGCGATGCTGCGCGCCTTCGCCGAAGCCGAGGGTGCGGCGGGCCGGCTGCGCCTCGGCATTGCCCGCGCCCAAGGCGTTGCGGTCGCGGCGCAGGCCTGGACGGTCGAGAACGGCACCGCCTACATCCACAAGCTCGCCTATCTCGAAAGCCACAGGCACCTTTCGGCCGGCACCACGCTGACTGCCGAACTGTTCCGCCACGTGATCGACGTCGACCACGTGGCGCTGGTCGATTTCGGCACCGGCGACCAGAGCTACAAGGCCGACTGGATGGAGGCAGTGCGCCCGCGCTACCGCATCGATTGCCTCGATCCGCGCTCCCCTCGCGCCTGGCCCGCGCTCGCCAAGCGGCTGCTGCGGCGAGGGCCAAACCTTGCGCCCGTGCCCGTGCATGGCTAAGCCCCGCCGCCACGGCACGACAAGAAGGACGTTTGCACAGGGATGACCGTTTCGCACAATCTCGAAGGCGCCGGGCTCGACCGTGAACTCAAGGGCCTGATTGCCGATGTGCTGGGGCTCGATCCCGAACAGGCGCAGGCGCTCGGCCCGGAATCGGGGCTGTTCGGCCACTTGCCCGAGCTGGATTCGATGGCTGTCGCGGGGCTGCTGACCGAGATGGAAGACCGGCTCGGCATCGTGATCGAGGACGACGACGTCGATGGCGAGATGCTCGAAACCTATGGCGGCCTTCGCGCCTTCGCCGAGGCCAAGCTCGGCGGCCGCTGAGCCCGCCGTCCCGGCCGCGTGATCTCGACCTGGACCCCGCCCGCCCCCGACGGCACCCCGGCAGGCGAGGAACTGCTCATCGCCTTCGACCGCGGCCGCGACTTGCGGCTGCTGGTGTGCCCGGCCTGGTTCGACGAAGCGAACAAGCTGCGGCGCTTCACCCTCGAGGTGATGCGGCGGCTCGACCGCGCCGGAGTGGACTGCCTGCTCCCCGATCTGCCCGGCTGCAACGAGAGCCTAGCCCCGCTGCAATTTCAGACGCTTGAGGGCTGGCGTTCGCACATGATCGCGGCCGCCGAAGCCCTTCGCGCGACCCACGTGCTCGCGATCCGGGCCGGCGCGCTTGTTGCGCCCCCCGCCCTGTCCGGCTGGCACTACGCCGCCCAATCCGGCCCCAAGCTGCTGCGCGGCATGATCCGCGCCCGCACCATCGCCGCGCGCGAGGCAGGGTGGGACGAGACCTCGGAGGCGCTGATGGCACAGGGGCGGGCCGAGGGCCTGACGCTCGGCGGCTGGGCGATCGGACCCGCGATGCTCGCGGCGCTTGAAGCCGCCGAGCCCGTGCTTGCCCCCGGTCAATCCGAGCTCGCCCAAAGCGCCCTCGGCGGCCCGGGCCTGTGGCTGCGCGCCGTGCCGGGCGAGGACGCAGGCCAGGCCGACCGCCTCGCCGCGCGGATCGTGCAGAGCCTCGCAGGCGCGCCCGCATGAGCCGACGCTCGCACCCCTTCGCCTGCGACGGGCTGATGCTCGCCGGGACGCATGACAGCGCGCCCGGCACGAGCGGGCTGCTCATCGTCAGCGGCGGCAACGAGATCCGCGCGGGCGCCTTCGGCGGGCAGGCCGACATGGCCGCGCGCATCGCCGCGGCGGGCTTTCCGGTCTTCCGCTTCGACCGCCGCGGGGTGGGCGACAGCGAGGGCGAGAACCGCGGCTTCCGCCACTCCGCCACAGACATCGCCTGCGCGCTCGAAGCGTTCCGCGCGGTTGCCCCGCAGGTCACCAGCGTGATCGCCTTCGGCAATTGCGATGCGGCCTCGGCGCTGATGCTGACGGGTGGCGCGCGGTGCGACGCTCTGGTGCTCTCCAACCCCTGGACGATCGAGGAGAGCGACACCGACGACAGCATTCCGCCGCCCGCCGCCTTGCGCTCGCGGTATCTCGAAAGGCTAAAGAATCCTCGCGAGATCATGCGGTTGCTTGGCGGAGGTGTGAACCTGCGCAAACTCGCACGCGGGGTGGTCCACGCGATGAGGCCGCCGCCGCCGTCCTCGCGCCTCGCGCAGGAGATGGCCGCCGGGCTGGCAGGCTTCACCGGCGACGTGCGCATCCTGCTCGCCACTGCCGACCGCACCGCGCAGGTCTTCGAAGCCGCGTGGGACAGGAGCGACCCGCGCATCCGCCGCTGCGAGGGCGCGGGCCACGCCTATGTCGAGCCCGCACACCGCGCCTGGCTGGAAGCGCAGCTATTGGAGGCCCTGCGCGCTTAACGCTCGAACAGGCTCACCAGCTCGACATGGGTCGACCAGCGGAACTGGCCCACCGGGCGCAGTTTCGCGAGCCGGAAGCCCGCCTCGGCGAGCACGGCCGCATCGCGCGCCCAGCTCGAGGGGTTGCAGCTGACATAGACCACCCGCGCCAGCGTGCTCGCGGCGATCTCGGCGATCTGCGCGCGGGCGCCGGCACGCGGCGGATCGAGCAGCACGGCGTCGAAGCGGTTGAGCTCTGCCGGTTGCAGCGGCGCACGGAACAGGTCGCGGTGGAGCGCCAACACATTGCCCCCAGCCCACGCCCCGGCAGTCTTGCACGCGAGATGCGCGGCTTGTTCTGCCTCTACCGCCAATACCTTGCGGCCCTCTCTGAGCGCGAAGGCGAAGGTGCCGAGCCCCGCAAACAGGTCAGCCACCATCCGCGCGCCTTCAAGCCATGCGGCGGCATCGGCAGCCATCCGGCCTTCCGCATCCTGCGTCGCTTGCAGGAAGGCCCCTGGCGGCAAGCCGACCGGCACCCCGGCGAGCGTGACCGTAACCGGCTCGGGCTCCCACATCGTCTCGGGCCCATAGCCCTGGTCGAAGGAAAGCCGTGCAAGTCCCTGTTCGCGCGCGAAATCGAGCGCCGCTTCGGTCGGGCCGAGGCCGTCCAGCGGGAAGTGCGAAAGGCTCGCCTCGACGCCCTGATCGGCGAGCGTCAGGTCGATCCCGACCATCGCCTTGGGGCCGTTCGCGGCGACGAATTGGCGCAAGGGGGCGATCAGCACGGCGAGCGCAGGATGCAGGACAGGGCACTCGGCAAGATCGACCACGCGGTGCGATCCGCCCTCGCGGTAGCCGAGCACCGCGCCCCGCGCGGTCCGCAACCCGTGCAGCCCCGCGCGGCGGCGGGTGTGCGGGGGCGAAAGGTGGACGGGGAGCAGCTCGGCAGGCTCCAGCCCCTGCCCGCGCGCAGCGTTGAGCACCCGGCCGCGAACGAAGTCCGAAAGCGTAGCCTCGTCAGCATGTTGCAACTGGCACCCGCCACAGGCCGCGAAGTGGGGACACGGCGGGGTCTGGTGGTGCGGGCCGGGGAGGATCGTCCCGCCCTCGTCCACGCTGTCGCCCGGTACCGCGCCTGCGACATGGCGACCGGAGGCGGTGACGCCGTCGCCCTTGGCGGCGAGGCGGATGACGGGTTCGGGACTGCTCACAAGGCCGCCGCTAGCGCCTCGGACACCCTCTCGGCAAGCTGCGATGGCGTGAAGGCCGCGCCCGCCCGCCGCGCCGCCTCGCCGTGGAGCCACACCGCCTCGCAGGCGGCAGCGAAGGGATCGCGCGCCGTGGCCATGCGGCTCGCCGCGATCCCGGCGAGAACGTCGCCCGTGCCCGCGACCGAAAGCCAGCTCGGCGCCGGGGGCGCGAGCGCCAGCCTCCCGTCGGGCGCCGCCACGCAGCTGTCGGGGCCCTTGGCGAGCACCACCATGCCGCTGACCTTGGCGAGCGCCAGCGCGCGGTCGCGGCGGCTTTCGGCGATCACCCCGAAGGCGCGGCACAGGGTCTCGAGCTCCCCGTCATGCGGCGTTGCAAGGATCGGCTTGCCTGCGGGAAGCAGGGCAGGACCAAGCAGCATCAGCGCGTCGGCATCGATCACGAGCGCACGCGCCTGCACCAGCGCGGCGCCGAGCCTCCCGCGCGCCGCCTCGTCGCGCCCCAGCCCGGGGCCGACCAGCACCGCCGCGATGCGCGAGTCCGCCAGCGCCTCGCCGAGCGGCGCGGTGTCGGTCACCACTTCGGGCGGGGTGCGCGGATCGGCGGCAGGCGCGAGCAGCTTGACATAGCCTGCCCCTGCCCGCTGCGCGGCGCTCGCGGCGAGCAGGCCCGCGCCGGGCATCGCGCCTGCGACGATCGCGAGGAGACCGCGGCGATACTTGTGGCTGTCGGCTGCGGGTGCGGCGAGGTGCGGGCGGGCAATCACCTGCGCCGCGCCCTCGACCGGCGCGATGCCGATGGGCACGAGCCGCAGCTGGCCCATGTGGAGGCGGCCCGGCAGGCTCCAATGCGCGAACTTCCACGCTCCGAGCGCAAGGGTCAGATCGAAGGCGGGCAGCTTGTCGCCCAGTGCCGTGCCGGTGTCGCTGGCGATGCCGGAGGGCAGGTCCACCGCCACCCGCAGCCGGTGCCGCGCGGCAAGATCGCGCAGCAGCAGCGCGTGCTCGGGCACCAGCGGGCGCGCCAGGCCCGATCCGAACAGGCAGTCGACGAGGACGTCTCCCCCCGAACCGCCCCTCGAACCGCCTGCGGTTCCAACCGGCCCGTCCCAGCGCGCCTTTGCATCGCGAGCGGCTTCGGTCTTGGGCGCGAGCGGGGCGATGACGGTGACCGCATTCCCCGCCTTGCGCAGTCGCCGTGCGATGACATAGCCATCCCCGCCATTATTGCCCGGGCCGCACAGCACGGTGACCGCGCGCCCGGCGGCAATTCGGCGGATCCATTCGGCCGCACCGCCCGCAGCGATTTCCATCAACTCGCTAACCGAGGTCCCCGCATCGAACAGCGCCTGCTCGGCGGCGCGCATCTGCTCGGCGGTGAGGACCTGGGAGGCGCTCACGGCGTCGGCGCGGCGGCGGGTTCGCGGGGGATGCGGTAGCGGTCCGCGCCGATGGCAAATTGCAGCACGCCCTGTCCCTCTTCGAGCACCACCGGGTCGGCCCCGTCGAGCGTCGCAAGCGTGCCGGTGGCAGGATCGTAGGTCAGCCGCCGGAAGCCCCCGTCGGGGTGGTGGACGATGATCTGCGCGCTGCCCGCGATCCGCTCCATCGTGCAGACCTCGGCGAAATCCGCGCCCTTGCCGATGGCGCAGGCGATGGTCTCGCCCGCAGGCTCGGGGCTCTGCGCCCCGCCGCAACCCGCGAGCACCGCGAGCGCGGCGAGGGTGCTAGATATCCGCAAAGACATGGGTTTCCGCCTTGGCTCCCGGGTGGGTGAGCGCCCCGTAGCGCGCCTTGCCGACGACCTGGCTGTAGCGCCACAGCGCGCCCGACTGGTAGTCGTTGACGCGCGGCTGCCACTTCGCGCGGCGTGCCGCGAGCACGTCCTCGGCCACCTCGAGGTCGATGGTGCCGAGGGTCGCGTCGATGGCGATGATGTCGCCATCCTCGACCAGCGCGATCGGACCGCCGTCCGCCGCCTCGGGACCGACATGGCCGATGCAGAAGCCCCGTGTCGCCCCCGAGAATCTGCCGTCGGTGATCAGCGCGACCTTCTCGCCCATGCCCTGCCCGTAGAGCGCGGCGGTGGTCGAGAGCATCTCGCGCATGCCGGGGCCGCCCTTGGGGCCTTCGTAGCGGATGACGATGACGCAGCCCTCGGCGATGTCGCGGCTCTCGACGGCGGCGAAGGCGTCCTCCTCGCAGTCGAACACGCGCGCCGGACCGGAGAATTGCAGGCGCGCCATGCCGGCGACCTTCACGATCGCGCCATCGGGAGCGAGCGAGCCCTTCAGCCCGACCACGCCGCCCGTGGGGGTGATCGGGGTCTTCACGTCATAAAAGACCTTCTGGTCGGGGTTCCAGGTGATCTCCTCGAGGTTCTCGCCGATGGTCTTGCCTGTGACGGTGACCGGGTTGGGATCGAGGAAGCCGCCATCGAGCAGGGTCTTCATAGCCATGTAGACGCCGCCCGCCTCGTGCATGTCCTTGGCGACATATTTCCCGCCGGGCTTCAGGTCCGCGATGTAAGGCGTTGATCTGAAGATTTCGGCGACGTCGAACAGGTCGAAGTCGATCCCCGCCTCGCTGGCCATGGCGGGCAGGTGCAGCGCAGCGTTGGTCGAGCCGCCGGTCGCGGCGACAACCCGGGCGGCGTTCTCGAAGGCGGCGCGGGTGCAGATGTCGCGGGGGCGCAGATTGCGGGCGACGAGCTCCATGACCTGCTTGCCTGCTGCCACTGCGATGTCATCGCGTGATCTGTAAGGAGCAGGCGCCATGTTGCTGTTCGGGAGCGACAATCCGATCGCCTCGCCGACGCAGGCCATGGTGTTGGCGGTGAACTGGCCGCCGCAGGCGCCGTGACCGGGGCAGGCGACTTTTTCCAAAGCGATCAGTTCGGCCAAGGGGCAGTTGCCCGCCGCGAACTGTCCGACCGCTTCGAACACATCGACCACGGTCACGTCCGCGCCGCGGTGGGTGCCGGGGAGGATCGAGCCGCCATAGACGAAGATCGAAGGGACGTTGAGCCGCAGCATCGCCATCATCATGCCGGGCAGGCTCTTGTCGCAGCCCGCGAACCCGACAAGCGCGTCATAACAATGACCTCGGACCGATACTTCAATAGAGTCGGCAATGATCTCGCGACTGATGAGCGAGGACTTCATGCCCTGATGGCCCATCGCGATGCCATCGGTGACAGTGATGGTGTTGAACCGGCGCGGGGTGCCGCCGCCCGCGATCACGCCCTCGCGGCAGATATCGGCCTGCGCGTTCAGGGTGGTGTTGCACGGTGCCGAGTCATTGCCCGCGCTGACCACGCCGACGAAAGGCGCGGCGATCTCTTCCTCGGTCATGCCCATCGCGTAGTAATAGGAGCGATGCGGCGCGCGCTCCGGGCCGACCGAGACGTGGCGGCTGGGGAGCTTCGACTTGTCAAACCTGGACGACATAAGATTTCCTGTAGCGGGGATTTTGTGAAATGCCCCCTGCCTTCAGGCGAGGCTGGACGCAACCCTTCGCGCGATTTTCGCCAGCAGCGCGGCCCAGCGGGAATGGTCTGCAGGGGTCTGCACCAGATCCTGCCGGAGCTCGACACCGAGATAGGCGCGGCCCTCGGCCTCGGCGTGGCGGTTCATGGTGTAGTTGAGGTCGCGCCCCGAATATGGGAGGTTGTCGCCGACGTTCAGCCCCTCGGCGGCGAGCATGGGGATTGCGATGCGCGCGGCGTGATCGTCCTGATTGTAGAGCACCCCTACCTCCCACGGCCGCGCGGCCTCGGAGGTGGCGAGCCGCGGGGTGAAGGAATGGAGCGAGAGGATCAGGGCGGGCTCTGCGGCGGCCAGCCATCGCTCCAATGCGGCGTGATAAGGGCGGTGGAAGCGGGCGAGCCGCGCCTCGCGGTCGGCGCCGAAATTGCCGGGAATGGGGTGCCCGTCGCTCTCGGGCGGGACGAGGCCGGGGGCACTCTCCTCGCGGTTCAAGTCGCACACGAGGCGGCTGACGGCGGCGATGTGGGCGGGGATGGCGTGGGTCTGCGCCAGCAGTTCGGCGATGGCCTCGGTGCCGATGTCGAGGGCGATGTGTTCGTGGAACAGGTGATCCGGGATGCCGAGGTCGATGTCGGCGGGGACGGCGTTGGACGCGTGGTCGGCGACAAGGACGATCCCGCCGGGGGTGGGTGTGCCGAGTTGGCGGAAGGGTGCGATCACTCCCCTAACTCCGTTCGCCGTGAGCTTGTCGAAGGGCTGAATTTCTCTTCAAGTCCAGCACGAAGCCCAGGAAAAGACAGTGCTTCGACAGGCTCAGCACGAGCGGGTCTTTGGAAACTCACCGCAGCCGTCCCGACATGGTCCACCAGCCCTCCGGCATCGCCGCCGCCGCCGCATCGCGCGCTTGGGGCGTCTCGTAGAGCGCAAAGCAGGTCGCGCCCGAGCCGGACATCCGGGCGAGCCATGGGTCGGTCGCCTGAAGGGCCGTCAGCACCTCGGCGATCACCGGGCACAGCGAAATGGCGGGGGCTTCGAGGTCGTTGCGCCCTTCCCGCGCGATCTTCGACGCAGGGCCTTGCGGCAGCGGCCCGCGATCCTCTTGATCCCACGCCTTGAACACCGGGCCGGTCGAGAGCGGCACGCGCGGGTTGACCAGCAGGACGGGGGTGCCGGCAAGGTCGTCCTCCACCGCAAGCTGCTCGGTGCCCGTGCCGAGGCCGATATGGGTGCGGCTGAGCACGCAGGCGGGCACATCCGCGCCGAGTTTTGCGGCGCGCGCAGGCCAGTCATCGGGCAGGCCGTGGAGCGCCTGGACCATCCGGAACACCGCCCCCGCGTCCGCCGATCCGCCGCCAAGGCCAGCCGCAACCGGCAGGTTCTTCTCCAGCGTCACCGCGAGGCCCTGCGGGCGCGGGAGCGAGTTGAGCGCGCGGGCGACAAGGTTGTCGAAGGGATTGTCGAGCACCCCCGCAAACTCGCCCTGCGTCGTGACGCTGTCCTGCGCGGCCGGGGTCGCCGTCAGCACGTCGCCCGCATCGACGAAGGCGAACAGCGTTTCGAGCTCGTGATACCCGTCCTCCCGCCGCCGCCGAACATGCAGCGCGAGGTTGATCTTGGCGTAGGCGGTTTCGCGCATCACTTTTCCCGGTCGATCCGTGGGCCGACGGTCCACTCGGCGACGTCCATTTCATGCACGGCCCCGGTTGCGCCCTCGACCGCATACCAGCCGAGCAGCACGCTTCCGCAGCCTTGCGGGTCGCGGCAATCGGCGTTGACGCGCAGGACGTAGAAGCCGGGTTTGTTGTCATCCTTGCCTCCGTCGCAGCCTGCCATTTGGTCGGCACGGTAGGTCTTGTTGGCGGCCAGCACGGACATCACCCGCTCGCACGCCTCACCGTCCGACGAGACAGCTTTCGGCGCATCGACCGGCGCGCAACCAACGAGCGACGCAGCGACAAGGAGCGCGAGGTTGATCTTGGCGTAGGCGGTTTCGGTGACCATTGCCTCAATTATGGCTTCCGTGGGCCTGCCTCACCAGCCTGAACGACACGATCAATCGTCGCAATCGTATCGGAGCAAAGCTCAACAAGATCGACTGCATCACCATCCTCGAGCCGCTTTTCAATCATATCGATCGGACTGCAAACAACATCCCATCCGACAAGCGCCAAGGCTGGGCCAGATCCATATTCGTCTTCCAACTTGACCCACTCGAAATCGCCTTGTGCGCAGATCATCTCACCAAAGGCAACGCCGAGCGCCACAAGACTTTCTTCATCCATCTCTTTGCTGGCGAGCAAGGCATCGTAAGTCGACTGAATCTCTTCAACAGTGATAAAATCAGTCTCATCCGAGCCGCTACTCAAGCTTGCAAAGCTTGCTCGCAAGGCCCGGATTTGCCCCTCGGGAAGCGGTGAGATGTTGAACGTCACTTCTGACCTTCGATCACATATTCGGATAATTCGGCCCGCCGCCGCCCTCGGGCGTCACCCAATTGATGTTCTGGTTGGGGTCCTTGATGTCGCAGGTCTTGCAGTGGACGCAGTTCTGCGAGTTGATCTGGAACTTGGGCTCGCCGGTCTTCTCGTCGGTCAGCCATTCGTAGACCCCCGCCGGGCAGTAGCGCGCGGACGGCCCACCGAATACTGCCAGCTCGCTCTCCTTCTGGAGCTCCCAGTCCTTCACCTGCAGGTGGCAGGGCTGGTCCTCGGCGTGGTTGGTGTAGCTGTAGGCGACGTTGGTGAGGCGGTCGAAGGTGATCACGCCATCGGGCTTGGGGTAGGCGATGGGCGGATAGAGATCGGCACGGCCGGTCATTTCGTGGTCGCGGTGGTGCTTCATGCTGATCGGCAGACCGATCTTGAGCGTGCGCATCCACATGTCGATGCCGGCCAGCGCCGTGCCGATGTCGCCGCCGTATTTGGCGACGGCCGGCTGGGCGTTCTGGACGAGCTTCAGCTCGGTCGCGATCCAGCTGGAGCGCACCGCGGCGTCATAGTCCACCAGCTCGGTCTTCTCGTGACCGGCAGCGATCGCCGCCGCGATGCTCTCGGCCGCCAGCATCCCGCTCTTCATCGCGGTGTGGCTGCCCTTGATCCGGGGGACATTCACAAAACCCGCCGCGCAGCCGATCAGCGCGCCGCCGGGGAAGGCCAGCTTGGGCACCGACTGCCAGCCGCCCTCGTTGATCGCGCGCGCGCCGTAGGCCACGCGCTTGCCGCCCTCGAGATATTCGCGGATCGCCGGGTGCTGCTTCCAGCGCTGGAACTCCTGGTAGGGCGAGACCCAGGGGTTCTTGTAGTCGAGCGCGGTGACGAAGCCGAGCGCCACTTGACCGTTCGCCTGGTGGTAGAGGAAGCCCCCGCCCCAGCTCTCGCTTTCCGACAGGGGCCAGCCTTGCGTGTGGATCACCCGGCCGGGCTTGTGCTTCTTGGGATCGATGTCCCACAGCTCCTTGATGCCGAGCCCGTAGACCTGCGGCTGGCAGTTCGCCTCGAGGTCGAACTTCGCCTTCATGCGCTTGGTGAGGTTGCCGCGCGCGCCTTCGGCGAAGAGGGTGTACTTGGCGTGGATCTCCATGCCGGGCTGGTAATCGCCCTTGTGGCTGCCATCGGCGGCGACGCCCATGTCCTGCGTGATGACGCCCGCGACCGCGCCGCTTTCGTCGATCATCACCTCGGCGGCGGGGAAGCCCGGGAACACCATCACCCCCAGCCCCTCGGCCTGTTCGGCCAGCCAGCGGGCCATGTTGCCGAGGCTCCCGGTGTAGCAGCCGTGGTTGCTCATCAGCGGGGGCATGATCGCGTGGGGGAGAGAGGTCTTGCCGGTCTTCGAGAGCACCCAGTGCCAGTTGTCGGTCACCGGGGTTTCCGCCATCGGGCAGCCCATGTCGCGCCAATCGGGGAAGAGCTCGTCGAGGCCCTTGGGATCGACCACCGCGCCCGACAGGATGTGCGCGCCGATCTCCGAGCCCTTTTCCAGCACGATCACTTCCAGATCGGCGTTCAATTGCTTCAGCCGGATCGCCGCGGAGAGCCCCGCCGGACCGCCGCCGACGATCACCACGTCGCAGGGCATTGATTCACGTTCGACCATCGGGCTTTCCTGATCCTTGTTATTTTGGCCGCTTGAGGGCCACAGTCTGGCGATATGCCTTGTCTGTCCACTTGCTAACGGGGGAACAGACAGTCAAGACCCGCGATGGATAGCATGACCCCCCGATGAGCCCGCTCGCCCCTACCCTTGCGCATGAATTCGAGGCGGCGCTGGCCTGGTGGCACCTGGCCGGGGTCGACCATGACTTTGCAGATGACGCTACGACGTGGCTGAGCGAGCCGCGCGCCGCCTCCGCGGTTGCCGGGGCGCAAGGCCCTGGCGCCGCGCCCGCCGGTGCCAAGGCCCCGGTTTCGCAGCGCCAAGATAATGTTGCGCGACCGGCGGCTGCCCCGCTCGCCGCCCCCGAACGCCCGGCGTCCGCGCGCCGCGACTGGCTGGGCGATTCGCCCCCGGCCGATCTTGCCGCCTTCCGCCAGTGGTGGATGGAGACCGCCGATCTCTCGCCCTCGCACGGCTTCCCGCGCGTGCCGCCCCGGGGCGAGCGCGGCGCGGCGCTGATGGTGCTGGTTGCCCAGCCCGAGGCCGATGACCGCGAGCGGCTGCTCGGCGGGCCGCAAGGGCGCCTGCTGGCCGCCATCCTCGCCGCGATGGGTCTGGACGAGAGCGCGGCCTACATCGCCTCGGCGCTCCCCGCGCACGCCCCGATGGCCGATCTCCCGGCGCTGGCGGCAGGCGGCATGGACGCGGTGACGGCGCATCACGTCAGGCTCGCCGCCCCGGCCCGCGTGATCGCTTTCGGCAATGGACTGGGGCCGATGCTGGGCGCGGCTGCCGATAAGCCTTTACGGGAAATCAACTATACATCGGGCAATGTCCCGGTTCTATCGAGCGAAGCGCTCGATGCCCTGATGGACATGCCCCGGCTCAAGGCCCGGTTCTGGCGGAGATGGATGGAATGGTCGGCCACAAATTGAAGCGCGGCAGCGCGGCGCTGGCGGCGATGGTGCTGGCGACCGCGGGCGTCCATGCTCCGGCGGCCGCACAGGCGGGCGATCTGGTGGCGCGCTGGAACGGCGCCACCCCCGAGGAGCGCGTGCTGACGGCGGTGCTCTCCGCCGAGGAGCGCAGCACCTATCGCCAGATCTTCGCCGCGATCGATGCCGAGCAGTGGGCGCAGGTCGAAAGCCTCGTCGCGCAGCTGCCCGGCGGGGTGCTGACCCAGACCGCGCTCGCCGAATACTACACCCACGCCAGGAGCCCCAAGGTCTCGGCCGAGCAGATCGCGGCGTGGTTTGCCGCCGGCACCGACCTGCCGCAGGCCGAACAGCTCGCCAAGATGGGCGCCAAGCGCGGGCTGACCGTGCTTCCCGCGCTGCCCGCAAGTCAGGGCTTCGCGCGCCAGCCCTATGCCCCCAAGCGCATGCTGCCGCGTCCGGTGGGCGACGGCACCATGCCCGCCGCGACCGCCGAAGCGATCCTCGCCGCGATCAAGGCCGACAACCCGGTCGAGGCCCACCGCCTGCTCGCCGAGGCCGATCCGCTGCTCTCCAGCGACGCGCGCGCCGAATGGCGCCAGCGCGTGGCGTGGAGCTACTATATCGAGAACCAGGACAACGCCGCGCTCGAGCTCGCCCGCACCGTCGCCGAGGGAACGGGCGCGTGGGTGCCCGAAGGGGCGTGGGTCGAGGGGCTTGCCGCCTGGCGCATGGGCTATTGCCAGCTCGCGGGCGAGGCCTTTGCGCGCGTGTCCGAACGCGCCTCGAATGTCGAACTCGCCGCCGCCGGGCATTACTGGGCGTCGCGCGCCGCTGTGCGCTGCCGCGAGCCCGGGCAGGCGCAGGCGCACCTCAGCGCGGCCGCGCAGATGGACGAGACGCTCTACGGGATGCTCGCCGCCGACCAGCTCGGGGTCGAGCTGCCGCAGCACGCCGCGCCCGCACCGCTCAGCCGCGAGGACTGGAGCGAGCTCAAGCAGCGCCCCAATGTGCGTGTCGCCGCCGCGCTGATCGAGATCGGCCGCCCCGCGCTCGCCGACGAAGTGCTGCGCTACGAGGCGAAGATCGGCCCGGCCTACCAGTATGGCGCGCTCGCCCGGCTGGCGCGCGAGCTCGGCCTGCCCTCGACCCAGCTGTTCATGGCGCACAACGCGCCCTACGGGGCCAGCAGCGATCCCTCGCTGCGCTTCCCGGTTGCCTATTGGCAGCCGGTGGGCGGCTGGCAGGTCGACCCGGCGCTCGCCTTCGCGCATGCCTTGCAGGAATCGAATTTCCGCGCCGCCGCCATCAGCCCCGCCAACGCCCGGGGCCTGATGCAGATCATGCCGGGCACCGCGCGCGACCATTCGGGCCGTCTCAGCCTCGGGGCTTCCTACGAGGACCTGAACGACCCGCAGGTCAACCTCGCCTATGGCCAGCGCCACCTTGCGATGCTGCGCGACCATCCGGCGACCGGCGGGGTGCTGCCCAAGATCATGGCGGCCTACAATGCCGGCCTCGTGCCCGTCGGGCGCTGGAACGCCGAGATCAACGATCAGAACGACCCGCTGCTGTGGATGGAATCGATCCCCTATTGGGAGACCCGCAGCTATGTCGCGATCGTGATGCGCAATTACTGGATGTACGAGCGCGCCGCCGGGGTCGCCTCGCCGAGCCGCCGGGCGCTCGCGCAAGGGCGCTGGCCGGAGTTCCCCGAGGCTGCTACCACCCGTTCCGCAAGTTTGGAGCGGTAGAGGAGCGCGCAGGCGTGGCGATTGACGAAACCAAGGTTTTCAAACCGATAAATATCGCTGTTCTCACCGTTTCTGATACGCGTACGCCCGAAACCGACACCTCGGGCGATATCCTCGCGGGCCGCGTGACGGGCGCCGGGCACCATCTGGCCGCGCGCATGATCGTCAAGGACGATGCTGCCGCGCTCGCCGCTCAGTTCGAAGCCTGGATCGACGATCCGGCCATCGACGCGGTGGTCTCCACCGGCGGCACCGGCCTCACGGGCCGCGATGTCACCCCCGAGGCGCTGGGGCTGATCGCGGGCGCGCGCGAGATCCCCGGTTTCGGCGAGCTGTTCCGCTGGCTCAGCTTCAAGACCATCGGCACCAGCACCGTCCAGTCGCGCGCGATGGCGGTGGTGGCGCGCGGGACCTACATCTTCGCCCTCCCAGGATCGAACGGAGCGGTCAAGGACGGGTGGGACGGCATCCTCGCCGAGCAATTGGACAGCCGCAACCGGCCGTGCAACTTCGTCGAGCTGATGCCGCGCCTGACGGAGGTTTAACGCGGGTTCTTGCGTGGTAATTGCCGGGTTGTTGGCGGTTGGTGCGCGGGCAGAAACACGCTCGCCCGAGCGAATGCGGGCTTGGCAAGCGCGCCAATGTTCCGTAAATGTTCCACGTGAAACATTCTCCGGTCAAAGGGCGCGGGGCGCAATCGGGGCAGGTCCCCATCCGCTTCGGCCTGGCGGAGCGAGAGGTCGATGGCGACTGGCGCGATCACGTCCAGTCGCTCGGCGGCCCGCCGGTCCGCTTGCGCACCACGGTGACCGAGGAGCGGCCGAAGTCGATCCTCACCTTCAACCAGTCGCCCGACGTCCCCTTCGACCGCTCGATCAACGCCTATCGCGGGTGCGAGCACGGCTGCGTCTACTGCTTCGCGCGGCCGACCCACGCCTACCACGACCTGTCGCCGGGCCTCGACTTCGAGACACAGCTCTTCGCCAAGCCCGAGGCGCCGGCGCTGCTGCGGGCGACGCTGGCGAAGAAAGGCTACAGCCCCAGGCCAATTGCGCTCGGCACCAACACCGATCCCTATCAGCCGATCGAGCGCGATTACCGCATCACCCGGGCGATCCTCGAGGTCTGCCTCGAGACGCGCCACCCCGTCACCATCACCACCAAGTCAGACCGGGTGCTCCTAGACGCCGACCTGCTGGAGGAGATGGCGCGCGAGAAGCTCGTGGCGGTATCGGTCTCGGTGACGACACTCGACCCGGCGCTCTCGGGCAAGCTCGAACCGCGCTGCGCCGCGCCGTCCAAGCGATTGAATGCACTAGGCAAGCTGGTGGAACTGGGCGTGCCGGTGCATTGCTCGCTCTCGCCCGTGATCCCGGCGATCACCGACGAATTCATGGAGGGCATCATAGCCCGCGTGGGCGAGCTCGGCGTGCGCAGCGTCGGGTGGATTCCCCTGCGCCTCCCCCACGAGGTCGCCCCGCTGTTCCGCGAGTGGCTGGCCGTCCACTACCCCGAGCGCGCGGGCAAGGTCATGAGCATTGTCAGGGAGATGCGCGGCGGGCGTGACAATGATCCGAACTTCCACAGCCGCATGAACCCGCAAGGCGTGTGGGCCGACCTGCTGCGTGCGCGCTTCCGCCTAGCGTGCCGCAAGGCGGGGATCGGCAAGGCGCGGTTCGACCTCGACTGCGCGCGTTTCCGGCCACCACAAAGGGATGGCCAATTGTCGCTGCTGTGATACGGTTTGTCGCGACCACGCGATCACGAAGGGGGAATCATGCGCTGGAAAGTTCTTGCTGCCGCCGCCGCTCTGGCATTCACCACCACCAGCGCGCAGGCGCAGAGCATCCAGCACTTCACCCGCGCCGATTTCGAGCGCGCGCTGGTCGAGGCCGGTGCCACGATCACCACCACCGACCCCAAGTCCGAGCGGATCGACTTCGAGTTCGATGGCGGCGTGATCGCCGATGCGCTGCTGCTTGCCTGCGAGGACAATGTCGCCAAGACCAAGTGCCTGGGCTCCTCGATGCTGGCAACCTTCGAGCCCGAAGACCGCACCCGCGAGCAGATCATCGAGGCGATCAACACTTACAATTACAAGGAAAATTTCGGCCGCGCCTATCTCGATCAGGACGGCACGATCTCGGTCCGGATGTACATCATCGCCGATGGCGGCATCACCCGCGCGAACTATTCGAGCCAGATCGGCCTGTGGTTCGCCTCGGTGTCGGACTTCTTCGGCTACCTCTACGGCGAGGAGTGATAGGCCCGCGATCGGGAACCGACCCTTGCGCATCCAGCGACCGTGGCTGCTAGCCGCAGCCGCCGCGTTGCCTGTGGTTGTGGCGCTCGCGACCTGTTCGCCGAGCTTGCCTGCGCCCGATCACGCCGATGTTGCCTATGCGCCGCTCTCGGCGAGCCAGACGCTCGATCTCTACCTGCCCGAGGGGCCCGGCCCCTTCCCCTTGGTGATCAACATCCACGGCGGCGGCTTCCGGGTCGGCGACAAGGACATGCTCTCGCCCGAGATCCTGGGCGCGCTGCGGGAGCGCGGGATCGCAGTGGCGACGATCGACTACCGGCTCTCGGGCGAGGCGCGGTTTCCCGCCGCGATCGAGGACGCCAAGGCCGCGGTGCGTTTCCTGCGGGCCAATGCCGCACGCTACCGGCTCGATCCGGAGCGCTTCGTCGCCTTCGGGCAATCGGCGGGCGGCAACCTTGCCTCGCTGATCGGCACGACCGGCAATGCCGCCGTGTTCGACAACCCCGCGCTCGGCAATCCCGGGGTTTCGGCCCGCGTCAGCGCCGTCATCGACTGGTTCGGGCCGAACGACTTCCTGCAGATGGACCCGCAGGCGCGCGCGCAGGGCTGCCCGCCCGATCACGAGGCGGCGACTTCCTTCGAATCGGAGTATCTCGGTGCGCCGATCCGGACCGTGCCGGACAAGGTGAAGGCCGCGAATCCGATCACCTATATCGACCCGAGCGACCCGCCCTTCCTGCTCCAGAAGGGAAGCGCGGATTGCCTCGTGCCGGTCGGGCAGACGACCATTCTGGCCGAGGCGCTCAAGCAGGCCGGGGTACCGGTCGAAGTCGACATGTTTGCAGGCACCGGCCACGGCGACACCAGCTTCTTCTCGCCGGTCTTCGTCGGTGATGCCAACGTCCAGCGGGTGGCCGATTTTGCCGCGCGGCACCTCGCGAAGGCGCGCTGAGCGGCGCTAGGCGAACCCCTCCCCCACCGAGCCGGGAGCGAAGCGGATCAGGCGGCTGTCAACCAATGCGGCGGTGCGGTTGACGACCGCGAGCTGGTAATCGGGGTCCTTGATCATCTCGAAGAAGGCACCCGCATTGGGGTAATGCGCGATGAAGCCATTGTGCCATTGGCGCACCTCGGGCCCGGTCACCATCGTCTCGAAGCGCCCCCGCCACAGGATCCTGCCGCCGACACGGGCGAAGATCGGGCCGGAGGTGCGGCCATATTCCTTGTAGGCCTCCTTTCCGCTCCAGCCCTTGCCCGCGTGCTCGTGTCCCTCGGGGTACTCGGCCTTCTCGCGGTAGAGCAGCAGGTTGAGCATGTTGATCGGCGTGTCGCGCGGCAGGTCCTTAAAGGACTGGAAATTCGCCGGGCTCGGGTCGATGTAGACTTCACTCATTGTCCCATCCCTCTCCTGTCAGGTCGCATTGCATGTAGACCGTATCGAGCAGGCGGCCGAATTTCTTGCCGACATTGCGCATCCGTCCGGCGTGCACGAAGCCGCAGCGGGCGTGGAGCGCCACCGAGGCCGGCTCGCCGCCGCCGATCACCGCGATCATCTGTTCGAACCCGGCCCTGCGAGCCGCATCGACCAGCGCGGGCAGCAGGGCCGAGCCGATCCCGCCCCCGCGCGCCTCGTGCGCGACATAGATGCTGTCCTCGCAGGTATGCGCATAGGCCGCACGGTCGCGGAAGCGGGCGGCATAGGCATAGGCGATGACCCTGCCTTCCCGCTCGGCGACGATGAACGGAAAGCCACGCACGGCGAAGTCGGCAATCTTTTCCGCCCACGCCGCCGCATCGGGCGCGGCGGTGTCGAAGGTCGCCGTGCCGTTCGCCACGTGCCAGGCATAGATCGCGGCGATGGCCTGCGCGTCATCGACCCGCGCAGGCCGGACCCCCACGTCAGGCAAGCGTGTAGTCCGCGAAACGGTCGCGCAGGTCCTTCTTGCTGATCTTGCCGGTGGCGGTGTGGGGGATGTCGTCGACGAACTCGACCGCATCGGGCAGCCACCACTTGGCGATCTGGGGCCTGAGGTGTTCGAGGATGTCCTCGGCGGTCACCTCCGCGCCGGCCTTCTTCACGATGAACAGCACCGGGCGCTCGTCCCACTTGGGGTGGGGGATGCCGATGCAGGCCGCTTCCGCGACGCCAGGGTGCCCGCAGGCGGCGTTCTCGAGCTCGACCGAGCTGATCCACTCGCCGCCCGACTTGATCACGTCCTTGGTGCGGTCGGTCAGCTGGAGCGTGCCGTCGGGGTGGAGGATGCCGACATCGCCGGTATCGAACCAGCCATCATTGCCGACAGCGTCCTTCTCGGCCTTGAAGTAGCGCTTGATGATCCAGGGCCCGCGGATCTGGAGCGCGCCGCTGGTCTTGCCGTCGCGCGGCAGCTCGGTTGACATGTCGGAGAGGTCGACCGTGCGCAGCTGCACCCCGAAGATCGGGCGGCCCTGCATCGCGGTCTTCTCGATCCGCTCCTCGAGGGTGAGGTTCTCCCAGTCCCAGGTCGGCCCGCCGACCGTGCCGATGGGCGAGGTCTCGGTCATGCCCCAGGCGTGCTGGACGCGGGTGCCGTTCTTCATCAGCCGCTCGATCATGAACCTGGGCGCCGCCGAGCCCCCGATGGTTGCCGCTTTCAGCGGCGGCAGCTCGAGACCGTTCGCGTCGCAATACTGGAAATGCGCGAGCCACACGGTCGGCACGCCTGCAGAATCGGTCACGCCCTCGCGGATCATCAGGTCGTGGAGCACGGCGGGATCGTTCACCGCCGAGAACACGAATTTGATCCCCGCCATCGCGCCCGCATAGGGCAGCCCCCAGCTCGCCGCGTGGAACATCGGCACCACCGGGAGCATCACCGAGGCGCTCGAGAAATTGAAGGCGGCCGATTGCAGCCCGGCCATCGCGTGCATCACGGTCGAGCGGTGCTCGTATTGCACGCCCTTGGGATTGCCGGTGGTGCCGGAGGTGTAGCAGATCATGCAGGGGTCGGTTTCGGGGCCGGTGACCCATTCGAAATCGCCGTCCTCGGCCGCGATCCAGTCCTCGAAGGCTGGGGCGTGGTCGCCGGAATCGTAGCATATGTAGTGCTCGACCGTCGGCCAGCGGCTCTTCATCCGGTCGACGATCGGCTGGAAGGCCGCGTCATAGCACAGCACGCGGTCCTCGGCGTGGGTCACGATATATTCGAGCTGATCGTCGAACAGGCGCGGGTTCACCGTGTGGAGCACCCCGCCCATGCCCGCGACGCCATACCAGCTGACGAGGTGGCGCGCGTGGTTCATCGCAAGGCTCGCGACCTTGTCGCCCGGCTTCAGCCCGAGCCTCTGGAGCGCCTGCGCCATCTTCAGCGCATCCGCCTGGATCCCCGCCCAGTTGGTGCGGGTGACGCTGCCATCGGCCCAGCGGCTGACGATCTCGCGCCCGCCCGCCTCGCGCGCGGCGTGATCGATCACTGCGGTCACCCGCATCGTCCAGTCCTGCATTGCTCCGAGGCGTGCGCTCGCCATGGCTGATCTCTCTCCTGTGATTGTGGTTCGGCGCCCATGCCGGGGCATGAAGCACCCTGGCGTTCATGCCGTGCCCCTCGCCGCTTGGCAATCGCTTCGCCCAATCACCGGCACGGCCCGGCGCGGGCGATGCAACAAATCACATCGCGCATGACTTGCCCCTCACCCGCCGGGAACGGCTGCGCCTGTGCGCGCGGTCCGGGCCCCCTCTCCGGGAGCCGGCGGATCACCGAATTGTGAGGTAACAGGACAATGACAAGAACGACATTTCTGATGCTGGGCGCAGCCGTCGCGGCGATAGCCACACCGGCCTATGCCGATGGGCCGTATATCGGCATCGAGGGCGGTGTCAGCCTCAGGGACAAGGTGACGGTTGACGCGCGCCAAGAGAACGCGACCGGCGAAGACGACTTCACCCGGGCGGCAACGGCGCGCACCAAGGTCGGGATCGATGGCGACGTGATCCTCGGCTACGACTTCGGCCCGTTCCGGCTCGAGGCCGAGGGCGGCTACAAGAACGCCAAGTACCGCAGCCTGACGGTCGAGAGCGCCGGCCTCCTGCCGGACGGTTCGGCCGTGCCGGTCGGCACCGTCGCCGAGAACGAGCGCGATCTCGAGATCTGGAGCGGGATGGTCAATGCCCTGGTCGAGATCGGCGCCGATGACGGCTTCCAGATCTACGGCGGCGGCGGCGCGGGCGTGGCGCGGCTCGAACTGCCGGTCGAGGTCGCCGGGCTCGGCACGCTGATCGACGACAGCGATACCGATTTCGCCTGGCAGCTGATCGGCGGCGCGCGCTTTCCGGTCACCCGCAATGTCGATCTCGGGGTCAAGTACCGCTACTTCAACGCCGACGACTTCCGCCTGACGGGCACCAACGGCAATCAGCTCAACGCCGACTATTCGGCGCACTCGGTGCTGGCGAGCCTGATCGTCAACTTCGGTGGCCGCGAGCAGGAAGCAGCC
>NZ_LSJS01000252.1 GCF_001557325.1 Erythrobacter donghaensis
GCCGATCAGTTGCGCCAGTTTGGCGAGGTCAAGCGTGGCAGGATCGGCGTGACAATCGCAGCGCTGTCGCCCGAACGTGCGCGCGCTCTTGGCCTTTCGACCAATCGCGGCGCGCTGATTGGCGAGGTCGCGCCAGCTTCCCCGGCTGCCCAGGGTGGTTTGGTGTCTGACGACGTGATCGTCGAGGTCAATGGGCGCAAGATCGAGACGCCCGGCAATCTCACCGCAACGGTCAGCATGACCCGGCCCGGCGAAAGCCTGCAAATCGTATACATGCGCGCCGGTCAGGTGCGCCG
>NZ_LSJS01000253.1 GCF_001557325.1 Erythrobacter donghaensis
CAACATCTTACCGCCCTTCACCGGCGATGATGAACGGTGCCCATGCGCTGGGGTGTGCGAAGCTGGGGTTGGTGGGATCGTTGCGGATGTCGCGCATGGCGTTCTGGAGGGCGGTCGCGCGGGTCTCGCCGGCCTGGGTACGGCTGAGGGTGTTGACCGTGAGCGCTGCGGCCACGTCGTCACCGACCGGCCAGTGGCTGACCAGGAGGCTCGGGGCACCGGCGTAGAAGAACGCGCGGGCAAGGCCCGACAGGCCCGGCTCACCCGGCGTGCCTGAAGGGGCTGCGGTGTTGCAGGCCGAGAGGATCACCCAGTCGACACCGGTGAGGTTGAGGGTGAGCACCTCGGAAGCGGCAAGGTAGCCATCGTCCTGGCTG
>NZ_LSJS01000254.1 GCF_001557325.1 Erythrobacter donghaensis
GGCTCGGGCTGCCCGCCGATCTCGAGGCCCTTGCGCTGGCCGACGGTGAAATGGACGATGCCCTTGTGCTCGCCCAGCGTCTCGCCGGTCGCCGCGTGGACGATGGCGCCCGGCGCAGCGCCCTCGGGGCGCACCCTGGTGACGATCTTCGCATAATCGCCATCGGGCACGAAGCAGATGTCCTGCGAATCGGGCTTGGCGGCGTTCCTGAGGCCCGCCGCCTCGGCCAAGGCCCGAACCTGCGGCTTGGGCATCCCGCCAAGCGGAAAGCGCAGATAGTCGAGCTGCGCCTCGGTGGTGCCATAGAGGAAGTAGGACTGGTCACGCGCCGGATCGAAGGCGCGGTGGAGCTCCGCGCCGTCCGCCCCGGCGAGCCGGCGGACATAGTGCCCGGTCGCAAGGCAATCCGCGCCGAGTTCGCGCGCCATGCGGAACAGGTCGGTGAACTTGGGCCCCATGTTGCAGCGGATGCAGGGGACGGGCGTGCGCCCGGCGAGATATTCGTCGGCGAACTGCTCGACCACTTCCTCGCGGAAGGCGCTTTCGTGGTCGAAGACGTAATGCGCGATGCCGAGCCGGTCGGCGACGGCGCGCGCGTCGCGGATGTCGTCGCCTGCACAGCACGCGCCCTTGCGGCCCGTCGCCGCGCCGTAATCATAGAGCTGGAGCGTGATGCCGATCACCTCCGCCCCGCTGGCATGGGCGAGAGCGGCGACCACCGAGCTGTCGACCCCGCCGCTCATCGCCACCACGATCCGGCATGCCGAGGCCGCGCGCGGCAGATCGAACAGCGCGGCTGCGGCGTCGGAGGGCATCAGGCCGGTGTCGAGGAGCTGCGGAGCGGTCATGGAGCGGCGCGCATATAGCGATGCTCCCCCCTCAGCGCCAGTGCGGGCAATCTTGCCCTTTCGGGCAGCAGTAATCCTAAGCCGAGGTAAATGGCGGTTTTACCGGATTTTGACGCACTCGGGTTAGGAAAGGGGATGATGTTCGAGAAACCAAGACCCAGCCTTACCCGCGCCGATGCGCCTTCCGGCGGGCTCTCCGCCGAGGAGCGGGCGTTGCTGCGTGCCACCGCCAAGGGTGGCGGGGCGGAGCGATTCGACCCTCGCCCGGCGCGCCGCAATGGCGAGGCGCTGCGGGCGATGGAGTGGAGCGAGCTGACCGCCAGGCTCAACGCCGCGCGCGATCTCAGGCTGCTGATGCGCATCGAAAGCCAGGCCCCGATCGAGGCGGTTGCCGCAAGCTTCGGCGATGCCGCCGCAAGTTATTTTGCTCTTCTCGAAGAAAGCGAACTTCCCATTAACCCTGATGCTTTAGGTCAGTCTAAACATCCGGGTACGATTATGAATGCCGCCCATGCAAACCGCCCGGAGAATGCGAGTGGACCCCGATCCGACGCGCCCCGCCGCGCTGCGAGAGACATGCGATGATTGAGAACCAGGACTTCCGCCCCGCACAGGTGATCGGCCCGCTCGGCGAGCCGCTGACCCTTGCCGACCTGCCTTCTCCCGACACCAAGCGCTGGGTGGTGCGGCGCAAGGCCGAGGTGGTGGCTGCCGTCAATGGCGGGCTGCTGACGCTCGACGAGGCGCTGACGCGTTATGGCCTGACGCTCGAGGAGTTCGCCTCGTGGCAGCGCGCGGTCGACCGGTCGGGCATGCATGGCCTGCGCGTCACCAAGATCCAGCACTACCGCGACCTCTACGAGCGCCAGCTCAAGTACTGACACCCGCACGACATGGCCTGTCCCGCTGACGGCCCGCTCCGCCCCCGAGGCGTTGCGGGCCTTCGGCGATTCGCGGCACTGCTCTGACCCGTGCGCTGAGGCGCTCCAGTCCGGCCCTGATGCGCGCGCGCCGACGCGCCCTTCGTCTACGGGGCAAGTCATCGGTCGATGCGCGCATTGCGGGCAAGCCCATGACATTCTATCAGACGTTGCACTTGGTGACTTACACGAGTAATACACTCGTGCCGGAGGAGCTGCGGGCAGCACGCGGCCCCGGGTGAAGGAATGGCGATGAATTACGAGACGACGATCAGGGCCGAGGCTGCCGACGGGGTGACGACGGAACTTTCCGGCGCGCGCGTCCTTGGCACGCCCGCCATCCCGCGCTGGCTGATCTATGCCGGGCTCGGCGTGTTCGGGCTGCTGCTGGCGATCGCCGCGTGGTTCGCGCTGGCGGGCGGCGAGCCTGCACCGGTAGATGACGACAATTCGCAGGCACCCGCGGTCACCGTGGTCTCCCCGGGCACGACCATGGTCTCGGGCGAGATCGAGGCCCCCGGCACCCTCGCGGCGCGCCGTCCGATGCCGGTCGGCGTGGTCGGCGAGGGCGGGCAGGTGGTGCGCGTCACCGTCGACGCCGGCGACTGGGTGAGCCAAGGCCAGGTGCTCGCGGTGATCGACCGCTCGGTGCAGGTTCAGCAGGCCGAGGCGCAGGCGGCGCAGATCCAGGTCGCGCGGGCCGATGCCAATCTCGCCCAGGCGAACCTCGACCGCGCGCTCCAGCTGGTCGCGCGCGGCTTCGTCTCCAAGGCCGACGTGGATCGCCTGACCGCGACCCGCGATGCCGCGGCGGCGCGCGTCAGGGTGGCCGAGGCGCAGCTGCGCGAACAGCGCGCGCGCAACCAGCGGCTCAACATCATCGCGCCGGCAACCGGCTATGTCCTCGCCCGCGCGGTGGAGCCCGGGCAGACCGTCGGCGCGGGCACGCCGGCGCTGTTCACCATCGCCAGCGGCGGCGAAATGGAGATGCTCGCGCAGCTTTCCGAAGAGCAGCTGGCCAAGCTTTCGGTCGGCACCGTGGCGCGCATCACCCCGACCGGGTCGGGGCAGACCTTCGAGGGCCAGGTGTGGCAGATCGCCCCGACGATCGACCAGACCACCCGCCAGGGCACCGCGCGCATTGCGCTCAGCTTCAATCCCGCGCTGCGTCCCGGCGGCTTTGCCACCGCGCGCATCAACTCGGGCAGCTTCCGCGCGACGGTGCTTCCCGAAAGCGCGGTGCTGGCCGATGCGCAGGGCAGCTTCGTCTATGTCGTGGGCAGTGACAAGAAGGTCATCCGCCGCGCGGTCAAGACCGGCGCGGTCACCGCCAACGGCATCGCCATCACCGAAGGCCTGAGCGGCTCGGAAAAGGTGGTGCTGCGCGCCGGCGGGTTCCTCAACCCGGGCGAGACGGTCAACCCGCAGGTTCGGAAGAAGTAGAGCGCCCATCCGGCGCGAGGCGTCCCGCGTAACTGGCAGGGCGCGAGCATGGCGACACAACAGGCAGGACTTTCATGGCACTTCGCGACATTTCGGCCTGGTCGATCCGCAATCCCTCGATCCCGCTGGTGTTCTTCACCGCGCTGCTGATCGCCGGGATCGTCAGCTTTCTGCGGATGGACGTGACCAACAACCCGGATGTCGATTTTCCGGCGGTGGTCGTCAACATCGCCCAGCCGGGCGCCTCGCCGACCGAGATCGAGAACCAGATCACCCAGCGCGTCGAAAGCGCGCTGCGCTCGATCGCCGGGGTCAACTCGATCCAGTCGACCGCGCGCGAGGGCTCTTCCAACACCTTCGTCGAATTCGAGATCGGCACCAACCTGATCGAGGCGGTCAACGAGGTCGAGACCGCGATCGACGGCGTGCGCGGCTCGCTGCCCGACGGCATCCTCGAACCGCAGGTGCAGAAGGTCAACGTGGTCGGCGATGCGATCGGTTACGTCGCGGTCGAAGCCGACGACATGACGCTGGAACAATTGAGCTGGTTCATCGACGACACCGTCGCCAAGCGCCTGCTCAAGATCCCCGGGATGGCCGAAGTCGGCCGCTTCGGCGGGGTTGACCGGCAGATCGAGGTCATCCTCGATCCGGCGCGGATGCAGTCCTTCGGGGTCACCGCCTCGCAGATCAACGCCGCGCTGCGCCAGTCCAATCTCGACGCCGCGGGCGGCCTTGCCGAGGTCGGCGGCACCCGCCAGTCGCTGCGCGTGCTCGGCAATTCGGACACCGCCTACCAGCTCTCGCAGACCCAGATCCAGCTGGGCGGCGGGCGCTCGGTGCGGCTCGCCGACATCGCCAAGGTGCGCGACGGCTATTCCGAGCGCACCTCGATCAGCGAGGTCGGCGGCAAGGAGGTTGTCAACTTCTACATGAACCGCGCGCGCGGCGCTTCGGACCTTGCGGTCTATGACGCCGCGCTCGCGGAGATGGACAAGATCGAGAAGGAGAACCCCGGGGTCGAGTTCATCAAGCTCTCGACCAACACCACCTATACCCGCGGCCAGTACAAGTCCTCGATGTGGGCACTGGTCGAGGGCGCGGTCCTGGCGGTGGTGGTGGTGTTCATCTTCCTGCGCGACTGGCGCGCCACCGCGATCAGCGCGGTCGCGATCCCGCTCTCGGCGATCCCGACCTTCTTCTTCATGGACCAGTTGGGGTTCAACCTCAACTTCCTCTCGCTGCTCGCGCTGGCGCTGGTGGCGGGCGTGCTGGTCGACGACGCGATCGTGGAGATCGAGAACATCGTGCGCCACATGCGCATGGGCAAGACCGCCTATCAGGCGAGCATCGACGCGGCCGACGAGATCGGCCTGCCGGTGGTCGCCACCAGCTTCTGCATCGTCGCGGTGTTCTTGCCCGTAGGCCTGATGCCGGGCGTTTCGGGCCAGTTCTTCCAGAACTTCGGGATCACCGTGGTGGTCGCGGTGCTCATGTCGCTCGCCGTCGCGCGCATGATCACGCCGCTGATGGCGGCCTATTTCCTCAAGGCCCACGGCGAGGCCGAGCATGGCGGCGGACGCTGGATCGACGCCTACATGCGGGTGCTGGCCTGGACGCTCGACACCGGCAAGATGGCGGTGCGCCGCGCCGGCCTCACCGGCTCGGGCAACCGCTTGTTCTATGTCACCGGCCTGCTCATGACCGTCATCGTGCTGCTGTTCGTCTCGGCGGCGGCGATGTTCGAGCTGGCGAGCGGTGCCTTCAGCGGCGGGGCGTGGAAGGGCCTCCTCGGGCTCGGCATCCACAAGCAGATTGCCGCGGCCGTCGACGCCGATACGAACACCCTCGTCAACCAGCTCGTCGCCAAGGTCTTCGAGGTGGTGCTCGTGCTGACCATCTCCGTGCTGTCCTTCCTCGCCGCCTTCGTCACCTTCAAGGCGATCGAGGTGCCTGCGGGCGGCAACAGCGGCTTCGCGCGCGGCCTGCGCTGGCTGACGGCGCGCTTCTACGACCACCGCATCTGGATGCTCGGCATCGGCTGGTTCTCGTTCCTGGTGACGATCCTGCTGTTCGGCCAGATCCCGGGCCAGTTCCAGCCCAACATCGATGACGAGAACAGCCGCGTCGAGATCGAGCTGGTGCCCGGCACCACCCTTGCCCAGACCAAGCAGGTGGTGAACGCGGTGGCCAACCGCCTGCGGCAGGAGCCCGAGGTCGAGCGGATGCTCGAGCGTATCCGGCTGGGCGAGACCTCGTCGATCTTCGTCAAGCTGCGCGAGGACCGCGCGCGAACCTCGATCGAGTTCGAGCGCGAGCTCGCCCCCGTGCTCGCCGCCTTCCCCGACGCGCGGGTGCGCTTCCAGTCGCAGTCGGGCGGGTTCGGTTCGGGCCGCGACATGACCGTGCTGCTGGCCGGCAGCGATCCGGCGCTGCTCGAGCAGACCGCGACCCAGCTGGTCGAGGAGATGAAAGGCCTGAAGTCGCTGGTCGCCCCGCGCATCAGCGCCGATCTCAACCGCCCGGAGATCATCATCACCCCGCGCGACAAGATCGCCGCCGAACTGGGCGTCACCACCGCGGCGCTCTCCCAGACGATCCGCATCGCGACCCTGGGCGAGATCGAACAGAACGCGGCGCGCTTCTCGCTTTCGGACCGCCAGATCCCGATCGTGGTGCGCCTGTCTGAGGAAGCGCGCACCGACTTCCGCACGATCGAGAACCTGCCGGTGCCGCTCGCGGGCGGCGGTTCGGTGCCGCTGAGCCGCGTCGCCGACATCACCTTCGGCTCGGGTCCGACCGCGATCCAGCGCTACAACCAGAACCGCCGCGTGCTGGTGGGCGCGGACCTCGCCTCGGGCGTGCTCAAGGGCGAGGCGCAGGCGCAGATCGATGCCCTGCCGGTGCTCCAGAACCTGCCACTGGGCGTGATCCGCGACGTGGTGGGCGAGGAGCAATGGCAGCAGGAGCTGATCCAGAACCTCATCATCGCGATCGTCGCCGGCGTGCTGCTGGTGTTCGCGGTGCTGGTGCTGCTCTACAAGCGCCTGATGAGCCCGCTGGTCAACATGACCTCGCTCGCGCTGGCGCCGCTCGGGGGCGTCCTGCTGATCTGGCTGCTCGGCCAGCCCAACTCGATGCCGGTCTATATCGGGATCCTGCTGCTGCTCGGCATCGTCTCCAAGAACTCGATCCTGCTGATCGACTTCGCGATCGAGGAGATGAACAAGGGCGTGGGCAAGCTCGATGCGATCATGGATGCCGGGCACAAGCGCGCCCAGCCGATCATCATGACCACCGTCGCGATGACCGCTGGCATGGTGCCGGTGGCGCTCTCGCTCGAGGGTGACGGGGCGTGGCGCCAGCCGATGGGCATCGTGGTGATCGGCGGGCTGGTGCTTTCGACCCTGCTGACGCTGCTGATCGTGCCCGCGGGCTTCAGCCTTGCCGACAGTTTCGAGAAGCGCGTCGGCCCGTGGCTGCGCGCGCGGCTGCTGACCTACAGGCCGGGTGACGACACCCGGCCGATCGCGGGTCGCAGCGAGCCCGATCTGCCGTTCCCCGGCCTTGCCAAGCGCCCTGCGCATGGGGGCGAACCGGCCGAGTGACGGGCCGAACACCCGCAAAACGGGTGACGCGCGGGCCGAAACGCGGCTAGGGTCTGACGATGGCGACGCGTTCCCTGAGGCCCCTGACGCTCGGCGGTCAGCCGCTCACGGTCGATCGCGCCAGGCGGATGCGCTGGACGGCGACGGGGATGCTGGCGGCGATGGCGGTGATCTTCATCGCCACCCACGGCCTTGCCGCCACCGGACATCCCGCCTGGGGCTATGTCCACGCCTTCGCCGAAGCCGCGATGGTGGGCGGCCTTGCCGACTGGTTCGCGGTCACCGCGCTGTTCCGCCACCCGCTCGGCCTGCCGATCCCGCACACCGCGATCATCCCCGAGAACAAGGACCGCATCGCCGACACGATGGCGGCCTTCCTGCGCGAGAATTTCCTCACCCCCGCCGTGGTCGCGCGGCGGATGTCGACGATGAACATCGCCAAGGCCGCGGGCGAGTTCCTGGCCGCCTCGCCCGAGAGGGGCGGGCAGGACGAACGCTCGCGCATCACCTCGGGCGCGGCCGAACTGCTCGCCGAGGTGCTCGAATCGCTCGATCCCGACCGGCTCGGCAATCAGGTGCGCTCCGGCCTCGCCGCGCAGCTCGCCAAGCTCGACATCGCGCCGCTCGCGGGCCGCATGATCGAGAGCGCCATGACCGACAAGCGCCACCAGCCGCTGATCGATGGCTTCGTGCGCTGGGCGGGCCTGACGCTCGAGGATAACGAGGAGACGATCCGCGAGATCATCCACCAGCGCGTCGCGGGCGTGCTGCGCTGGGCGGGGATCGACAAGACCATCTCGGCCAGCGTGCTCGACGGGCTCTACAAGCTGCTCGCCGAGGTGCTGGTCAACCCCGATCATCCCCTTCGCGGCAAGATCGAGGAGGGGCTGGCGAAGCTCGGCCAGGACTTGCAGCACGACGCAGCCACCCGCGCCAAGGTCGAGGACATGAAGCGCGATCTTATCGCCAATCCCGCTGTGGCCGTGTGGTGGACGGGGGTGTGGGAGCGTATCCGCCAGTCACTGATTGCCCGCGCGCGCGATCCCGAAAGCCAGATGGGCGCGGAGATGCGCAACATGCTCGGCGAGTTGGGCGAGGCGCTGCAAAAGGACGCGCGGCTGCAGCACCAGATCAACCGCTTCGCCCGCCGCACCGCCGTCGGCATCGCGACCCGCTACGGCGACCAGATCGTCCGGCTGGTGTCCGAGACGGTCAAGCGCTGGGACGCGACCACCATCACCGGCCGCGTCGAGGGCGCAGTGGGGCGGGATTTGCAGTTCATCCGCATCAACGGCACGCTTGTGGGCGGGCTCGTGGGGATGACGCTGCACTTCATCAATACGGTGCTGTGAGGCGCGCCGCCCGCCGGGCGCGCAGTTCTATCCCGAAAAGCCAACCCGCAACGAAGTCCGCATCCGCCAGAAGGACGCGACCGCCTTGCCGTCGGCATCGACCGCCGGGGTGAAGCGCTCCTTTACCGCCGCGGCGCACATCGAACGATCGAGCTCATCATAGCCGGTCGCGACCAGCATCTTGCAGTCGGTGGCCGCGCCTGACGGGTCGGTGAAGACCACAAGATCGATGACGCCCTGCTGCAATGTGCGTAGCGCCGTGCGAGTATAGGCCTTGCGCAGCTCCTTCACGAGCCTGCCCGTGTCGGCAGGGGCGGCGGACCTTTGCAGGCCATGTTGCGCCGCAGGATCGAGGCCCCAGCTGCTCATGATCCGCGCGGTGCAATCATTGAGAGCCGTGGCAGCCTCGGCCAGGGGCCCGGTTGCGAAGCTCATGCTGCCATCGCCCTGCGACACCGCAATCCGTTCTACGCCCTGCGCTGCCTTGGTATCGATCCGCGCGGGATTACCGGCAGCATCCGGCTTGCGCGTATCGAGCCACACGCCGTGTACAACTGCGACATGGCCGAATTGCCGGTTCGGCTCGATCTGCGCCCGCTTGTCGAAGCCGGCGTGGTCGGCGGCGAAACTGACGCGCAACGGCACGTCGGGGCTCAGGCCCGCCAGCGAGGGGCCTGCCATGGCGATCGCGATGGCCGGGCCCGGGGCGTTCTGCTCGAGAATCAGGAGGTGCGGCTCGCCGCCTGACTCGAAGGCGCGCTGCATCCTGCAGACGCCGCCCTCGAACGATGCCTGCCATGGCGCGACCGGCGTGGCGATGGTGGGTGCAGCAAGGGCAGGGGTGGCGCCGACGGCGAGCGCGGCGAGGGCAAGACAGGTGCGACGCATGAAAAAACCTCCGGCAGTCATGTGAGACTGCCGGAGGTTCCTTACGAAATAAAGACGTTTGCGGCGAACCGCTTAGAGCGCGTTCGTCAGTTCCGGCACCGCGGTGAACAGGTCCGCGACCAGCCCGACGTCGGCGACCTGGAAGATCGGGGCGTCCTCGTCCTTGTTGATGGCGATGATGACCTTGGAGTCCTTCATGCCGGCAAGGTGCTGGATCGCGCCCGAGATGCCGATCGCGAAATAGACTTCCGGGGCGACGATCTTGCCGGTCTGGCCGACCTGGTAGTCGTTGGGGACATAGCCCGCATCGACCGCCGCACGGCTCGCGCCGATGGCGGCGCCGAGCTTGTCGGCAAGCGGCGTGATGGTCGCCTCGAAGGTCTCCGCGTCCTTGAGGGCGCGGCCGCCCGAGACGATGATCTTGGCGCTGGTCAGTTCGGGACGCTCGCTCTTGGCGATTTCCGCGCCGACGAAGCTCGAGATGCCCGCGTCACCCGCACCGCCGACGGCCTCGACGGTGCCCGAACCACCCTCGGTCGCCGCCTTCTCGAAGGCAGTGCCGCGCACGGTGATGACCAGCTTGGCGTCGGTCGATTCGACGGTGGCGATGGCGTTGCCGGCGTAGATCGGGCGGGTGAAGGTCTTGGGGCCTTCGACCGACAGGATCTCGCTGACCTGCATCACGTCGAGCAGCGCGGCGACGCGCGGGGCGACGTTCTTGCCCTGGGTGGTGGCAGCGGCGAGGAAGGCGTCGTGATCGGCCATCAGCGCAGCGGCGAGCGGGGCGACGTTTTCGGCCAGGCCGTTGGCATAGGCCGCATCGTCCGCGACGTGGACCTTGCCCACGCCCGCGATCTTGGCGGCAGCCTCGGCCACCGCACCGCAATTGTGACCCGCGACCAGCAGGTGCACTTCGCCCAGCTTCGATGCGGCAGTGACGACCGCAAGGGTCGCGTCCTGCACCCGGGTGTTGTCATGTTCGACGAGAACGAGAGTCTTCATCTCTTGGGTTCCTTGTCCGAATGCTTAGTCGGCGATGCCGAGGGTCTTGAGCTTGCCGACCAGTTCGGCAACGTCGGCGACCTTGACGCCGGCCTGGCGCACGGCGGGTTCCTGCACCTTGAGCGTCTTGAGGCGCGGGGTGAGGTCGACGCCGTAATCGGCCGCGGTCTTGGTCGCGAGCGGCTTCTGCTTGGCCTTCATGATGTTCGGCAGCGAGGCATAGCGCGGCTCGTTGAGGCGCAGGTCGGTGGTGACGATCGCGGGGAGCGCGAGCTTGACGGTCTGGAGGCCCCCGTCGACTTCGCGCTTCACGATCACGCTGTCACCATCCACTTCGACGGTATTCGCAAAAGTGCCCTGCGGACGGCCCATCAGCGCGGCGAGCATCTGGCCGGTCTGGTTCGAATCGTCCGAGATCGACTGCTTGCCCAGGATCACGAGGCCGGGGGCCTCTTCATCGGCGATGGCCTTGAGGATCTTGGCGACCGCCAGCGGCTCGACCTCTTCCTCGGTCTCGACGAGGATCGCACGATCCGCGCCCATGGCGAGCGCGGTGCGCAGGGTTTCCTGCGCCTTGGCCGGGCCGATGCTGACGGCGACGATCTCGGTGGCCGCGCCCTTTTCCTTGAGGCGGATGGCTTCCTCGACCGCGATCTCGTCGAACGGGTTCATGCTCATCTTGACGTTGGCGAGGTCGACGCCGGTGCCGTCGGCCTTGACCCGCGGCTTGACGTTGTAATCGATCACCCGCTTGACGGGGACGAGGATCTTCATGGGGCTTGTCCTTCCTCTCAAAGAATCACGTGACGCCATTCAGCGCCTTGGCCGCCCGCCTAGCTTGCGTTTACGTAAACGTCAAGCGAGGCGGGCCGCTGTTCTGGCCGGGCGAGGGTGATACGTGACCAGCCTCGCCCGGGATGTGTTCGCGCCGTTTCAGGCCGCCTTCTTCACTTCCGCGACGATCTTCTGCGCCGCATCGCCGAGGTTGTCGGCGGGCACGATCGCGAGGCCCGAATTGGCGAGGATCGCCTTGCCCTCGGCCACGTTGGTGCCTTCCAGACGCACGACCAACGGAACCTGCAGGTTCACGTCCTTGGCCGCCTGCACGATCCCGTTGGCGATCACGTCGCACTTCATGATCCCGCCGAAGATGTTGACGAGGATGCCCTCGACTGCCGGGTCCTTGAGGATGATCTTGAAGGCCGCGGTGACCTTCTCGGTGGTGGCGCCGCCGCCCACGTCGAGGAAGTTCGCCGGGAAGGCGCCGTTGAGCTTGATGATGTCCATCGTCGCCATCGCCAGCCCTGCGCCGTTGACCATGCAGCCGATGTTGCCATCGAGCTTGATGTAGGCGAGATCATATTCGCTCGCCTCGACTTCGGCCGGATCTTCCTCGGTCTCGTCGCGCAAGGCTTCGATGTCGGGGTGGCGGTAGAGGGCGTTGCCGTCAAAGCTCATCTTGGCGTCGAGCACCAAGAGCTTGCCGTCCTCGCTTTCGACCAGCGGGTTGATCTCGAGCATCTCGCAATCGGTGGCGAGGAAGGCGTCGTAGAGCTGCTTGGCGAGCTTCTGCGCCTGCTTGTTGAGATCGCCCTGGAGCTTCAGCGCGAAGGCGACGGCGCGGCCGTGGTGCGGCTGGAAGCCCTGCGCGGGGTCGATGCTGAAGGTGGTGATGAGCTCGGGCGTGTCATGCGCCACGGTCTCGATGTCCATGCCCCCTTCGGTGGAGACGACAAAGGCGACGCGCCCGCTCGCGCGGTCGACCAGCAGCGAGAGGTAGTATTCCTTGGCGATGTCGACGCCGTCGGTGATGTAGAGGCGGTTCACCTGCTTGCCCGCCTCGCCGGTCTGGATCGTCACCAGCGTGTTGCCGAGCATTTCCTTCGCATGGGCTTCGACTTCCTCGAGGCTCTTGGCGAGCCGCACGCCGCCCTTGGCATCGGCAGGGAGTTCCTTGAACTTGCCCTTGCCGCGGCCGCCCGCATGGATCTGCGCCTTCACGACATAGAGCGGCCCGGGCAGCTTCTTGGCGGCCTCGACCGCTTCCTCTACGCTGAGGGCGGCATGGCCCGCGGGCACCGCGATCCCGTGCTTGGCGAGCAGTTCCTTGGCCTGATATTCGTGAACGTTCATTGCGTATCGATCCCTTCGATGAGTTCCCGGGGGAGAGGTTCGTCCACGCGGGGCCTAAGCACGGATCGCCCCTCTTGAAAAGTGCCCTGTGCAGGGCCAACACGGGAGCCTCTCATGATTGACAGGCACCACTTCGAAGCCATCGTCCGCGAGGCGGGCCGGATCGCCCATTCGCGCTGGCCGGGGGCGGGTCATGCGCTCAAGAGCTGGGACAAGACCCCCGGCAGCCCGGTGAGCGAGGCCGACCTCGAGGTCGACCGCTTCCTGAAACGCGAACTGCACCGCCTGCTGCCGTCGGCCGCCTGGCTCTCCGAGGAAACCGCCGACGACAAGGTGCGCACGCAGAGCGGCCTGATCTGGCTGGTCGACCCGATCGACGGCACGCGCGATTTCGTGCGCGGGCGGCCGGGCTGGGCGGTGTCCGTCGCGCTGGTGAGCGCGGGGCGACCGCTGATCGGGATGCTCGCCGCGCCCGCGCGCGGGGAGGAATGGATCGCGGTCGCAGGCCAGGGCGCGACGCGCAACGGCGCGGCCATCCGGGCGAGCACCCGCGCGCAGTTCTCCGGCGCAAGGGTGCCGACCCAGGGCCTGCCGAGGGAGGACAGCGATCTGGTTGCAGTCGAGCAGCCCAATTCGATCGCGCTCAGGATCGCAATGGTCGCTGCTGACGAGGCCGATCTGGTCGCCACCCTGCGCTGGGGCTACGAGTGGGACATCGCCGCCGCGACCCTGATCGCGCGCGAGGCCGGGGCCGAGGTCACCGACGCCTTTGGCCACCCGCTCGCCTACAACAAGCACGACCCGAGGGACTTCGGCGTGCTGGTCTGCTCGCCCGCGATCCATGCGGCGGCGGTGGAACGGCTGGCGGAGCGGGCCAAGGCGCTGCGCTGAAACGCAAAACGGGCCACCCGCGAGGGCAGCCCGTTCGGTGTCATGGTGCGGAAATTAATTCCCCGAACGCGCTGCCTGCACGTCCTGCTGGCTCACCGGGATGATCTTGATCTCGACCCGGCGGTTGAGCGGCTCGTTGACGTTGTCGCCGGTCTTGACGCGCAGGTAGTCATACTGCTCGCCGAAACCCTTGGTCGCCATGCGCGCGCGCGCCACGCCCTTGGCGGCGAGGTAGTCGGCGACCGCCTGCGCACGCTGTTCGGACAGGCGCTGGTTGGTCGCCGGAGCGCCGGTGGTGTCGGTGAAGCCATACACGTCGATCAGGCTGTTGGGATACTTGATCAGCGTCTCGGCGACCGAATCGAGCGTGGAGTAGAACCCCGGGTTGATCGCCGCCGAGCCGGTCGCGAAGGTCACGCCGTCGGGCAGGCGGACGAGGATCGCGTCCTGATCGCCGACTTCCTCGACATCGACGCCGCTGCCGGCTGTCTGTTCCTTCAGTTCCTTGATCTGGTCGTCGTACTGCTTCCCGATCACCGCCCCGGCCGAGCCGCCGATCCCTGCGCCGATGATGCGGCCCGCATCACCGCCGATCGCGCCGCCGAGCAGGTAGCCGAGCGTGCCGCCGAGCCCCACGCCGATCGCGGTGCGCGAGATCTTCTTCTCGCCGGTGTTCGGGTCGGTGACGCAGGCGCTGGTGCCCACCAGCGCGAGCGCGGCAGTGCCCGAAAGCAGGATACGCGAGATAGTCATGACTGTTGCCTCCCTTTATTATCGTGGCGACGATGCCATCCCGCCCCGGTGGCGGCAAGGCGTCGTCCCGGCAAGGACGCTAAGCGCTGTGGCGGCCGGTTCCTTGACCCATGTTGAACAAAGCTGCCGGGCCGCCGCGCGCGCGGGCCGGTTGCGGTGCCAGCATGGCTGGCAAGCTCCGCGCTTTGTGCTAGCGCGAAAGGCGTGACACCTTTTCCCTGGACAGACCTTGCGATCATCGTCGCGCTTGTCGTACTCAACGGCGTCTTCGCCATGTCCGAGCTCGCCATCGTCAGCGCCAAGACCAGCGCGCTCGAGGCCAAGGCCGAAGCCGGCTCGACCAGCGCGCAGATCGCGATCGGGCTGGCGGCGAACCCCGGCAAGTTCCTCTCGACCGTGCAGATCGGGATCACCCTGATCGGCATCATCGCGGGTGCCTATTCGGGGGCGAGCCTCGGCGGTCCGGTGGGCGAGCGGCTGGCGGTGATGGGTATGGACGCCGAACTCACCGACGAGACCGGATTCGCGCTGGTTATCGCCTTCACCACCTATATCAGCCTGATCATCGGCGAGCTGGTGCCCAAGCAGCTCGCGCTGCGCGCCGCGGTGCCGGTGTCGCTGGTGATGGCCCGGCCGATGGCGCTGCTGGCCAAGGCCGCCGCGCCGCTCGTCTGGCTGCTCGATTCAAGTTCGGCGGCGATCATCCGGCTGATGGGGCTGCATTCGAGCGACGAGGCCGCGCTGACATCCGAGGAACTGCGCATGATCTTCGCCGAGGCGACCCGGTCGGGCGTGATCGAGGCCGAACAGCGCCAGATCCTCACCGGGGTGGTGCGCCTCGCCCAGCGCCCGGTGCGCGAGATGATGACCCCGCGCACCGAAGTCGACTGGATCGAGGCCGATGCCGAGGCGGCGGAAATCCGCGAGACGATCGAGGGCTCCTCGCACTCGCTGCTGCCCGTGGCCGAAGGCTCGCCCGACACGATCCTCGGCGTGGTCAAGGTGCGCGACGTGCTCGCCGCGCTGGTCGCGGGCCGCCCGGTCGCGATCCGCGACATGATGCGCAAGGTCGAGGTGGTGCCCGACCAGCTCGACGCGATGGACGCGCTGCGGGTGCTCCAGCAGTCCGAAGTGGCGATGGCGCTGGTGCATGACGAATACGGGCATTTCGAGGGGATCGTCACCCCGGTCGACCTGCTGACCGCGATCGTCGGCAACTTCGCCAGCGATTCGGACGATGGCGACCTGCCCTCGGTCGTCGAGCGCGAGGACGGCTCGCTGCTGGTCTCGGGCTCGCTCTCGGCCGATGCGCTGGCCGACCGGCTGCGGCTTGATTACGGCGAGGACCGCGAGTTCGGCACCGCGGCGGGCTATGCCCTGTCGGTGATGAAGAAGCTGCCGCACGAGGGCGAGCACTTCACCGATCAGGGCTGGCGCTTCGAGGTGGTCGACATGGACGGCCGCCGGATCGACAAGCTGCTGGTGAGCCGGGTGCGGGAAGGGGACTAGGAGTCTTTGTTTTCGCCCTCAAACGCCGGGCGGCGGACATCCGTCCGCCTTGGCTTCGCGGCATAAGCCGCGGCGGCCGGTCGGCCTTGCGATCGCTGCGCGACCGTTCTGGCTCTACCCCGAAAGGGGTGACGTTCCTTAGCCTGGGATTACTGTAGAGGCAGCCTGGCCGTCACCCTCGGGCGCGGCGACGATGTCGCGGGTGAGGCGGCCCTTGGCGACGGTGTTGGTGCCGGTGTCGCCGACCTGGCTGCGGATGCTCGGATCGGCGCGGCCGGCACGGTCGATCACGCTCGCTTCCACGCGGCTGCGCGGGGCGGGGCCGCCGAACAGCGCGTCGAGCGCCTGCTCGGAAGCGGTGCCCTCGGACGGGCGCGGGGCGCCGGGGGCGGGC
>NZ_LSJS01000255.1 GCF_001557325.1 Erythrobacter donghaensis
GGGCTGGGGCTCGGGGTCGGGATCAACCTCGGCGGCGGGCGCGAGGGGCCCGCGGCCGATACCGCGCTCGAGCTGCGCATTTCGCGGACCGGGGGCGAGACCCTGTGGGAAGGCCGCGCGCAGATCACAACGGGCGTGAAGTCGCCCTATGCGCAGGTGACAACCGCCGCGCGCACGCTCGCGGCCGGGTTGTTCAAGGACTTCCCCGGTGGCAATGGCGAGACCGTGACGATCAGCGTCAAGAAGCTTCAAGGAACCAAATGACCTCTCTCTTCATCGATGCCGGGTTCGACAGCGGCAACATCGACGTGCTTGCCATCAACGGGAACACCGCCCGCCTCGCGATCCGGCGCGACAACGAATCCGAGTTCTTCCAGTGGTTCCACTTCCGCGTGAGCGCACCGGCCGGCGAAGAAGTGGTGCTGAAGCTCACCGGGCTCGCCGCGAGCGCCTATCCGGACGGCTGGCCGCACTACAACGCCTGCGTGTCCGAGGACCGCGCCTATTGGGCGCGCGCCGCTTCGAGCTATGACAAGGACGAGGACGGCGGCACGCTGACGGTGCGCTACCTGCCCGCAGGGGGCGTGTTCTGGTGCGCCTATTTCGCGCCCTATTCGATGGAGCGCCACCACGATCTGATCGCGGAGGCAGCCTCGTCCGAGGGTGTCGACTACCTCCGGCTCGGCACCACGCTCGATGGCCAGCCGATCGATTGTCTGGAGATGGGCGAAGGCGACACGCAGGTGTGGCTCTATGCCCGCCAGCACCCGGGCGAGACCCAGGCCGAATGGTGGATGGAAGGGGCGCTGGCGTGCCTCACCGATCCCGCCGACCCGGTCGCGCGGGCTTTGCGCAAGCAGTGCCGCTTGCACATCGTCCCCAATTGCAACCCCGATGGTTCGCGGCGCGGGCATCTTCGAACCAATGCGGTTGGCGCCAACCTCAACCGCGAATGG
>NZ_LSJS01000256.1 GCF_001557325.1 Erythrobacter donghaensis
CCCGCCGCTCTCGCTCCACATCAATACGAAGCGCGCCTCGGCGCCATTGCCGCGCCGTTCCCAGTGCAGCCGCACCTGCCCGCGCTCGTTCGAGAGCGCGCCGTGCTTGCTGGCATTGGTGACAAGTTCGTGGAGCACCATCCCGAGCGTCTGCACCGCCGGGGGGGCGAGCGCGATCTCCTCGCCCTCGATCAGGATGCGGCTGCCGACGAGATCC
>NZ_LSJS01000257.1 GCF_001557325.1 Erythrobacter donghaensis
GGCTGGCACTCCCCGAAGCGGGCGAGGTGCTGGCGAGCGCGCAGGGCCTGCGCTTTGCCTCGGGCACCCCGGTTGAGCAATGGGAGGCCTACGAACAGGGGCTTGTCGAGATCCAGGACCTGGGCTCCCAGCTGATCGTCGAGGCGCTGCCCGTCTCCCCCGGCGACACGATCATCGACCTGTGCGCAGGCGGTGGGGGCAAGACCCTCGCGCTCGCCGCGAGGCTCGGGAACGCGGCGAG
>NZ_LSJS01000258.1 GCF_001557325.1 Erythrobacter donghaensis
TACCGGATTTGTTCGCCCTTAGCGTGCAGATACGTCACTTTCGTGTAGTCACCCCAAGAGGAAGTGCTTTGTAAGCGGGGCGCTGACCCCACCTTGCGCTGATCGCTGACAGCATCGACTTTGCGCGCCTCTGCAATGATTGAGGCGCTGCTCCTATGATAATCCCTGGTGACGATCCTGTGAGTAAGGGTGCTCAGCGGTTTGAGGTGTTCACCGGCGCTGGCAGGCGCAGGGATTGGCCGCCTGAGGTGAAGGCATCGATTGTCGCGGAGTGCTGGCCTGGAGGGGAGCCGGTCAGCGCTGTCGCTCGGCGCCATGCACTGGATCCGTCGCAGATTTATGGCTGGCGCAAGGAGCTGATCAGGCAGTTCAAGGAACAGGGACTGGACGTTTCCTCATTGGAGACAGAAGGTGCCGCCTTTGTGCCAGCGGTGATCACGCCTGACCCTGTTCCAGAGGCTGGGCCTTCACGTCGCAGCCCACGCCGTCTACGCCGCGCTGCATCTGCCGTGGTCGAGCTGGAGATCGACGGTGTCGCTGTAAAGATAGCTCGCGGTGCCGATGCTGGTGTCATCGCAGCGGTCATTGACGCGCTCAGGACGCGTGCGTGATCGGCCCTGGCCCTGGCACGCGGGTGATGGTGGCAACGCGGCCCGTGGATTTCCGCAAAGGTCCTGACGCACTGGCCGCATTGGTCAGCGCTGAGTATGGCGGCGATCCGTATTCCGGGGTGATCTATGTCTTCCGGGCAAAGCGCGCTGACCGGATCAAGCTGGTCTGGTGGGATGGCACGGGCCTGTGCCTAATGGCCAAGAGGTTGGAGTCCGGAGGCTTCAAGTGGCCTGGTATCCAGGACGGTGTGATGCGCGTTACGGCAGCCCAACTTGGCGCTTTGCTGGAGGGTCTCGACTGGCGGAGGGTGCATGGCGGACGCCGCCCGATAGCGCCGCAGATTGCCGGTTGACGAGGCTTTCGTCTGCTGATTCACTGCCATCATGCTGATGGAAGCGGACCTGCCGGAAGACATCGAAGCGCTACGTGCGCTGGCGCTCGATCAGTCCCGCAAGCTTGCCGACGTGACGGTTGCCAAGGGCGAAGCTGACGCAGAGATCGAGCGGCTGCAGTCGATCATCGATGCGTTCATGCGACACCGTTTCGGCCGCAAGTCCGAACAGCTCGATCCCGACCAGCTCCAGCTGGGCCTTGAGGATATCGAGACGGCACTTGGCGCAGCCCGTGCGGCGCGTGAGGCTGGAACGGCTCAGCCCAAGGGCGATCGTCCCCGCAAGACCAACCGCGGTTCGCTGCCTGCGCACCTCGAGCGGATCGAGCAGATCGTCGATATCGACGATAAGGCCTGCCCGTGCTGTGGCGGCGGGCTGCACCAGATTGGCGAGGATGTTGCTGAACGCCTCGATGTCGTGCCGACCACGTTCCGGGTCATGGTCACCCGCCGGCCTCGCTATGGATGCCGCTCATGCGAGAGCGCGGTCGTCCAGGCCCCGGCACCGGCTCGTATTGTCGAAGGCGGCATCCCCACCGAAGCCCTGATCGCCCAGGTGCTGGTTGCCAAGTATGCCGATCACTTGCCGCTTTATCGGCAGGCGCAGATCTATGCTCGGCAGGGCATCCAGTTGGATCGATCGACCCTTGCAGACTGGGTCGGGCGGTCCGCATGGTATCTTCGCCCCTTGCGGGACCATATCCTGGAACGACTGCGACGATCCGAGCGGCTGTTTGCCGACGAGACGACAGCGCCAGTGCTCGATCCAGGACGAGGGCGGACCAAGACCGGCCAGCTATGGGCGTATGCCCGCGATGATCGCCCATGGGGCGGTATCGATCCGCCGATGATGGCCTATGTCTATGCGGCCGACCGCAAGAGCGAGCGCGCCGAAGCGCATCTGGGGGACTTTGCAGGCATCCTGCAGGTCGACGGCTATGGCGGATATACAGCGCTCGCCAAGCGGCAGCAGCAGATCACTCTCGCGTTTTGCTGGTCACACGTCCGGCGCAAGTTCTTCGATCTCGCCGACAAGTCACCGGTTGCTACCGAGGTGCTGCAGCGGATCGCCGGTCTATATGCCGTCGAGAGCGAGGTTCGCGGCACCGATGCCGATCATCGTCGCGCAGTCCGCAACGAGCACGCCCGCGTCATCGTCGCTGATCTGCACTACTATCTGGAGGCTCGGCTCCGTCAGGTCAGTACCAAGAGCAAGCTGGCCGAAGCGATACGCTACGCGCTCAGCCGCTGGGACGGGCTCACCGTCTTCCTTGATGATGGCCGCGTCGAGCTCGATACCAACACCGTTGAGCGGTCGATCAGACCTCTGGCCCTCAACCGCAAGAATGCCCTGTTCGCGGGCTCCGACGAGGGCGGCGACAACTGGGCGGTTATCGCCACGCTGATCGAGAACTGCAAGATCGCCGGCATCAACCCGCACACATGGCTGACCGAGACGCTCACCAAGCTCGCCCATGGTCATCCAGCAAACGGCGTCGGCGACCTCATGCCTTGGATCGACGTGACCTGAAAACATCGCTTACAGTGCTTTCGGCCCTTCGCAAACTCAAGGTTGGCATCGAAAAGCGGGTCAGTGCCGATGACCATGCCGGTCATGATCATGGGGCTGGTAGCCATGGTGCGGCTGAGGAACGGCATAGCTCCGGTGATGGTCACGATCACAGCCACGCTAATTTTCTGGGCCCCAACACTGAACTGATCTTTGCCCTCGCCTGCGGCGCGCTGCTGGGGATCGGCTTTGCAATTGAGAAGCTGATAGCCGGTCCGCCCGCTTGGCTCCCGACCGCCTGCTATATGGCAGCCTATTTTTTCGGTGGTTTCTTCACGCTGCGCGAGGCGATTGATAATCTTCGGTTGAAGAAGTTCGAGATCGACACCCTGATGCTGGTCGCCGCCGCCGGGGCAGCCGCCTTGGGGGCGTGGGCCGAAGGCGCACTACTCCTGTTCCTGTTCAGTCTCGGACATGCGCTGGAGCACTATGCCATGGGCCGTGCCAAGAAGGCAATTGAAGCCCTGGCGAAGCTCGCCCCTGAGACCGCAACGGTGCGCCGCGATGGGGCGACCAGCGAAATCGACGTCGGACAAATGGTAGTCGGCGACATCGTCATCGTGCGTCCGAACGAGCGCTTGCCCGCCGACGGCTTCGTCCTGAAGGGAACGAGTGCGATCAACCAAGCGCCCGTCACCGGCGAAAGCATCCCGGTCGACAAGATACCGGTAGCCGACGTGGTCGCGGCACGCGCCAAGCCCGATATGGTTGATCCGCAAAGCCGGGTATTTGCCGGAACGATCAATGGCAGCGGCGCGATCGAGATTGAGGTGACCCGCCGCTCCAGTGAAAGCGCGCTCGCGAAAGTCGTGAAGATGGTGAGCGAAGCGGAGACGCAAAAATCCCCGACGCAGCGCTTTACCGACCGTTTCGAAAGGGTCTTCGTCGCCGCTGTCCTGATTATGTCGGTCGTGTTGCTGTTTGCCTGGACCGTTATCGACGAGCCGTTCCGCGACAGCTTCTACCGCGCGATGGCGGTGCTGGTTGCGGCGAGCCCCTGCGCGCTTGCCATTGCGACGCCAAGTGCGGTTCTATCGGGTGTGGCGCGCGCAGCGCGCGGCGGTGTACTTATCAAGGGCGGCGCACCCCTGGAAAATCTCGGTTCGCTCAAGGCAATAGCATTCGATAAGACCGGCACTTTGACCGAAGGCCGCCCGCGCATTACCGACATCGTCCCTCTGGGAGGCACTGATGAAAGTGAACTGCTTGCGACTGCGGTCGCTGTCGAAGCATTGAGCGATCATCCACTGGCCCAGGCGATCGTCAGGGATGGTAGCGCACGTCTGGGGGGGCGCGCCCTGCCCCATGCCGCCGATCTCAAGAGTCTTACCGGCCGGGGTGTTACCGCGACCGCGGACGGCGAGACAGTGTGGATCGGCAAATCCGAAATGTTCGGTAAGGACGCAATTCCGGCGCTGGGGCAGGAGGCACAGGACGCGATAACGTCACTGCGCGAAAACGGACGAACGACGATGCTGGTCCGAAAAGGGAATCGTGACCTCGGCGCGATCGGCCTGCTTGATACACCTCGCGAAGCGGCCAAATCCGCGCTGCTCCGCTTGCGTGAGTTGGGCATCACCCGGATGATCATGATCTCGGGGGATCACCAAAAGGTTGCCGAAGCGATCGCCAAGGACGTCGGGATCGACGAAGCATGGGGCGATCTCATGCCGGAGGACAAGGTTTTCGCGATCAAAAAGCTTGCGGGCGAAGACAGGGTCGCAATGGTTGGCGACGGCGTCAATGATGCACCCGCCATGGCTAGTGCTACGGTCGGCATCGCCATGGGGGCAGCAGGATCGGATGTGGCGCTGGAGACAGCCGACGTTGCCCTCATGGCCGACGACCTGGCGCACTTGCCGTTCGCTGTGGGCTTGAGCCGGCACACACGCGGGATCATCAGGCAGAACGTGTTTGTGAGCCTCGGCGTTGTAGGGTTGCTGGTTCCCGCCACGATCATGGGTCTCGGCATCGGTCCAGCAGTGGCCGTGCATGAGGGATCGACCATCATTGTGGTGGTTAATGCACTTCGGCTTTTGGCGTACCGCGCCTGACCAATTGGGGGTTCTAACCGTAAGGCAGCGCTCGCTCTGACGATCAATCACGGCCCGCATTCACGATCTGCGCAATGTCCGCCGGTATTGGCATAGTGGCAAAAGCACTGACGTCCGATCGCCCGGTGTTCCCTATCGGCGTGCGACCGGTCAGCGTGCCCAATGGCGCCAGAAACAGACGTAGCGTCTGACCTGCGACTTCAGCCCATTCGCGCCGCGACACCGCGAATGCCAGCATCACGCCATGCGAGTGGAGATGCAGCGGCAGACTACCCTGAGCGATGATGTGCCCGCGTTCGAGCCTTTGCCACGCGCCAACATAATCGCCGCTGGCACGCGCAGCGCGGAATTCTGCCAGTTCATTTCGATAGGCTGTCCGAATAATGCTCATCGCACCAATCTTCATTTTGTTTTCGACCTACCAATGCTTGTGCGCGGGGTAGCAAGTACCAGGTAAAGCTGTTCCACCAAATAAGGAAGGTCTATCGCCTGCTTCTCAAGTGCCGTAGCGGCGAGGCAGACAAGCATCGCAACTACGGGTGCTAGGCATCGATACCCGCAATATGTCATGGTCCTCTGACAAACACCAGATTGGCTGCGACACAGGCGGCAAGGTACGGGCTGCCTTTTCTCTCGGCCGCTACGATCGCAGAATAATGGGCTTCGTCGCCACCACTGCCGGCATACACGTTGAAAACGTGCACAATTTTACTGCAGCCACCGAGCTACCCGTAATCCAAAGGCACGGCCAGAACGGTTGTACTACACCAACTCCGTTCATCCGCTTCAAGCACTTGGAGTAGAAAACTCACCCTGCGCGAACACATCAAATATCCAACCGATGCGGAACTGACCGGCAAGCAAAAAAGCGACGCTACCTTTTGGTATCAGAACGTTTGCCGCGCAGTCACGCCAAAGGTGCGTGGCTGGCCGATGTTGAAGCCGAGCCGCGCCCGGCCGCCGCGCTCGCGGTCGAACGACAGCAGCGGGTTCTCGTCGAACAGGTTGTTGACATAGGCCGTCAGCGACAAGCCGCTGTCCAGCTCAACGCCCGCGCTGAGGTTGACCAGCTGGTAGTCAGGCAGCAGCAGATCGACCGTGGTCGACGCCGTCGCCGGGGCTCCGCCGAACGGCAGGCCGTGGACGAAGGTGCGCGGGTTGTTCTCCTGATCGGCGGGCTGGGTGTAGCGCGAACCGACGTGCTGGAACGAACCGTTCAGGAAGGCCGTGGTCCCCTCGTTCAGCTCCCACTCGTAGCTGCCGCTCGCCGAAAGCTGGAATTCGGGCACAGAGGGCAGGCGATTGCCGTCGCGGATGCCGGTGGCGCTGGCGAGGGCACCGGGCAGCGTGCTGTTGAATTCCGACTTCACGTAGCTGCCCGAAAGGTTGAAGTTGAGGCCCGGCGAAGGCTCGAAGCCCAGCTCTGCCTCGACCCCGGCGGCGAAGGCTTGGGGCACGTTGAAGACGATGCGCGAGGAGCAGCTGCCGGCATCGAGCGTCACCTGAAGGTTGCTGATGTCGTTGTAGAAGGCGGCGGCGTTGAAGGTGAAGCCGGAACCTTGGGTCTTCACGCCCAGTTCGTAGTTCCACAGCTTTTCATCGCCATAGTCCTGAAAGCCGCCAAACAGCGCCAGGTCCTGCGCGTTGCACAGCGGGGTGTTGAGCGGATCGTTGACCCCGCCAAGCCGGAAGCCCTGCGCAGCCTGCGCGTTGATCGTGACATCATCGCTCGCCTTGTAGCTGACGAGGAAACGCGGGGTGAAGCCATCCGACTTGGTGGTATCGACCACGCCCCGATCGCCATTGGCGAACAGGCCGCCGGTTGTGATGGTGCGCGATTCCTCGAAGTCGTAATAGCGCCCGCCTGCGGTGAAGGTCAGCCTGTCGGTCAGCTCGTAGCTGGCTTCGCCGAAGATCGCGAACTGCTTGATGTCGAAGGGCAGGTCGGAGTTGAACGGCGAGTTCGCCGGGAAACCGTTCGCAACCGCAGCCGAAGTGCCCGCGCCAAGCGTCGCATCGGTGAAGGCGTCATAGCCAGGGGTGGGCAGGCGCTGGCGATAGTCGCGCTTCACGTCGGAATAGAAGGCGCCCAGAAGCCACTGGAACGGGCCGTCATAATCCGAGGCAAGCCGCAGTTCCTGCGTGAACGTCTTGAGGTCGGTCGTATCGCGCAGGTTCGAGGGCAGCGTCACCGCCGCCGCCGGGAAGCCGAGATCGACCGAGACCGACCCGGTCAGCGCACTCGCATCGCGGCTGACGAGGATGTCGCGGTTGATGTAAGAGCTGACCGAGGTGAGGTTGTGCTGGCCGAGGCCGACGTTGACAGTCAGATCGGCGATCAGCGTTTCATCCTCGAACCGTTCGGGCAGCAGCAGATATTGCTCGCGCTCGCCCAGCTGCACCGCAGGCCGGGTGATGGTGAAGCGGTTGGCGAAGAGGTTGTAGATCTCCTGCCGGTTGAAGCCGTTGGCCTTGATCTTCTGATAGATCACGCGCGGAGTGATCGAGAACGTATCCGTCGGCTCGAAGGTCAGCGCGATACGGCCGCCGTAGCGTTCGCCATCATTGACGTTCTCGCCGCCGCCCGGGCCCTGCGCATCGATGAAGCCGGCATAGCGGGTGTAGTAACCCACCGCACGGATCGCGGCGGTGTCACCCAGCGGCACGTTGACTGCGCCCTTGATGTGCCCGCCCAGATTGCCGCCGTCGATCACGTTGACGTTGGCTTCGACCGCGCCTTCGGTCACGCCGAGGCGGGGCTGGTTGGTGATGTAGCGGATCGTGCCGCCGACCGAACCCGAACCGAACAGCGTGCCCTGCGGCCCGCGCAGGGTTTCGACGCGGTTCAAGTCGAACAGGTCGATATCTGGCGTGAACAGCGAGAGCGAGATGACCGATTCGTCGAGATAGACGCCGACCTGCTCCTTCACGCCGGGCTGGTCGCGCA
>NZ_LSJS01000259.1 GCF_001557325.1 Erythrobacter donghaensis
CTTATCGCCCGCCGCCATGGCGCGGGCGATAAGGATCACGGGGATGCAGGGGATGAAGGGCCCGTGCCCCGATCGCGCGACGATCCAGTGGCGGCGGGTCATGGGCGCGCCGTCCCTGCCCTCGCCCGTGATGGTCATGAAGAATCCGCTGGTGCCGGTGCCGAGGAAGTTGAACAGGCTGGCGATGCGGACCAGCTGCGGGGCGAAACGGTCGAGCCGGGGGAGCAGGCCGGCCTGCGTCAGCCAGCCCATCAGCGCGGTGCCGAAATGCATCGGCAGAATCGCGTGTCCCGCCCAGAAGGTGTGGTCCGCAAGCCCCGGATAGCGCGCGGCGAAGAGGTCGAGATCGGGCGCATTGGCCCGCCCGAACCAGCGCGCGCCGATGCCGGGGATGTGGACGCGGCGCTGGTCGCTCCAACCGGTGACCTCCACCATTCGCCCGCCGATGCGCTGCGTGAACCGCTGCCCGACGAAGGACAGCACCGCCGCGACGGTCCCCGCGCCCGCGTTGGATTGCTCGGCCCCGCTGATGCCGTAATCGAGCGAGCGGATCGCGCGCATCTCCTCGAGCGCCGCGTCGGCATAGGCGGCGGTCAGCGCGGGGATCGAGCTTGCCCCCGCGATAACCGCCACGCCCGCCGCCTTGGCCTTCTCGTCCAGAACTCCGATCCCGGTCACGAAATCGCGCGCATCGGCAATGTCGCAATAATGCGCCCCGCAGGCGATCGCAGCTTCGGCCACGGCGTAGCTCTGCCCATTGTAAGGCCCGACCATGTTGATGACGCAATCGGGGCGCAGCGCCGCGAGCGCCTCGGGTGGCCCGGCGAAGTCGTAGGCGCCCGCCTCGGCGGGATTGGCCGCATCAAGCGCCGCCGCTGCGGCCCGCGCCTTGGCAAGCGAGCGTCCGGCGATGATCAATTGAATGGCGGGATCTGACGCAAGACTGCGGGCGACATGGGTGCCGAAATTGCCGTAGCCGCCGACGATGGCAACGCGCAGGGGACGATCCGGGAGCCCAGCCAAACCGGGGCCTATCCGTTCTCGCTCGACCAGCCGAGCCGCAGCGAAACGCCGCCCACCTCTATCGGATCGCTGAGCGAACCCGCAGCCACGCCCCTCGTGCCGATGGCCTCGGCAAAGGCGGCGAAATCAGCGAAGCCGTCGCGCTCCGGCGACCAGCTCTGCACGATCATGGCCGCGTGGCTGGCCCGGTAGCGTTGCGCTTCAAGAACAGCCGACGCGGTGCGGTGCAGGAGCTGATAGCGCAAGGGGCCGACATCCGTGCCTGCCATTCCAAACAGCGCCACCAGCTTGGCGAGCCGCGCTTGCTTGCCGGCGCTACCGTCGGCCAGCCATCGTGCGACGGTCTTGTCGAACCCTTCGTCGACCTTGGCCTCGATCGACAACACTCCCAGCCCGGCATCGAGCCCGACCAGCGCCAGCATGTCGCTCTGCGAATGGGACGCCCGGCCGTCCTCGAGACTGGTGCACCGCTCGGCAAAGGCGTCGAGCAGTTCAGCGTTCCGCCAATTCTCCGCTTGGTCGAGGATCGTCCGGACCGACGAGGGGATATCGTTCGCCGCCCACCATTGGTCGATCAGCAGCTTGGCCGATCGACCATCCTTCCAGTGATGCGCTGCCCCAAGGTGCGGGATGACATCCCGGGGCGCGCGCAGCGGCACGTGGACCCGGCGAATGATGCTCATCGCCGAGCCCCTTTTCGATCAGTACACCCGCGCCTTGGGCTCGATATACTTGATATCATCCGTCAGCGTGTACTCATGCACCGGGCGGTAATCGAGGCGGATGTTGCTGCCGCGGCCGCCCCAGCCGTCGAACCAGGCGATGGTGTGCTTCATCCATTCCTTGTCGTTGCGCTCGGGGTAGTCCTCGTGCGCGTGGGCACCGCGGCTTTCCTTGCGGTTGGCGGCGGACGCGATGGTCACGTTGGCCTGCGCCATGAGGTTGTCGAGCTCGAGCGTCTCGATCAGGTCCGAGTTCCAGATCAGCGACTTGTCGGTGACGTGGATGTCCTCCATCCGCTTGTTCTGCTCGGCGAGCTTGGCGACGCCCTCGTCCATCAGCTTCTGGTCGCGGAACACGGCGCAGTGCTTCTGCATCGCCTTCTGCATCTCCGCGCGAATCTGCGCGGTGGGCGAGCCGCCCTGCGCATAGCGGAAGTGATCGAGCCGGGTCAGGGCGAAGTCCGCGCTGTCGGCGGGCAGTTCGGCCTGCTTGGCGTTGGGCTTCAGATTGTCGCGCAGGTGGTGGCCGGTCGCACGGCCGAACACCACGAGGTCGATCAGCGAGTTGGAGCCGAGGCGGTTGGCCCCGTGCACCGACACGCAGGCCGCCTCGCCCACGGCATAGAGGCCGGGGATCACGGTGTCCGGATTGCCGTCCGGGCCGAGGGTCACGACCTGCCCGTGGTAGTTACACGGGATGCCGCCCATATTGTAATGCACCGTCGGGGTGACGGGCAGCGGCTGGCGGGTGAGGTCGACGCCGGCGAAGATCTTGCCGCTCTCGGTGATCCCCGGCAGGCGCTGGGCGAGCGTTTCGGCGGGGATGTGATTGAGGTGGAGGTAGATATGATCCCCCTCCGGCCCGACGCCGCGGCCCTCGCGCATTTCGAGCGCCATCGAACGGCTGACGACATCGCGCGAGGCGAGGTCCTTGGCCGACGGCGCATAGCGCTCCATGAAGCGCTCGCCTTCGGAGTTGGTGAGGTAGCCCCCCTCCCCGCGTGCGCCCTCGGTGATGAGCACGCCCGCGCCGTAGATGCCGGTCGGGTGGAACTGGACGAACTCCATGTCCTGCAGCGGCAGCCCGGCGCGCAGCACCATCCCGCCGCCGTCACCGGTGCAGGTGTGGGCCGAGGTGGCGGTATAGTAGCAGCGCCCGTAGCCACCGGTCGCCAGCACCACGCTCTGCGCGCGGAAGCGGTGAATCTTGCCGTCATCGAGGCACATCGCCATCACGCCGACGCACTGCTTCACCCCGTCGCGCTCGGCCATGATGAGGTCGAGCGCGAAGTATTCGATGAAGAAGTCCGCGTCATACTTGAGGCTCTGCTGATAGAGCGCGTGGAGCATCGCGTGCCCCGTACGGTCGGCCGCGGCGCAGGTGCGCTGCACCGGCGGGCCCGCACCCATGTTCTGCATGTGGCCGCCGAAGGGGCGCTGGTAGATCGTCCCGTCCTCGTTGCGGCTGAAGGGCACGCCCGCGTGCTCGAGCTCGTAGACCGCCGCGGGGGCCTCGCGCGCGAGATATTCGATCGCGTCCTGATCGCCCAGCCAGTCCGACCCCTTGACGGTGTCGTACATGTGCCAGGTCCAGTGGTCGGGCGAGTTGTTGCCGAGGCTCGCAGCGATCCCGCCCTGCGCGGCGACGGTGTGCGAACGGGTGGGAAAGACCTTGGAGATGTTCGCGGTGCGCAGGCCAGCCTCGGCTGCGCCCATCGTGGCACGGAGCCCCGATCCGCCAGCACCGACCACCACCACGTCATAGGTGTGGTCGACGATCGTGTAGGCACCCTTCAGATGCGCGCCGCCGACATCATTGGCGGTTCCGCTAGCTGCCGACGTAGCCATCAGGCCTTACCTCCGAAAACGAGTGCGGCGACGCTGAAAATCCCGAAGGCGCCCCCGCCGATAGTTGCAAGATTGAGCGCGGCGATCAGCGCGAACTTCGACCCGCCGTCGTGAATGTAGTCCTCGATCAGCACCTGCAGCCCGAGCCGCGCGTGCCAGAACAGGCTGGTGACGAGCAGGATCATCGCGGTCGCGTTGATCGGGTGCGCCAGCCACTTGATCACGTTTGCGTGGCCAAAATCGCCGAGCAGCGCGAGGCTGACCAGCAGCCAGGTCATCAGGACGAGGTTGCCGATCGCGGTGAAGCGCTGGAGCAGCCAGTGATGCGGCCCCTCATGCGCCGCACCCAGACCGCGCACGCGGCCGATCGAAGTTCCGTTGCCCATGTGTGCCTCCCCCTCAGACCAGCAGGATCACGGCCCAGAAGGCCGCGGTCAGCAGGATCGCGATGATCGGCGCTGCGACCGACCAGGTGCGGTTGGTGTCAAGCTCGTAGCCCGCGCCGATATCGAGCACGAAGTGGCGAAGCCCGCTCATCATGTGGGTGAAGAACGCCCACGAGAGCCCGATCAGCACCAGATAGCCGACAGGCGTGCCCATCGCCCACTGGAAGGTCGCGTAGGACTCCGGCCCGCTCGCCAGCGAACCCAGCCACCACAGCAGGACGCCGAGGCCCACCAGCGCCATGCCGTCGCCGGTCGCGCGGTGGAGGATCGATACGAGCATGTGCGGCCCCCAGCGCCAGATCTGGAGGTGGGGCGATAGCGGTCTTTGGTTCATGGTGATCCCGTCTGTCCCATATTTCGGCTCTCCCACTTAGCGCCCTTGCCGCGCGAGGCAAGCGGCGAGCAGTGGACATGGCTTGCAAAGTTTCGGATAGGCGCTTGCATGGGACACATTCTGGTTACCGGATCAAGTCGCGGGATTGGCAGGGCTGCGCTCGAGGCCCTTGCGGCAAGGGGCGCGAAGGTCATCGGCCATGCATCGCGCGCGCCTGCGCTGACGGACGGCGCGCCGGTCATCGCTGCCGATTTCGGCCATCCGCTCGCGGCGCAGGCGCTGTGGGAGGCGGCGCTCGAACTGGCGGACGGCGAGATCGACGCCGTGGTCAACAATGCCGGGCGGTTCGAGGCCAACCGGCTCGAGCGCTCGGACATCGAATGGCTCGATGCCTGGGAGGACACCCTCAGGGTCAACCTCACCGCGGCCGCGCAATTGTCGCGCCTCGCGGTGCGGCACTGGCAGGAGCGCGGCTTTGCGGGACGGCTGGTGCACGTCGCCAGCCGCGCGGCCTATCGCGGCGATTCCCCGGCCCACTGGCACTATGCCGCAGCCAAGAGCGGGATGATCGGCATGCACAAGACGATCGCGCGCGCCTATGCCGGGCAAGGCATCCTGAGCTTTGCAGTGACGCCGGGCTTCACCGACACCAGCATGGCGGACGACTACCTCGCCAGTCGCGGCGGCCCGGGCCTGCTCGCCGACATCCCGCTGGGCCGGGTCGCCACCCCCGAGGAAATCGCGGCGATCATCGCCTTCTGCGCCCTCGACGCGCCCCCCAGCATGACCGGCGCGGTGATCGACGCCAACGGAGCGAGCTTTGTCAGGTAAAATGGCGCCCGGTGAGACCACCTGGAAGCTCTCCCTCTTCGCCCCCAAGCCCACCGTGCAGGCCGCGCTGCTCGCGCATGACCTGATCGACGACTGGGACCACGAACTCGTGATCGCCGGGCGCGAGGTGGCCGAGGACCGGCCCGACGAGTGGGTGCTCGAAGGGTGGTATCCGAGGAAGCCCGGCAAGGCAGAAGAGGCTGCACTCGGGGGGCTGTTCGAGGGCAAGACGCCCAGGATCACCGTCGAGGAACTGCCTCCCGCGGACTGGGTCACCCTGAGCCAGCACAACGCGCCCCCGATCCGTGCCGGGCGGTTCCATGTCCACACCCCCGACTACCCCGCCGACCGCCACGCGATCGACTTCGTGATCCCCGCCAGCCAGGCCTTCGGAACCGGCCAGCACAAGACCACCGCCGGGTGCCTCGAAATGCTCGGGGCGATGAAGGCAAGCGGAGTCATCGCGCGCAACATTGCCGACATCGGCACGGGCACCGGCCTCCTCGGCTTTGCGGCGCTAGCCCTGTGGCCGCGCGCCCTCATCACCCTCACCGACATCGACCCGGTCTGCACCGGCGTGGTCGAGGAGAATGCGCGCCTCAACGGCATCCCGATGGGCGCCGGCGCAGGCGAGGCGGTGATGATCGTCGCCGACGGGATGGACGATCCGCTGCTCGAGGTGCGCGGGCCCTATGACCTCCTGATCGCCAACATCCTCGCCGGACCGCTGGTGAGCCTCGCACCCGACTTCGCCAAGGCGGTCTCACCCGGTGGGAACTTGCTGCTCGCAGGGCTGCTGGCGGGCGAGCAGGAAGCGGTGGTCAAGCGCGCTATGGCCCGCGCCGGCTTCCGCATGGCCGCCCGGCTCCAGCGCGGCGACTGGGCGATCCTGTGGCTGCGCAGGCGCAGGCAATGGTAGGAGGCGCGCTAGCCCGATGATCGCGCAGCTCGACATCGCGGTGCGGCTCGTCGCCTGCGGGGCGAACCTGCTGCTGCTCGTGCTGCTGCTCGCGGGCGAGATGCGACCCGGGCTCAAGCTGCCGCTCGCGGGCCTGCTGGTCGGGGCGATCGGTTACCTGCTCAACACCGCGGGCGGCATCCGCGGCCTGCCGGGCCCCTTCCCGCTCAGCGACTTCGTGTCGATCTTCACCCCCTACTTCACCTGGCTCTTCGCGCTGCGCGTGTTCGAGCACGAGCCGCCGCGCCTCGCCCTGTGGGGGGCGCCGCTGCTGCTGGCGGCCTCGTGGCTGGTCGCCGCCTTCGTGCTGCCGCACCTCCACATCGGCTTCTACATCATCCATGTCGTGGGCCTGCTATTGGTCGCCGACCTGTTCCGGATCGCGCTGCTCGAGCGCGGCGACGACCTTGTCGAGCAGCGCCGCACCTTCCGCCTGTGGCTGCCGCTGCTGGTCGCGGCACAGGCGGGCGGCATCCTCGCCTACGAGCTCGTCACCGGC
>NZ_LSJS01000260.1 GCF_001557325.1 Erythrobacter donghaensis
TCTCGGATGGCAGTCATGAGAGCGTATATCGGGGCCCGTTCTATGTCGTGACCCCTACTTGCTGCACTTTGCTCATTGCGGACCGACTGGCGCTTCATTTGCCCACCGCCAGGCCGCGGCGCGGAGGCCGGAGGCGCCTGGGCCGTCAACCTGGCCCTCCTCACCATGGCTTCCCCCGCCCCGGTTCCCGGCATTGTCAGCCGCGCCATCTTCCGTGACGACCTCCAGCTTGGCACCGTGCAGGTGATTGCATCTTGGACGAAGGCGGCCCATGCCGTGCACGAACGAGCGATTGCGATCGCGGAGCGGATGCAATCGGCCGACGAGTGCATGGCTGATGTGCCGGTCAACTCTCGAGCCCATGATTTAGCCGGTCCCCTCGCTGCAATCGGGGCGCTTCATCGATCCTCAATCAAGCGTGGGTGGCAACTATCTGACGCCGGTGTCACTCTGGTGATGCGCAAGCTTGCCGATCGCGGCGTTGCACTGCAGGATCGAAATGGAACGATTTTTTGGCATCTGAGCCCTCAAGCTCGTTCTGAAATACCGCCTTCGAATTCTGACCGTCAAAGCGTTCTTTCCGAACTCGCTGATGCTGTTGCTTTCGCCGACAAGGTTCTCTCAAAGGTTGCTCGGAGCCGAGATTAGGCTCTAGGCGTCGCCTCCAACGGCGTGCTAACTCGGATCGGTGCCTCTTCTCGGTTCCATTGCCTTCATCTGTACACCTATCGCCGTCTGGGACGGGGACGGGCCGATCTGGTGCAAGGAAGGTCCTAAGATACGCATCGAGGGAATTGCGGCGCGGGAAATGGATGGGTCGTGTCGCCGTGGGCATCCGTGCCCTTCTGCTTCGGCAGAGCAGGCTCGTGATGCGCTTGTCCAGCTGCTAGGCACTCCGACTGGTCGGCTGAGCAGTGGCCACATCTCGATACGAGCCAAGGCCATCTCATGCCGATCATCAAGCGAAAGCTATGGCCGCACCGTCGCTTCATGTCGACTTGCTGATGGCAGAGATCTCGCTTCAGCGATGCTGGCGACTGGCACCGTTCTACCTTGGCGGTAGCGCAACATTTAATGAGTCCATTGATATGTTACGTGCCCTTCAAACGCCTTATGCAGCCGCTTTGCCTGATTGAATTTCTACATCGTCTCTCGAAAGGGTGAACGCGTGGACTTGAGATGTGCTCAGTTAGGTCCGAGCTTGATCGTTGATGTAAATTCGGATGCAAACGGCAAGCCGTTCACATTGGCTGGTTCAAACCTCGCGTAGCGCGCGATGATGCGACAAATCTTTTCGTCTTTCTCTGGCCCGAAGGAAGAACGGACTAGCCTGCATGACCTGGCTCGACCAAGCTCATCGACACTGACCGTCCAGACGGCCGAGCCGCTTTCAGTATCGCGGCGCAGAAACGAAGTTAGTTCCTCCGCCATGTACTGGGCGGCGTTTCCTCGTAGTCTTGCCGGAGTCGCTGGAGCGTCAGGTGTGTATAGCCATTGCAGGCCATCGACAGGCTGGCCCCGGTGAACGACGGCAAAGCAAACAGGCACGATGAACAAGATTTTCCGCGACAACGTGAAATCTGAAGGCCTGTCTAGTGTCGGCACGCCGCGGCTGAACTCGCCATCCGTATCCCGCAAATAGCCAAGGACATGCAGCCGCCCGTTCTTCTCTAGGTCCGCGGCAGTTTCTCGGTCCATCGGGATTTCGCGTCCTTGTGGCATTACATGGTCATAGCCCTCTATTGAGACTACCCGGGAATGAAGTTTTCTACGCCGGACTTCCCGCGTGACCCCGAAGGCGTTTGCGCCGACGTAAGTCCCAAGATCGTCGAATTCCGATTCGCCTCCGATAATGGCGTTTGTCGGGGTCAGCCGAAGTACTTCACGATCTGGATCATAGGTGAAGTCATCAGGATCGATTTCAAAGCCTGCATTCAGCCAGATCCTTGAACCCACTTTCCAGCTTTGAACCCGGGCGGCATATTCGGTCGCCGTTTCGAATTCCCCCCGCACCGGCTGTTGTGCAAGCGTCTGATCTGCGAACCAAGCAAAGTTGTCAGGCAGTGAGTTGAGATTGGTGGACCACTGCTGACAATCTTGAACCGATACTGCCCCTTTCTCGCTGACGATTTGCGCCGGCGTGTCGAACAGAGATTGTACTGCGACCTGAGTATTCTCGGCACTCGCAGCTGCAGCGACGGTACCGAGCGCGGCAAGAAAGATCTGCTTCATCAGACATATATCTCGAAGGGTGGGATGCATCAGCTTAGTAGCGTTGAGATAATAAATCCTGAATTGCCAATCGGCGTTCAATGGGGATCCCTGATCGACGTACAAGATATGTCCGCGCGCCGCGGACAGCCATGTCTGTCTGCTTCGGCCCCACGGTTCCATGATGCTCTTATTGAGCTGGTAAGGCACTGCGACTGGTCTCCTAAGCAGCGGCCACATCTCGTACGTGCCAAGGCGATTTCGTGTTTCTCGTCCCGTGAAAGTTATGGCCGCTCCGTCGCTTCGTGCAGGCTTGCCGATGGCAGAGACCTCGCTTCAGCCATGCTTGCAACCCTCGCTGTTCTGCCTTGGTGCTAGCCTCTTCCGCCCATCTCCTCACTGGCCATTCCGCCGGACCTATAGAGGCCCCGGAATTATTCGGTTCTCAATCTCGTCGGACACCAACAAAAAAGCCCCGGGCAACCCGGGGCTTCCTTTCATCGGCTTCGGACAGCCCTCAACGGGAGCCGAAGGTTTCCCTGAACCAATTCCACATGCTGACCTCCTGTTGGCACGCCGTGTGCTAACAGGGATGGTTAACATATCGTTATTGTTTGGCAAGAGCTAGGCAGCGATCCGTATTTGCCGCATGTGCTGGAGAAGGTCGTTGATGGGCATCGCCCTCGCGAAAAGGTAACCTTGCGCATAGTCGCAACCCATGTCTGCGAGTAGCGCAGCGGTCTCTCTATCTTCGACGCCCTCGGCGACTGCCCTCCGGTCGAGCGAGTGTGCAATATTAATTGTCGCTTGGACGACGGATCTGCTTTCGGCCGAAACCGTCATGTCGGCTACGAACGACCGGTCGATTTTCACTTCAGTACCTGGGATGCGCTTGATGTAATTCAGAGCGCCGTGCCCGGTGCCGAAATCGTCGATCGACAGGTGAATACCGAATTCGCGAAGTGCGCTCATGACGGCTTCCACGCGCCTGTCATCGAGCGGAGCAGTCTCGGTAACCTCGAAAATGATGTTCTCGGCCGGGATGTGGTGCTTCGACATGAGGAAGGTGATGTCGTAAATCAGCTGCACCCTGGTAAGGGCAATCGCCGATATGTTGATGGCAATCTGGAATTTAGGATCGATTTGCCGAGCGAGGCGTGCACCCGCCAATGCTGTGTCAATGACATACATCGTCAGGTCATCGATGCGGTTATGGGTCTCTGCCATCGCGACGACTTCTTCAGGGGGTACGGCACCGTGCTCGTGATGCGTCCAACGCAGCAAAGCTTCCGCACCGACGGTTCTCCCGGTGGCGAGCTCGATCTTGGGCTGGTAAGCCACCTGAACCGTGTTTCGGGCCATTGCTTCATCGAGATCCGACAGAAGCGTCAGTCGCTTGTCGCGTGCAGTCAGATAGTCTGAGTTTGCTATGATGGCAGGTGTGCAGGCTTGCAGCGCATCTTCGGCCGACTGAATCGCTGTGGCTATACGCGACCTGATCGAAGCTTCGTAGTTTGCGTCAACGCCGATGTGCGCCGCGACATCGACCTTTGTTCCTGCATGGGCGATCCCCCTCCTGAAGAGAGCTTGCAGCCCCGCCAGATGGTCTGCGAGCTCTGCCGTTTCGATCCTGGGCCTCAGCCAGATGATGGTGTCTTTGTGAAACGCGAAGTCGACCTTGCCTTCCGTGGTTGTGAGCCGTCGGGCGCCTTCCCTGATGAAGTCGATAATCACCTTGTTTGAGGAATCTCTGGTGATGAACGAGAACTCCTTGATCTTGAGGGCGAAGACGAGGACGCCATCGTCAGGTGTTGCACTTTCGAGCGCCTCAACGCGCAGGCAGCCAGTAGATTCGTCGAAGACCCGCCGGGCTTGGCGCTCAAGCGCGACCATACCGATCGTAAGACACAGAAGGGCGGGGAAGACGTCGACGCCGATGGAGAGATAGTCCATTATCAGCGGCACTGTAATCATCAGCGCCAAGGCGCCCGCGGCTACACGGTATGCGGGTTTCCTCAGGGTCGCCTGCCATAGCATGAGGGCAGCCGACAGGATCAACCCCGGGATCCACCCCAGATCCATCGGCGGTCCTTCTCGTAGAGTGTGCGCGCCGAGTGCATGGAAATAAACACCGGGGATCTTCGATCCCAAGGGCTCATAGTGCACATCACTAGTGCCCGTATACGTCTGGCCAACGACAACCGCATGACCTCGGAATGTGTCCCGATCGAACCGTCCCTGCAGGACGTCGATGTAACTCACGCGTGAGATCGAGTGGATGTCGATGCCGAAGTCGAGCCGATACTCTTTTTGCGGCCCTCGATAGCCCGCTAGCCCTGCCGAGATTGACGGAACCGAACCTCTGCCCACGGGCGTTGCGGTCGGAAAGACGTAGCTCAGGTTGAACGGGCCGCTCTGACCGATCATCGAGGCCAGACGAGCGTTTTCTTTGAACCGCTCGATGGGCTGAACGACCTCGTATTCGTGAACCCCTTCTTTAAGCGGGGGTGCGATTGCCAGATAGGTCTCGGGGTGACGTTTGAGAGCTTCTTCGAATGCTTCGTCTGATGTCGAATTGGTCGGGTCCGCGTATGCTTTGTCGAAGAAAACCCTGCTCGCACCTGCCTCGAACAGCTGATCAAGCAGCTGCGCATCCTTCTTCCGGTCCGGAAGGTTCGTCTGCAGGGCATTGAGCGTCTTGTCGTCGATGGTGACAACGATGATATCGGAAGGAGCTTCGTGCGTTCGAATTTCCGCTCTCATTGCTCGGAACATATCTTCGGCGGGCAGAGGTCCGCACCATTTTCATGCGAGCCCCGATTGACGGGATTGGCCGCGATGACGTGCCCCTTTGGTGATGCGCGGCGCTCATCGGCCAAGGTCCATATCGTCGTCGATCGAAGGGTCATCGCGGTCCTTTTTCTCGGTCCCGAAACCCTGCCGGTTCTCCCTTTCCAGCTGGCTTTCCTGGCCACCCGAACGGTTTGCGTTCGGCTTTTCAATCTGCCCCTTTTGCTGCTTTCCAGCGCGCTCCTCCAAATCCTTGCGGGCGAGCTTCCGGTGGCCGCCGTCATCCTTCTTTTTCGGTCGGACGTAACCAAGCCCGTTTTGTTTTGCCCCACCGGCTCGCCCGTCGCTTTGATCCGGATCTTCCGTTTTCAGCTCCAACCGCTGCTTGTCGATCTCACGGTCCGGATCGACCACGCCCTCCAGCTCCTCCCTCAATGCCTCCGCTTCCCTCTCGGCGTCGCTCACCGCCATTTCTGCTTCATCAGCCAACACGGACAGCTGCTCTTCCTCTCTCCCACCCTCTCGATCACCACCCCCCATTTCCGCGATCTCCTCGGCACTGGGGGCGTATTCTGCGGCGTGGAGGTCATCAACGCGATCGAAGCCGGTCGCCTTGACGGGGTAATCCTTCCACTCGAGAAGAATACGGGCGGCCGGGAAGCCATCCGGGAACTTGACGAAGCCATGCAAGCTCGGAAGGTTGCTGATATCGACCGGCATCACGAGTTCCTCGACGTTGCTTCGCGGCGTGATCGTCGATGCGTCGCGGTTGTCATTGTAGCCGTAGGAATAGGCTTCATCCATGATGCGGACTTGCCGATCGCCGATGAACTCGGAGCACCGCCGTGACGTCTCGGGATCGGCGGTCTTGAGAATGAGCTTCGTGCCCGCGAGTGATGCCAGATTCGTGGCTCCGTTTTCGCCGTAGGTCTCTTCAAGCTTATCGAATGAGTGCATGCCCAGAACGAAGGCGCCGCCAAAAGCACGCGCTGTTTGCAGCCCGTGATCAATCGCGGGCAGCCGGTGCAGCGCATGCACCTCGTCGATGAGGAACCACGTACGCAGATTGCGCGTGCGGCCCATTTTGAAGAGAGCGTTCACGCAGAGATCCATCCACAACGTCAGCAGGGGCCTGTTGAGCGTCAGGTCCGGATGGGTCGACGTGATGAAGAGGATCGAGCCTTCCTTCACGTCGGTCGTCATCCAGTCTGTGATCGAGAAGCCTTTCTGCCCCTTTGCTGGCGCTGGCAGGAACCGGATGACGTTGCCGTTGGCGATGAAAGTTGTGCGGATCGACTCGGCCATTTTTGCAGCAGAGGGAGACATCATTGGTCCTGCCACAGAGCCCTCCAGCTGGGCATGGATCGTCTTGAGGTCCGACTGCATCAGGTAGTAGGCAAGAGCTGCGTTCGTCGGGCGTCCCATCTTGATCAGCTTCATGCACATCTCGACGAAAAGCGTACGCGCCGATTGCTGCCAGAAGTCATCCGATGCGCTGTGGCCGCTCGGCACTAGCGCGGTTGCTGCGCTCATGAACTCGGCATAATTTCGGCAATCGTTGAAGATCGACCAGGGCTGGCATCGCTTGTCCATCGGGTTGAGGATCACGTCTGTGTCCGGATCGTAGAAGCTCTCTACGAAGGTGCCCGTCAGATCGAAGATCACGCACCGATGGCCACGGGCGCGCGCCTGTGTGACCAGCTTTTTCAGCTCCGTCGTTTTGCCCGCCCCGGTAGTGCCGATGAACATCGCGTGTGACTGTTCGAGACGCCACGGATATCCGAAGCATGCTGAGAATGCAGCAATCGACAGCGAGTTGGCATTGATTTCGAAGTTGAGCGGCGCGTAGCCGAATTCTCCCATGTCTGCGTCGATCGTGCCGTGCTCGCCATGCAGTTTCCTGACCAGTGCTGCCAGCTCGAGTGCTGTAATCGAGGCGGGCTTTGAGTGGAGCTTTGTCTCGCGATCCTTGATTCTGAAGGTGACGAGCATCTTTGCCTCCTGTCGTTGCTCGCCATTGCCTTCCCCCTCCCCTCCACAGGATCTCTCCATACTTTCCTTGGGTCGGCATGTTACGCTGTAGTTTTTGCCATGGGCATGATGGGCCGCTTTAAGTGTGCCGCTCTGTAGTTGCCCCTTAATTTCCGGACAGTTCCTCGGTGGTTGAACGGTTGATGTA
>NZ_LSJS01000261.1 GCF_001557325.1 Erythrobacter donghaensis
AATTAAGAAGGCGGCATTCGACCCGACGATACCCGGCGGTGGCGAAACCACCGCGGCGATCGTCGTCATCGGTCACGCGACCGGTCTTTCGATCGACGAATTAGGACGGGTGCTAGGCTTGTCCCACGCGGGGACGGTGCGGCTTGTCGATCGATTGGTTGCAGCCGGGTTCGCCGTTCGATCCAAAGCGCTACGGGACCGTCGTGCAGTAGCGCTGATGCTCACTGAGGCAGGCGAGACTCGCCTATCTGCGATCCTGCAACGAAGAAACGAGACTTTATCCGAAATCCTTAGCCATGTCTCGAATGCTGACCGCCTCGTGCTGGAACGTATTGCCGAGACAATACTTGCGCAGATGTCTGACGACGCTGTCTCGGCGCTGACGATATGCCGGCTCTGCGACGAGAGGCGATGCTACAACTGTCCGATGGATGCCTTTGGAATGCTGGAGTCGTCGACGCATAGAGTCGACCCATAAGTGCGCGCAGAGACGCTTAG
>NZ_LSJS01000262.1 GCF_001557325.1 Erythrobacter donghaensis
CCGCGCGACAACATATTGGCGGGGACGCTCTATCTTCGTCTGATGTATGACCGCTTCGGTTATCCCGGACTGTTCGCAGCCTATAACGCGGGACCGGCACGCTATGCCGAGCACGTGCGGACCGGCCGCGCGCTGCCCGGTGAGACCCGCGCCTATCTCGCGAGCGTCGCCGGAGTGCCCGTCAATTCCCGGTCGGCTGTCACGGCCGCCAGTGCAACGCCGCGTACCGTCAATGCCATCTTCTTCGCGATCGGCGACCGGCCCCCTGCCGGCCGGAGCGAAGCCGGTGCGGCCACGCTGTTCGTCGCGCTGCGATCGACGTCGCCCGAGAAGAACGCGCCAGACCGCCCATAGTGCGAGCCGATCGGGGCTTCATGCCGAATCGTGTTTCTGCTATGTTCCGAGCCTATGGAGTTGGTCGTGATGTTGCTCGGTCTGATCCTGTCCGCCACCGGCATCGTCCTCTTCGCCTGGGCGATGTTCCGGCTCGCCGTCTTCGCACTCCCGGTCGGGCTCGGTGCGGCCGCATTTCTGTGGGCGGGGGGTGGCGAACTGGGGCCGTTGCTCGGTCTGCTTCTCGGCCTCGTCGTCGGCGTCGCGGTCTTGCTGATCGGACGCATGCTCATCGCGTCGCGGTTGCCCGTTCCGCTTCGCGGAGCGATCGCGCTTCTCTTCGCCGTGCCCGCCGGGATCGCCGGCGGCAGTGTCGTCTCCAGCCTGATGCAGCTCGGCGGTGCGGGGCCGACCGCGACCGGCATCGCCGCGGCGGTCGGCGCGATCATCATCGCCGGTGCCGCCATGATGAGCCTGTTGCCCGCGATGACCGCTTGCACCGGTTCGAACGGATCCCCGCTGCACGGTTGATCTGTTGGGGCCAGTGGGCCGAGTGCTCGCTCCTCGTGTCACCGCGCGCATGGCGACCACGACGAGAGTGCTTCAAGACGGCAGGGTCTGACCTGACGCATCCGGGTTTTCAGGCGCCTCGCGCCTGCGGCGCGACCGCCGCTCTATTCCGCTAGGCTCACATCCGTTCGCCAAGCTCCACCGGGCCACGCTTCGCGCGTCCCGGCCAAAGGTGACGATCGGACTGGCGGGATGCCGGAGCCTTGCTCCGGCCTGTCGTCGCCGCGCCTGACCGGCGCGGCGGCATTTTTCGTTGGGCCTTCCCCTCGTCGCGCGGGTGGGCGGCGCTCCCTTCTGGGCCCGGCCCGGCGTCCCGCAAGCCGGCCTTCGACTGCGCTCGGGTCCGGCTCCTCCATTGCATTTCGGCCCTGCGGGTGCGGACCGCCTCCTGGCCGCGCCCGGCAGGTCGCAATTCGCCGCCCACCCCCGCTCCGGGGGAGGCCCTGGGGTTTTTGGGGCGGCATTGGAGGATAGCCATGCACCAGACCGGCAGCCAACGCGCGCGCGCAGAGGGCAGCAAACGCCAGCCCCCGGCGGAGCGCGCCAATCTTTACGACGAGGTGACGGGCCGCATTGTTTCCGAACTTGAGGCGGGCCGCTTCCCTTGGGTCCAGCCTTGGGGCCGCCCCAATGGTCAAGGCTTCTCCGCCGCCCCCGGCCTCCCGCGCAACGGGCTCACCAGCCGCAATTACAGCGGCGTCAATGTCCTGATCCTGTGGGGAGCAGTGATCGAGAACGGCTATCCGTCGCAATCGTGGCTGACCTTCCGCCAAGCCTTGGAGGCGGGCGGCAATGTCAGGAAAGGCGAGCGCGGGACAAGGGTTGTCTATGCCGACCGCTTCACCCCCGAAGCCGAGAAGGAACGCGCGCGCCAGACCGGCGGCGAAGCCCGCGCGGTGCCGTTCCTCAAACGCTTCACCGTGTTCAACGGTGCGCCGTAACGGCGGAAATTAAGGAGTGCTATCATGGATAGTTGATCTTGCTGGCTATAGATCATGCCCACTGGACTAACCTCGGCCAGAAATGGCTGCGATCCCGAAAGGGACGGGGAACAATAGCATGTTCAGAAAAGGTCCCGAAACGCCAAAGCCATTTGAGGCGCGAGGGATCAGGGCAAGACGTGTATGGTGAAAGCTATACTGCCTGAACCCCAGTTTGCAGCGGCTGATAACGTGGCGATGTCGCAGAATGGTTGACGCGGCATATCGGAGAGACGGAGGAAAGGGCGTTGAGTTCCTCCACAGCGAGCGGGACTTCCGCGAGCGCGCCAGCCTCTCTGACGCACCCTCTATAGGGAGGGGTAAGTGAACGAACGGGGCACCTAACCACGTCGTATCTCCAATTTCCGTAATTACGGGATGCCCTGAAGCAGGCGCTGGGAAGACCAGCGACCTGTATGGGCACGGAGCCGCCATATTACTCAAATGCCCGGTGTAATGGCCGGGACAGCCGCCGAGCAATCGGCGGACGGTCGGCAGTATAAGCTCGGGGTGACCCGGGCGAAAGCCTAACCGACCGGGGGAAGGGCGGCAGCGACTGCGATCAGACGACCTCAAAAGGAGGTGTGCTAATGCTGCCAGATACCATTGAGAGGGCCGTCAGATCACTCCCGACCGTCATCAGGTCGGGTCGGAAGGTCAATGGCCTCTATCGCCTGCTGAAAAGCCCGCTCCTCTGGGAGCATGCCTACCAGCGGATCGCCCCGAATAAAGGGGCGATGACGCCCGGAGTTGATGGTCAGACATTCGACGGCTTCTCGCCCGACAAGGTCAGGTCCATCATCGAACGGCTTGCGAACGGGACCTATCGACCTCAACCGGCAAGACGGGTGTATATCCCGAAAGCCAATGGCCAGAAACGGCCACTTGGCGTGCCGACCACGGAAGACAAGTTGGTCCAGGAAGTGGTGCGGACGATCCTCGAGCAAATCTATGAGCCGCTGTTTTCCAGACACTCTCATGGGTTCCGCCCGAAACGTTCATGCCACACGGCGTTGGAATCGATCCGCGCCATCTGGACCGGGGTGAAATGGCTGATCGACGTCGATGTTGTCGGGTTCTTCGACAACATCGATCATGATGTCCTCGTATCCCTGCTCGAAAAACGGATTGCGGATCGTCGCTTCGTGCGGCTCATCCGGGGTCTACTCAAGGCCGGGTATGTCGAAGACTGGGTCTTTCACAAGACCTACAGCGGAACGCCCCAAGGCGGGGTCGTCTCCCCGATGCTGGCGAACATCTACCTGCATGAACTGGATATGTTCATGCAGGCCAAGATGGCTGGCTTCGACAAAGGGAAGCAGCGATCACCATCCCCTGATGCCCGGCGCATCAGGAACCGCCTGTCCTATGTCCGCCGCACAGTGGATCAACTTCGCGCCAAAGGGCGCGGCGACGATCCCAGAGTCACTTCCTTCTTGGAAGAGATCGGTCGGCTCAAGGCGGAACGGCTTGCCGTTCCGGCCAGCGACGCCTTTGATCCGAACTACAGGAGACTGCGCTACTGCCGATACGCCGACGACTTCATCATCGGCGTCACTGGTAGCAAATCGGAAGCACGACAAATCATGGAGGAGGTCAGGACCTACCTGTCCGATCACCTGAAGTTGGCCGTGTCCGCCGAGAAAAGCGGAATCCACAAGGCTTCGGATGGGGCACGGTTCCTCGGATACGAAGTCCGGACCATGACCAATCCCAATCCGCACAAGGCGATCTTCGATGGTCGTCCGGCAGTGCGGCGAGGCTTGGCCGACCGGATGAAACTTCTGGTGCCAAGGGACCGCGTCGTGCGGTTCGTCAACTCAAAGGAATGGGGCGACTACGACAGCTTCAGACCTGTTGGGAGGGCGGCCTTGCGCTTCGCAAGCGATGTGGAAATCGTCCTAGCCTATAACGCCGAATGGCGCGGCTTTGCGAACTATTATGCCATTGCTGACGACGTGAAACGCAAGCTGAACAAGGCAGGTTACTTCGCCTTGCTCTCATGCGTGAAAACCATCGCCGGAAAGCACAGGACATCGGCTCGCAGAGTCTTCGCCAAACTGCGTCGCGGTACGGACTTCTATATCAGCTACGAGGTGGGAGACACCACCCGGACAATAAAACTGTGGCAGTTGAAGGACCTCCAGCGACACACGCGCACCTGGGGCGGGATCGATATCCCTTCCTCAGCAAAGTTCGTGTTCAGCAGGACAGAGCTGGTCGAGCGGCTCAACGCCCGCGAATGCGAGCGTTGCGGTAGCAATGACCAACCTTGTGAGGTTCATCACGTCCGCAGGATCGGCGAATTGCAGCATGCCGGGTTCAGTCGCCATATGGCGGCCGCCCGTCAGCGTAAACGCATGGTCTTGTGCTCCCGCTGCCACAACGATGTCCATGCCGGACAGCCGACCGACCGCCAACGGCGGACAGCACGCAGTCGTGGAGAGCCGAATGCGCTGAAAGGTGCACGTTCGGTTCGGAGGGGGGCCTAGCGATGTTCTCTCCGAGACATTGCGGGCCTACCCTACTCGCACAGTGCGAAGGCTTGCGCCCCGGCCTTGCCACCGACCCCGCACCGCTTCCCGAACGCCAAGTCGTGCCGATCGCCGAAGCGGTCATTGCGGCATCGGGCGTCGATTTCCGCATCGGTGGGGACAAGGCCTACTATGTCCCGAGCGCCGACTATGTGCAGGTGCCCCCGCAACCGGCCTTCCACGAACAGATCAATTTCTACCGGACGGCGCTGCACGAACTCTGTCATGCCAGCGGCCACCCGTCGCGCCTCAATCGCAATCTGCGCAATGCGTTCGGCAGCAAGGACTATGCGCGCGAAGAATTGATCGCCTTATCTGGACAGTCTGCACCGCATGGCACTTTGCAGTAGGATGTGGTGA
>NZ_LSJS01000263.1 GCF_001557325.1 Erythrobacter donghaensis
ATTGCCTGGATGTCCTCGGGCAAGTCGATGACCCGCTCACGGTAGCGCCGTTCCTGGGGTCAGTTCTGGCTGAGGGCGGAATGACACCCTAAGCGGCGGAGTCCTTGGGCCAAAGGTACTCACCAGTGAGAAGGATGTGGGCCCACCCGAGCGGCGAGATATGGGCGAGAAGATGGTCGGGGGTATCGAGCCCTTCGCGGCGGCGAGCTTCGACGGCATGGCCGAGATGCAGGGTGTTCCAGTAGACGATGATGGCGGTCAGTAGGTTGAGGCCAGCGATCCGGTAATGCTGACCCTCCGTCGTGCGGTCGCGGATTTCGCCCTGACGGCCAATGCGCAGGGCATTTTTCAACGCATGATGTGCCTCACCTTTGTTGAGGCCCACCTGTGCACGGCGCTGCATACCGGCGTCGAGAATCCATTCGACGATGAATAGCGTCCGCTCGATCCGGCCCACCTCGCGCAGCGCGGCTGCAAGATCGTTCTGGCGCGGATAGGCGGCGAGCTTGCGCAAGATGCTGCTCGGCGCGACCTGCCCCGCGCTCATGGTGGCGGCGCAGCGGAACAGGTCGGGCCAGTTGGAAACGATCAGCGCCTCACGAACCTTGCCGCCCACCAGCGGGCGCAGCTCGCTCGGCGTGGTGGCAGGGTCGAATACGTACAGTCGTTTGGATGGGAGGTCGCGGATGCGCAGCACAAGGCGGTAGCCGAGCATGGCGCTGATCCCGAACAGATGATCGGTGAACCCGCCAGTGTCGGCGTATTGCTCTTCGATCCGTCGCCCTGCCTCATTCATCGTCAGCCCGTCGAGCAGGTAAGGTGCTTCGCTGACTGTGGCTGGAATAGTCCGCGATGCAAACGGCGCGAAGCGGTCGTTGACGTGAGTATAGGCCTTGATTCCGGGATCGTTGCCGTAGCGGGCGTTGATCGTGTTCATCGCCTCGCCCTGCCGTGCTGCGGGGAAGAACTGGCCATCGGCCGATGCGGCTCTACCCATACCCCACACCTGGGCCATCGGCAGCGCCCCTTGCGCCGCGACCACGTTGGCCAGCGCCTGGTCGATCGCCTCGCTTTCGACGTGCCAGCGCGCGAGACGGGAGAGTTGCCAATAGTCGTGGGTGTTGGAAGCCTCTGCCATCTTACGCAGGCCCAAATTCAGGCCCTCGGCGAGCAGGACGTTGAGCAGACCAATTCGGTCGCCGCACGGCACGCCGGTGCGCAGATGCGTGAAGGCATCGGTGAAACCCAGCGCGGTATCGACTTCGAGCAGCAGATCGGTGATGCGGACGGGCGGCAGGCGGCGATACAGATCGAGCATCAGATCCTCGATCCCATCCGGCGCGTCGGCGGTGAGGCGATCAATGCGCAGCGTGCCGTCTTCGATGCTGCCTTTCGGAATTGTACCGCTGCGCGCGGCGCGACCGAGCCGGGCAAGGCCATCGGCGAGACGCACCTTGCGGTCAGCCAGCCAGACATGCGGGTCGGACGGGACCGCTAGCTTCGCGGCATGCGCGACCGCCATCGGCACGAGGACGTGGCGCAGGTCACCATACCGATGCGAGCGGTCGAACCAGATGTCGCCCGAGCGCAGCGCGTCGCGCAGGTGGAACATGACCGCGACTTCCCGGAGGCGGGCATCATCATCGCCCTTCGCCCGCAACTGTCGCCGCCATTTGGAATGCGGGCGCAAGAAATCGTCGGCCGCCGGAACTGCGCCCCTGGTAGCGATGGCGGTAGCCGCGTCCAGCAAAGGCCGTGCAACCGCCGCAGCTTTGAGGTCGAGGCATCGCAGCATGCGCGGGGCATACCGACGGAAGCGGTGATACCCCTGATCAACATAGGCCAGCGGATCGTCGCCCAAGGTGTCCGTCAACGTCTTGGCCGTAGCGACGAGACTGGTGAGCCGTTCCCATCCCGCCCCGCGCGCGACCGCATCTTCCAGCGACGCGCCGTCGCCATGCGCTTCGAGCAATGATTGACCGAGTGCAGTGAAGCCGTTCAAAGTCGCAGTGGTAGCGCCTCTGGTTTCTACGACCCGCGCGTCATGCAGTTGCTTCGCGTCGCGCCAGGTGCGGCCAACGATCCGGTCATGTGTTTCGATCACCGCATCCGCCGTCGCAGTGGCCCATTCAATGACGCAAACCGCCATGATAGCGCGGCGCCGATCGGCGCCGAGATCGCGCAGGCCATCGGCGAAGTAGCGCTCGCCCTGCCGGCGTAGCCGGGCGACGCGATGCGGTGGAACACCGGCAAGTAAACCATCATTGAGGTTCATCGCGCGCAGGAACTCGAGCCGGTCGAGCAGCCGGTTCGCCGCGGCGGAGTTGTTGCCCGGCTCAATCCGGCGCAGCCAGATGAAGCGGCTGATCGCCCCCGGCAGCATCTCGGTAGTCAGTCGGTCGAGCCCATCACAGGCGACGGGATCGAGACGGGCTGCGATCCGCTTCTCGATCTGGCGTTCGGCGGCGACGAGCGCGTCCGCGCACAACCGCTCGATTGTCGTGATCGCTGGCAGGATGGTCATGGTTTCACGGCAGCGGGCAATGAAGCGCCGGGCAAGGTCGTCGTTTGAGCGTGCCTGCTCGGCTTCGGCGAGAAGCCAATCCCGGAACGCCCTGGCATGCGGTCCCTGTCCGGGGAACATCCTGTATCCGTAGATGCGGCGCAGCGCCTCCATGTGCTGGTGCCGGGTTTGGCGTCGAACGGCATAGGACGCGAGCGTGTCGCCAGCGATGCCAAGCTGGGCACCTAGAAAGGCGGACACGGCGTGGGGGATCAGTTCGCCGGGAGCAAGCGTCCGACCTGGATATCGCAGCGCACACAACTGCAGGGCGAACCCGATGCGGTTCTCCGGTCGGCGCCGCCGGTCGATATGGATCAGGTCATCGGCTGCCAGAATATAATGCCGCAGCAGCGCCGCTTCGTCAGTCGGCAGGTCGAGTAGGGCCGAACGCTGTCGGGCGCTGAGGATATGGCGTCTCGGCATGCACGGCTTGTCCCTATTGAACAGAAGTCTGTTTTGGACAACACTGACCCCACGCAGATCAAGGCTTTTCGAGGCCTAATTCCAGAAGGGTTCAATTGGGACAGCGCGCCGCCATCTACGCCAGGGTCTCGACAGCCGACCAGTCGTGCGAGCGGCAGCTTCGCGACCTCGCCGGTTTTGCCGAGCGTGGCGGCTATGAGGTGGTCGAGGTCTTTCGAGAAACCGCCTCGGGGATGAAGGCCAACCGATCGGCACGTGCCGAAGTGATGAAGCTGGCCCAGGCGCGCCACATTGATGCGATCCTTGTCACCGAACTCAGTCGTTGGGGGCGCTCGACGCAGGACCTGCTCGATACGCTCAACCGGCTGTCGGGCTGGCGCGTGTCGGTGGTCGCGATGAGCGGCATGACCTTCGAGGTCGATACGCCGCACGGTCGTATGATGGCGACGATGCTCGCAGGCATTGCGCAGTTCGAGCGCGACATGCTCAGCGAGCGGGTTCGCTCCGGCCTCGCCGCGGCACGGGCGCGGGGTCGGAAACTCGGGCGGCAGACCGGCGTCCGCCCGAAGTCGGATCGGCTTGCCCCCAAGGTGCTAGCCCTTGTTGCCGAGGGGCGCAGCTATCGCTGGATAGCCCGGGACCTCGGCCTCAGCAAGAATACTGTCGCCGCAATCGTCGGACGCTCCAGGGCGGACATGGATCACAAGGTCGAGGTGGCGGCATGAGCGTCGCGCCGGATGTCGGACGAAAGCACAGGATGAAGACCGCCGCGCTTGGATGCATTACGTACCTGGCGATTGCAGGCTTCGTCTTCGGTAGCTTGCTGAAGCCAGTATTCCTCGCGACGATCTGGTCAGATAGACTGGGCGCGCCTCACTGGCTCTGGATCGTATCCGCTTGCTTCGCGGTCGGAGCGACCAGCTTTTTGATACCGGCTCGGTTTTCGATCGTTCGAGGCCCCATTTTTGTAGCGGTGGCGCTGGCGGGCTCTCTACTCTCAGTCGGAGCTTATGCGGATAATCTGAGATTGAAGGCGTTGAACGAGTTCGGTGCTGACCGGCAAACCCAACACTCGTTTTTAGAATCGGTCCGGCATGCCCCGGAAGAATTTCAGTTCTTCCTGCATACCGCCGTCATGAAGCACTGCGTGCCATATGCATGGAGCTATCGAACGATGAACTTCTATCGCATACCTTTGAGGGCAGCGGTCAACGTCATGCCTGCAAGGTGGCTGACGGAATGTTCTATCCATCGAGAGTGACGCAGTTTGTGATCAATGGCAGCCGCGGCGACGGCAAGGACAGCTATTCCCTTAGGGTGTCATTTCGCCCTCAGCCGGAACCGACCCCAATGCGGTGGGCGAAGAGCTGGATCCAAGCGATTCACGTCGCGCTGGGGCCTATGCCGAAACCATAAATGACCGGGCCGGCTGGCAGCGCTCTGCCGAACTTGTCGCGCCGACCATTTCATCGGAGTTTTGTAAAACTCTGATATAATTCATTAAAATTGGTCATTTTTGGCCTGTGTAGGAACTGTGTAGAAGTTTTTGCGGATTGTGGCGAATGTCGGCGACTTGAGTCCGAAGTTATCTCGCAATTATATGGCCGATGACGAAAAGGGATTCGGGCGTCGTCAGACCCATCGAGGCAATCCGTTTTCGGCCATTTTGCTACAGCACTCACCTGTGCAAGCTCTCTTCATCCCCGCACGGCTCGGCTCCAAACCCAGCTGGGGAAAGCTGGGGGTCACGTCAGTCGCCTTACGCGAACGAAATCGACCGACATTTGAAAAGGGGTTATGCTCCAAATGCCCGGATGATCGGGCAAGCACCCGAGGTGCCGCTGGCGCATTCCTTGGCCAGTTGTCCAAGAGCATCGCGTGCTGCCTGCAATTCCGCAATTTTCTGATCGAGCGCAACGATCCGCGCTTCGGCCATCGCCCGTGCTTTAGGGCGGTCGTCCGTGGCATCGAGCGCCAGCAATTCCCCGATCTCGTCGAGCGTGAAACCTGCTGTCTGCGCTTGCCGGACAAAGCGCAGGCGGCGGAGGTCATCGGCATCGTATCGCCTGACGCCGCCATCGCGCGACGGCGTTCCGATCAACCCCCGCCGCTGATAGTAGCGGACTGTCTCGACCCCTACGCTGCCAGCCTTTGCAAGCTTTCCGATGGTCATCGCATTCATCGCTTGACTCCGTACCATAGTCCGAAACCTATGTAGGTCAGGTGATGCTATCCGCCAAGAAGGAACACCCATGACTCAAGCCGCAATGTCAACGCCAGCGAAGGCGAGCGCCGCCGCCAAAACTGCAACCATTTACCGTATGGTGATGCCGAACCATATTTGCCCTTATGGGTTAAAGGCGCTCGATCTCTTGAAGCGCAAGGGCTTCACTGTCGAGGATCGCTGGCTGACCACACGCGAGGAAACCGACGCCCTCAAGGTGAAACACAATGTCCAGACGACGCCGCAAATCTTTATCGGCGGCGAGCGGATTGGCGGGCATGACGATCTGCGCCGTTATCTAGGCCTGTCGGTCGCCGATCCCAAGGCGACGACCTATCAGCCGGTCATCGCGCTGTTCTCGATGGCGGTATTGATGGCGCTTGCTGCCAGCTTTGCGGTCTATGGCTCGCCCTTCACGATCCGCGCGGGCGAATGGTTCATTGCGTTCAGCATGTGTATCTTGGCGATGCTTAAGCTCCAGAACGTCGACAAGTTTGCAACGATGTTCCTGAACTACGATCTGCTCGCGAAACGCTGGGTGCCGTATTCGCGCATCTATCCGTTCGGCGAAGGATTGGCGGGCGTATTGATGGCGGCAGACGCTCTCAATTGGGTGTCGATCCCGGTCGCGCTCACGATCGGCACCATCGGCGCGGTCTCGGTGTTCAAAGCGGTCTATATCGACAGGCGCGAACTTAAATGCGCGTGCGTCGGTGGCGACAGCAATGTCCCGCTCGGCTTCGTCTCGCTGACCGAGAATGTGATGATGGTCGCGATGGCGATGTGGATGCTTTTCGGTGGACACATGATGAGCTCCACAATGTGAAAACTCGGCGGAGGGGTATAATCCTGTCCCAATTCCTCGCGGTACGGATTTGCAACCACAAACGCATAGGAATCGGGGTTTGTAGCTCGGGCGACGTATAGCTGGACAGGATAGTGAGGTAAACATCATGGATATTGAGAACGCACTGGCGCGATTGGCGAAAGCGCCTTTGGATCAGATTGATTTATCGCAAATCGAAGTGGGGGTCATGCGTAGCCTGGCCCAAACTAAAGTTGTCATCAAATCGCAGACGTCGATAAGGGTTGGAGCTATTACGGCGGCTCTGATCGTCGGCGTCGGCCTTGGCGGTGCCGCCGCTGCGGCCAGCCAAAGTCGCGAGACTTTGGTTTCGGGCGCACATTTGGCGCCGTCGGCGTTGCTGGCGCTACCCTCATGAGTTCAGCACGTCGCGCGATCATATTGACGGTGATCTTGGCATTTCTGGCTGGCCTGAGCGGTGCTTTCGTAGGCACGAAGTTGCTCGCTCCAAAAGAGACGCCCGACAATGCGCTCCACGCGATGCTGCATAGCAAATTGAACCTGTCGGCAGCCCAAGAAAAAAATATTGCCGCAGAAGAGAGGCGTTTTGCCCTCATCCGTGGGCAGCTTGAGGCCGATGCCCATAGCGCCAATGTAGAACTGGCCAGGGCAATCCAGACCAGCAAGCGCGACGGTCCCGAAGTGCAGATGGCAATCGAACATGTTCATAGGACTCTGGGAAATTACCAGAAGCAAACGGTCAGCCATATTTTTAGAATGCGGGCAGTTCTTACGCCAGAACAGGCGGAAATCTTTGATCGCTCCGTAGTGCAAGCGTTGATGCAAGAAGCCCAGTGACGTCGCCTGAAGCGCTCACTGATCGCGAGATTTGCGAGCGGGCCGCCGCTAACGACGACCAAGCCTTCGCCGTTATCATTAGCCGTTACAAGAGCCCTGTCTTTGCCTTCATCAGGCGTTATATCGGCGCTGACGAGGAAGCGCACGATCTGCTTCAGCAGGTTTTTGTGGCCGCGTGGCAGGGGTTTGGACGGTATGATTTAGACCGGCCTCTTGGGCCGTGGCTCACCACAATCGCACTCAACAAATGTCGCGATCACAGCCGTAAGGTCAGGGTTCGCAGATTTTTTCAGCTCACATGGCCAACCGATGCACCTGATATTCGAGACGCCGCGCCAACAGCCGATACGTTGATAAGCGCCAATCAGGAACTGCATTTGCTCGAAAAAGCGATCGCGCTGTTGCCACGCGGCCTCAAGGAGCCTTTGTTGCTGACCGTTTTTGAAGGCTTCAGCCACGAGCAAGCGGGCCTTCAGTTGGGGTTGAGCGGCAAAGCCATCGAAGGCCGAACACGCCGCGCGCGGCAAGAGCTGGAACGCCAAATCAGCGCGTGGACCGATAATTTGTAAGCGAGGAACTGACTATGAAGCATTTTATCATTTTTGGGTTGGCATCGGCGTCGCTGGCAGGTTGCGGGCCTACGGCACCAGATGCAAACGTCGCAAAAACATCCCAAACACAAAGCGATGCAGCCGCAAAGCCTGTGATCGATGCGGTGGACGCATTTCACAAGGCACTGGCGGACGGGGATTCCAAGCAAGCACTGGCGCTCTTGGCTGACAAGGTTCTGATCTATGAGGGCGGCGGCGCGGAAACGAGCAAAGCTGAATATGCTTCGCACCATCTGGACGCCGACATGGCATTTTTGAAGGGTGTAAAGCAGAGTGTGTCTGCGCGCTCCGCACAAACCAGTGGCGACGTGGCGTGGGTGACGAGCCAGGGGGAAACAACCGGCACCTACAAAGACAAAACCATCGACAGTGCTTCCACTGAAACGATGGTGCTGCGGCGAAGCAACGGGCAATGGAAGATCGTCCATATACACTGGTCGTACGCCGACAAATAGCCGAAGGTGCCTGCATCCTGAAAAATGCGCGTGTTTTGGGGGTAATCCCGATTGCGCGCGTATTATCGGTATGATCAGAAAAACCGTTCGATGAACCAGAAGTCGGTTCGCCGCCATTTGGGCGTCGCAGTGGCGACGCTTGGCGCAGTTTTGCTGTCGGCTGCCCCGTCACAGGCGCAAGACGCAGCTTCTGTCATATCGCTGCGTGAAGCCTTTGAGCGAGCAGCGGCGCAACTACCCGAAGCGGCGGCCAGTCCGGCTTTGAAGGCTCAAGCTGACGCCCAACGTCGTGCCGCGAGCGGGCCGTTTGTTGGACCACCCGTGGCGCGCGGCGATGTTCTAACCCGCTCTGGCGGGACGATTGAGCAAGAAGCCAGCGTTTCAGCCGCCATAAAATGGCCGGGGGAAGCGCGCGCTGGTGTTAATGCCGCGACGCTGAGCGGTGATGCGGCAAATGCCGGGCTAGCGGCTGCCCAACTGGCCTTGGCAGGAGACATTCGCACCGTATATTGGCGGCTCGCCGGTGCAAGACGTGCGGTTGATATAGAGCAACAGCATGTCGCAACGGCACGAACTGAAACCGATCAGGTTGAGCGACTGGTTCAAGCCGGTGTGCAGGCACGGCGCGATCTTTTGGTATCACAAGCAGAGCTTGGCGTAGCATTGGCGAGGCTTTCGGCTGCCGAAACCGATCTTGCGGAAACGACCGCGGCGGTCGAGGCGCTTATCGGCACTGCCCCTACGAGCTTTGCCGATGAAGCCCTGTCATCCGGCACCGATATTGAAAGCCATCCCGCACTCCTTGCTGCCGAAGCCAAAGCGAAGGCTGCCGACGCGAAAGCCGGTTATGCGCGTTACAGCCTGCGACCAAGGGTGGAGGGTAGTATAGGCGTACGCCGCCAGCGAAACGATCCCCGTGGTTCTTATGAAGATGCTTTGCTTGTGGGTATCGCGGTCCCGCTAGGCCGCGATTCGCGTGCCGTTGCTGATGCCGCCGGCACACGGGCAGAAGCCTTGTCGGCAAGCGCTGAGGCCGCACGACTTCGAGCGCGGTTGATAGCTGACCAGCGCGCTGCGCTTGAGCGCCTGTCGGTCGCCGAACGTGCGCTCAGTGACGCTGAGGCGCGGCAAGCGGCACTGCGCGAGGCGCTGATGTTGACGCAGCGGGGCCGAGTTGAAGGCGAAATCGGCTACATCGAATATCTGCGGGCGCGGCAGGCGTTGTTCGATGCCGAGCGCGCGCTTGGTGCAGCCCAGGTCGCCAAGTCGGCCGCAATTTCTGATGTCAATCAAACGATGGGTGTGCTGCCATGATATTCCGATCTTTCATGGCGATCATTGCCGCAGCAGTTTTCCTATCCACGCCGTCAACATCATTCGCGCACGGCGATGAGGATCACGGTGCTGCGGCCGTCGCCAGCGCGCCGACGGGTGCGAAGCCCCGCATCGAGGCCCGCACGGCGACCCTTGAACTTGTCGCAGCGGTTGACGGCGACGACATGACAATCTGGATCGACGGCTGGGCCGATAATGCGCCGATCACCAATGCCAATGTGAACGTGACAATTGATGGCAAAAGCCAAGCCGCGAAATCGGCGGGCGACGTATATACTGTGTCCGACGCCAAACTTGAAACCGCTGGCGCGCATCAATTGGCCTTCCTGATCACACGCGCGGGAGCGGTCGAATCGCTGTCCGCCGAACTCATCATACCCGATGCGCAAGTGACAACCGCCAGCGGTGGGTGGGCATATTGGATGGTTGCCGCAGGCATCGCTGTTCTGGCCATCGGCGGCTTGATCTTTTGGCGCTCGCGTAGGGCAGGCGCTGCGGTTGCTGTGGTCGCGCTTGGGCTATTGTTGTTGCAACCACGCCCGATTCAGGCGCACGGCGATGAGGATCACAGCGCAGCGGCCACACCCGCCACGACGGTCACAGGCGGCGGCGATGCGGCGGCCCGGCTTCCAAGTGGCGACGTGTTTGCGCCCAAAGGTGTTCAGCGGATCATTGGTCTGCGCACAATCGTAGCAGCGGATGGCTATACCACCCCGTCTGCCAATTTAACCGGCCAAATTATTACTGATCCGCGTCGCGGCGGGCTGGTTCAAAGTGCCACGGGCGGCCGCGTTAGTGCGGGCGCTTCGGGGATTGCAGTCATTGGGCAATCGGTTCGCGCCGGACAGATATTAGCGATCATTGAGCCACCTTTACAGGCGATAGACCGTGCCTCCTTATCGCGTGAGTTGGGCGATCTCGATCAACAAATCGCACTTGCGGCCAACCGTGCAGCACGGCTTCGCCGACTTGAAGGTGTGGTTCCGCGCCGTGAAATTGAAGAGGCTGCGATTACCCTGCGCGGCCTGCAATCGCGGCGCGCAGGGCTTGGCCAAGCGACATCGGCTCGTGAAGTGCTGCGTGCGCCGATCAGCGGCGTCATTTCGGTAAGCGGGGTCCGCGTCGGCCAAGTGGTCGCTGCTCAAACGACGCTGTTCGAGATTGTCGATCCGTCACGCCTCTATGTGGAAGCCAATCTGTTCGACCGCCGCCCTATAACCACAGGAGCAAGTGCGGTCGGCAAGACGAGCGACGGCGCGACATTCGATCTGGTGTTTGAAGGCGCGGGTCTTGCTGACCGGGGCCGCGCGGCACAAGGGCTGTTCCGCATCGTCGGTGCTCCGCCGCGACTGCGTATCGGCGAAAGCGTTACCCTATCAGCGCCGCTGGGCGAGCCGGTTGCCGGGGTCATTGTTCCCCGCGCTGCCTTGATCAGCGGTGCCAACGGCTTGACCTCGGTGTTCGTCAAGACACGGGCCGAAACATTTGCTTTACGCAATGTGACCACCGCACCAGTGGACGCTGACAATGTGGCGATACTGACGGGCGTCAAAGCGGAAGAGCGCGTGGTAACAATAGGTGCAACTCTACTCGGTCAGGTGCGCTAGGCATGTTTGACGCCATCGTCGCCTTTTCGCTGCGCAACCGGATTCTCGTCCTATTTGCGGCGATCGCGCTTGTTGGGCTCGGCCTGTTATCGGCAAGCCGCTTGCCGGTGGATGTTCTGCCCAACCTCAATCGCCCGGTCGTTACGATCCTGACCGAGTCTCCCGGGCTCGCCCCGCCCGAGGTTGAAACGCTCGTAACGCGCCCGATTGAAACCTCAATGAGTGGCGTTCCCGGTGTTGAGCGTGTGCGTTCGGTATCTGGCATCGGGCTGTCGGTCGTCTATGTCGAGTTCGGCTGGAATGAGGATGTTTACCGCGCGCGCCAGCAAGTCGCCGAACGGCTAACCCTTGTTCGCGAACAAATTCCACCGAACACAGTGCCGCAAATGGGGCCGGTCACGTCCATCATGGGTGAGATCATGCTCGTCGCGATACCCTACGGCAAAGCCAGCCCGATGGAAGCGCGTGAAATTGCAGACTTTCAAGTGCGCCCACGCTTGCTCACAATTCCTGGCGTTGCGCAGGTGATCCCGATTGGCGGCGAAGTTCGGCAATACCGGGTTTCGCCCGATCCGGCAGCGATGGCAGCGCTTGGCATCACACTTGATCAGATTGACGGCGCGGTTCGCGAATTTGGCACCAACAGCGGTGGCGGGTTTGTCGACCAGTTTCAAAAGGAATATCTGATCCGGGGTGTTGCTCGGACAACGCGGATTGACGATTTGCGCGCGCTCGTCGTTGGCGAAAGCGGGGGCAATCCAGTGCGGCTTTCGCAGGTCGCAAGTGCCGATTTTGGTGCAGGCTTCCGGCGGGGGGATGCTGGCTATGGTGGCGCACCAGCAGTGGTTATCGCGGTGCAGAAACAGCCAACTGCTGATACGGTCGCTGTGACAACGCAAGTCGAGGCTGCGCTCAAGGAAATCAGCGCGACACTGCCAAACGGCATTCGCGCTGATAAGGTTCAATTTCGCCAAGCCAATTTTATTGAAACGTCGATTGGCACGCTCCAGCGGGTCTTGATTGAAGCCGCCGTCGTTGTCGCAATCATATTGTTTCTGTTTCTGCTCAACGTCCGCACGACGGCCATATCACTGATGTCGCTGCCAACATCGATCCTGATCACGACGATCATTTTTGAAGCATTCGGGCTTTCAATCAACACGATGACGCTGGGTGGACTTGCCATTGCCATAGGTGAATTGGTCGATGACGCGGTGGTTGACGTTGAGAATGTATATCGGCGATTGCGCGAAAATTCTGCGCTGGCTGAGCCCAAATCACCAATCGGAGTCATCGCTCATGCGACGGGTGAGGTGCGGTCGGGCATCGTCTATGCGACTGCAATCATCATCCTTGTATTCTTACCATTGTTTTTCCTTGGCGGCGTCGAAGGCCGCCTGTTTGCACCGCTTGGGCAAGCCTATATCGTTTCGATCCTCGCGAGCTTTGTCACTGCTGTAACGCTGACGCCAGTGCTTTGCTATTACCTACTGCCGAAGTTTGCGGCGCTCCATGAGACAAGTGAATCCGGGCTCGTTACTCGCCTCAAGAGAGTGAATGCAAAGGCGCTTGAATGGGGATTTGCACGCGTTCGGGGCGTGTTGGTTACCGCCGCGATTGTCAGTGTGCTGGCGATTGGCGGCGCGCTGCTATTGCCGCGTGCTTTCCTGCCGACGTTTAACGAAGGGAGCTTTGTCGTTGGCTATCAGCTTGAGCCAGGCATCTCGCTTGAGGCCTCAAGCCAATTGGCGGCAACTGCTGAAAAACTCCTGCTTCAGATACCACAGGTCGAGAGCGTCAGTCGCAGGACAGGCCGTGCCGAACTCGATGAACATGCCGAGGGCGTTCATTCAAGCGAGATTGATGTCGCGCTCAAGCCCGATGCTGAGGATCGGACTGCGGTTGCCGAGGCAATCCGGAGGAAGCTCGCTGTGCTTCCCGGCTCGGTTTCAGTCGGTGCGCCGATTGGTCACCGGATCGATCACCTGCTTTCCGGTGTGCAGGCACAGATCGTCATCAAGATATTTGCCGAGGATCTGGACGGCGCGCGCGGTAGTGCCGAACAGCTTCGCGCGGCGATATCCGCAATTCCCGGCATCGTCGATTTGCGGATCGAAAAGCAGGTCCGCGTGCCGCAGCTTGATTTGCGGATAGATTACGATCGTGCGGGCAGCTACGGCATCACGCCGGCTGCGGTGTCCGATGCGATTGCGACGTTGTCCAATGGCAAGATCGTCAGCCGCGTGATCGATGGCCTTAAACGCTATGATGTTGTGCTGCGGTTGCCCGATGAAACACGCACAACGGCGGCATTGGCCGATCTACTCATCGAAACGCCCAAAGGCCCGGTTCCTTTACGCAACTTGGCGGAAATCGTAGAGACCGACGGCCCCAATCAAATTCTGCGCGAAGGCGGCAAGCGCCGGATCGTCATATCGGCGAACGCGGCACCGGGCGCGAATTTAGGTAACATCGTCGCAGCCATCGAGGCAGAAACTGCAAAACTCAAGCTGCCTGCGGGCGGGTTTGTTCGCGTCGAAGGGCAGTTCGAGGCGCAGCGCGAAGCATCTTTGACAATCGGCGGTTTGTCGCTCGTGTCGTTCGGCATGATTTTCGTACTGCTCTTTACGCGATACCGCTCGGTCAAATTGGCTCTCATTATCATGGCAGGCGTCCCGATGGCGCTGGTGGGGTCGGTGATTGCACTTGGCCTTGCCGGGTTGCCGCTCTCGGTTGCCAGCATGATCGGATTTGTCACGCTCACCGGGATCGCATCGCGCAACGGCATTTTGAAGGTCAGTCACTATATAAACCTCGTTCTCCACGAAGGCGAGATTTGGGGTGATGCGATGATCGTTCGCGGAACGCTCGAGCGGTTGACGCCGGTGTTGATGACGGCATTAGCTGCGGGTCTCGCGCTCACGCCGCTGCTGATCGGCGCGGACGAACCGGGTAAGGAAATCCTTCATCCGGTTGCGGTGACGATCTTTGGCGGGTTGCTGTCGGCGACACTGCTGGATGCCCTGATTACGCCGATCCTGTTTCGCTTGTTTGGCCGCGCTCCGCTCGAAAACATCATCGCCGAAGCCCGTCAATCGGGCAATTTGCAAGCCTATTAAGCCCAGCACAAAGGATATTTCTCCATGAAAAAGACATTGTTCCTGATCGCAGTCTCTGTCCTCGCACTCAGCGGTTGTGGCGAAAAGAAGCATGAGGATGGTCATACCGACGCCGATCACGCCGCAATTGCCGCCAAGGAAGGCGCTGGCGGTGATGAACATGCCGGAATGGAAATGGGAGGAGCCAGCCATCATCACGGTGCCGCAACGCTCAAGGTAGCATTGACTCCTGCTGGCACTTTCACGCCGGGTGAGCCGCAATCGGTGACGCTGACGTTGACCGACATCAAGACCGGGGCACCGATAGGCCCCGATCAACTGGCACTGGCCCACACCAAGAAGCTGCATTTGCTCATCATTGACGAAAGCCTGACCGACTACCAGCATATCCATCCGGTGGCTGGTCCCAAGGCTGGTGATTGGACGTTCAGCTTCACGCCGAAATTTGGTCGGACATACCGTGTATGGACTGATACAACGCGGGCGGACGGTGATCAGGAATACGTGTTTTCCGACATGGCTGCCGGGTCAGAAAAAGCGCCTGCGCCTGACCCAAAGCCGGTTGCAACCGCAGAAATGGGCGGGCTCAAATTCGCACTCTCGTTTGCTGGCCCGGTAAAGGCGGGTCAAGGCGTGATGGGTAGTGTTGCGATTGTCGAGGCGAAATCCGGCAAGCCTTTCACGCAGCTTCAACCGATCATGGGAGCATTCGGTCATGTCGTCGCGTTTTCGCGCGACTGGAGTTCAATCGAACACGTCCACCCGCAAGGCACCGAGCCTAAATCTGACAGCGAGCGTAGCGGGCCTGTTGTCGGCTTTCATATGGAACCCAAAAACAGCGGCGTTATGAAGATTTTCGTTCAGATCATGGCGAATGGCCGCGAGATAATTGTGCCATTCACGGTCAATGTCGGCGCGTGAGGGAGCAAAGGGCCGCAGAGAGCCATTTTTCAGGGTCGTGATGGCCGCGCGACGGCTGTATGATTAAAGGCCGTAACGAAAGACAGTTGCTCAGCGAATTGACCTTTGACGCTTCCAAGTTCAAATTAGGTTTCTGATGAAAACGCTGTTTCGCCATTTTCTGCTGCTGGGGGCCATATTCGGCCTCTTGTGGCAGGGCGTGGCTTATGCGTCGCCGCCTTGTGCGGATATGCAGCACGAACAAAGTGCAGCAACATCGCCAATGGCAGGCATGGCCGATTGCATGGATGCGATGAAGCAATCCCACAATAACACGCCGCCTTGCAAGGATATGAAGGCCGGCTGCTTCGCTATGGTGGGCTGTGCGTCCTTGGCGGCACTTGGCGTGGTTCCAATTACCGTCGCGCCCGCAATTAGCGGCTCTTTTTCTTATACATGGGCAACAAGTCCAGTTCTGAGCGGGCGCAACATAGCCCCGATACCCGACCCTCCCTCGATCCTTGGCTGAACCAACCGGCGTTCGGCGGCTTTGATGCTGTCGTGCGCGCAAAATTGATTCAACCAAGGATATTCAACATGAAAATTTTACTGACACTTGCTGCGACGCTTGCAGCGTTCACCTCTGTATCTGCTGCGTCGGCAGCCGAACGATCGGGCGGCCATTATGAATGGCAAAACCGTCCGGTTTACGGCCCCAACAAGGCCAATCTGCCTTCGCGCGTCCGCGTGTGGGTCAAGGACGCTTCCACCGTCGCTAATTGCGATTGTGCGATGATGCACGACGAGGCGACGAAGGCTGCGTGCATGGACATGCCGGGCCACGCCAAAGGCTGACAATGGATGTCCCTGGCTGGCGCGAAGCGCTGGTCGGGGACGACCTTGTTATCGTTCCGTTTGGGGGGGTGCATGAAATACTTGATCACTTTAATGGCTTTGCTCGTGCTGCCTGCGCAGCTTGCCGCCGAGCCGCTGACATTTGACGCGGCGCTTGAACGCGCAAAGAGCGCCGCGCCGAGTCTGAAAGGGCGTGCTGCCGGTGTGCAAGCCGCGCAATCGGCGGCGATAGCGGCCGACCGGCTGCCTGACCCAACGCTCGATCTTGGTATCCGCGACTTTCCGGTGACCGGGCCGGATGCGGGTAGCTTCAACCGCGATAATTTTACGATGACAACGATTGGCGTCAGCCAGCAATTTATCAATCCCGCCAAACGTCACGCTCGCGCCGCGCGGGCAGGCGCTGACATTGGCATCGCGGAAGCCGAAGTTGAAGTTGAGGCGCGCAATGTCATGCTCGAAACCGCGCTCGCATGGATTGATCTCTATTATGGGGTCAGGACATAGAACGGGCACAGATATACGCTCTCATGACTGCCATCCGAGA
>NZ_LSJS01000264.1 GCF_001557325.1 Erythrobacter donghaensis
GATATACGCTCTCATGACTGCCATCCGAGACGCTGGCCGAGTTTACTCCTTCGCTGGCCTCGAGACCAGCGGTCGCATTGACCTTGGCGGGTGTGCCGCGGGCGCCTGATCGACGACGATTGATCATGCTCTCATCCGCGGGTTGATTACCGCACTACCCGTATCCGTCGCTGGGCCTATCCTCCGTCTAAGTTCGGGCGTCGGACGAACCTGCCCCACCGTACACCGTGGATTGCCCATCACAGTCGGGTGCCCGCGGCACGCCGGCCAAGGCTATGCAGTTGGTGCGCTGGCGCCTCCTCTCGTTAATGTCGTGGGTGGATCAGCCGGCTATCGCCGGCGACACCCGACGGGCGATGTCCCAGGCATAGCCGACCAGTTCACGCGCGATCGCGGTGGTCACCTTGGGCTGAGGCTTGCCCGTGGCCGCCAGGCGACGGTAGCGCTGGCACAGGCGAACCTGTGCCTTCCACCCGATTGCCTGGATGTCCTCGGGCAAGTCGATGACCCGCTCACGGTAGCGCCGTTCCT
>NZ_LSJS01000026.1 GCF_001557325.1 Erythrobacter donghaensis
GCTGGGGAGGGCGCGGGTGGGGAAGCGGCAACCTCCCCGCCGTCCGCCGCCCGCGCCGCCTCAAGCCGTGCGAGAAGATCGGCATCGTCGGGCACAGGCCCGCCCCCGCGCGCTGCCTCGACATGATCACGCAGGCAATCGAGCGCGAGCAGCAGCAGGTCGACCAGCGCCGCCTCGAGCGGCACCTTGCCCTCGCGCACGTCGCCCAGCAGGTTTTCGAAGCCGTGGGTGTAGGCGGCGAGCGCGGTGTGGCCGAAGGCCCCCGCGCCGCCCTTGATCGAATGCACCGCGCGGAAGATCGCGTTGATCGTCTCGGCATCGTGGGTGCCTTCGCGGCAGGCGGCGAGGCCGGCCTCGGCCGCCTCGAGCGATTCTTCGCACTCGACGAAGAAGATCTGCTTGATGTCGTCTTCGGTCATGCCGCGATTCCCTCCATCACCACGTGATCGAGCCGGGTCAGCGCGAGCGCGGCGGTGAAGGCGGCGCTCGGCTGGTGGATCGCGATCCCGCCCTCGCTGCGCGCGGCCGAGACCAGCAGTTGCAGCATCGCCTGCCCGATCCGCTCGACGCGTGCGGCATCGATGGCGAGCGGCGCGGGCCCGAGCGATTCCGCGATCTCCGGGTAGAGCGCGCTTGCCGCGCCACGATCGCAAATGGGGGGGAGGCTGATCATGCGGGCAAACCTTTTGCGGGAAGAACGGGGGCGGGGATCGCGCCGATGCGGCGGACGGATGCCCTGACGGCCACCATCCTCAGGCTCGCCGCTAGGAGCGGGACAAGGGCAATGATCGGCACGGGGCCCCCCCGGCGAACCGGCGCGTGGTGGGCGAACCAGGTGAGCATGGCGAAGTTCTCCTCCGGCGTGTTCGATCATTCGGTCGGCCAAGGCTTATGCCGCAGGGCTGAAATCCGGCTTGCGCGGCAACTCAGCGCAATTCCCTAGGCCGCGCGCCGCCTGTGCACGGAGGCCTGCGGTGCCACGCTTTCCGCCTCGCCGATGCGGAAGCCCGCAAAGGTGCCGGCGAGCTGGCGTGCCTCGTGGTTGAGGTTCTTGGTGGCAGCGTTGGTCTCCTCGACCATCGCCGCGTTCTGCTGGGTCATCTTGTCCATCGCGCCGATCGTTTCGGAGACGTTGCGCAGCGCCACGCTCTGCTCGCTCACTGCATCGGCGATGCGGGTGACGGCCTCGGTCACCTCGCCCACGCGGGCGATGATGGTCTCGAGCGCCGAGCCGGTCTCGTGCACCAGCGACACGCCGGTCTGGACGTGGACGCCGACCGCCTCGACGCGCTTCTTGATCTCGCTGGCGGCTTCGGTCGCGCGCATCGAGAGCGCGCGGACCTCGCTGGCGACCACCGAGAAGCCCTTGCCCGCCTCGCCCGCGCGCGCGGCTTCCACCCCGGCGTTCAGGGCGAGCAGGTTGGTCTGGAAGGCGATATTGTCGATCATCGCGGTGATCTCGGAGATTTCCTCGCTCGCGGTTTCGATCTGGCCCATCGCCTGGATCGCGCGGCCGACCACCGCGCCGCCGGTCTCGGCCTCCTGCCGCGCATCGCGCATCGAGCCGCTGACCCCGACGGCGAGGCTGGCGTTGGCCTCGATGTTCGCGCTGAGGCTCAGCATGGTGCTCGACGAGAGCTGCAGGCGCGCGGCCTGATCCTCGCTGCGGCTGGCCAGATCGGTCATCGCGTGCTCGATCTCGGAGGAGGTGAGGTTGATCGCGCCGATGCTCTCGTTGACCGCCCCCATCGCGCCCGACAGCCGCTCGAGTGCCTCGTTGAAGTCGCTGGCGAGCGACTGGAAGGCGGGCGGCATGCCGGTGAGGCGCACGGTGAGGTCGGAACGGGCGACCGCTGCAAGGTGCTGGCCGATGCGAGCGACGGCTTCCTCGCGCTCGGCGACGGCGCGCTGGCGCTCGATCGCGGCGTCGCGGAACACCAGCATCGCCTGCGCCATCGCGCCCAGCTCGTCGCCGCGGGTGGTGCCGGGGATGTCGACGTCGGTCGCGCCCTTCGACAGGCCGGTGACCGCGCGGGTGAGATCGACGATCGGCCGGGCGATCGAACGGGTCAGCGCGCGCGCCAGCACCAGCGCAAGCCCCATCAGGATCGCCGCGCCAAGGCCGAGCGCAACCCAGGCGAGCGTGATGACGCTCTCCTGCCGCGCGCTCTGCGTCTCGATCGCGTCGTGCTGGGCATCGCGGATGTCGCGCAGCGGGTTGACCGCGTCGCTCACCAGCACCTTCTTGCCCGCCGCACGGATCGCCGTCTGCGCGCCGTCGCGGTTGCCGGCCTTGACCAGCGCGACATAGCGGTCGCCCCAGTCGCGCCGCCACTTGAGCGTTTCCTCGCGGCTGAGGCGGACCTTGTCCTGCAAGGCAGGATCGGCGGCGAGCTGCCCCTCGAGTTCGGCCGACATCCGGTCGTAATCGTCGCGGCCCTCGTAATAGGACTTCAGGTAGCTCTGGTCGGCAGTGACCAGAAACCCGCGCAGCTGGCTGTTCTGGCGCAGCAGCGCGGTCTCGAGCCCGAGCACGTTGGCAAGGATCGCCTGGCTCTCGGTGTTCCTGGCGGTGACCGACGAGATCATCGCCAGGCTCACCCCGCACGCGATCATCACGGCCGCCGCGACAACGTTGAGCACCACGAAGGCAAAGCCGAGGCGGCGGGGGATGTTCATCCGGTCAAGCATGGCGGTGGTTCCTCTCGTCCATCATTTTCCCTTCGCGGCCACGCCTCAGAAGGCGTAGCGCAGCGAGGCGGTGACGGTGCGGCCGTTCATCACCTGCGCATTGGTGAGCCCGGAGGCCGGGATGGTCGGCGCCTGGAGCGAGACCACCGCGAGCTCGTCGAAGACGTTGAAGGCGTTGAGCGCGACGGTGACGCCCTCGGCCGGGCGGAATTGCACGAAGGGGCTGACGATCACGTAGCCGGGCTGCGCCAGCTGGTTGGTGTCCTGCGCGAAGCTTTCGGTGGTGCCGTTGACCGCGGCGCCGAAGGTGACCTTGCCGAACTCGGCCGAGGGGCGCAGGAAGAAGGCGAAGTCGGGGATGTGACGCGGGGTGAGGCCGTTGAAGGCCGGGTCGATCAGGTCCTCGTCGATGCTTGCGTCAGTCCAGGTCGCGCCAGCCGTCAGGGTGAAGGGCCCGCGGCGCCATTCGCCTTCGAACTCGAGACCCTTGGCGCTGTAGGTGCGCTCGATCTGCTGGACGAAGGCCTGTCCGGTCGCATCGGCGGTGATCTGCGCGTTGCGCTCGTCGGTCGAGGCCCAGAAGCCGGTCAGGAACAGGCTGAGGCCACCCTTGCGGTACTTGACGCCGGCCTCGGCCTGCTTGACGATCGAGATGAGCAGATCGGGATTGTTCGGGCGCCCGGTGAGGGGATCGAGCGTCTCGGTGCCGATCACGTTCTCGGCGCTGGCACGACCCCCGCGGCTGTAGCGCGCAAAGGCCGACAGGCTCTCGGCGAAGCGGTAGTTCACCCCGGCGGACCAGGACAGGTAGTCATAGTCGTAGTCGACCGCGACGGGGCGGGTCAGCGGCAGGATCGGCACGCGGCTCTCGGCCACCGAGATCTGGCCGTTGCCATTGACATCGACCGGCGCGAACAGCGCGCGGCCATCGCCGAAGCCGGGCGAGAAGACCTGACCCGAGACATCACCCTTGTCCCAGCGCACACTCGCGCCGATGGCGAGCTTGCCGATCTGGAAATTGACCGAGCCGTAGGGGGCGAGCACGTCGTAGTCGACGTCGTAGCGGTTGTGGTAGATGCTGAATGGCAGGCCGACCGCAAAGCCGTAGGCGAGCGTGCCCGCATCGGTCACCGGCACGCCGGTCGCGGTGGTGATGTTGACCGGCGCGTTGCGCCCGCCGCCCGCCAGATCCTGCAATGTGCTGGTGAAGTTCCAGAACATCCGGATCTGCTGCAAGGAGGTGTAGACGCCCGCCGTGGTGGTCAGCTTGCCTTCGCCCACTTCCCACACACGGGTGGCGCGCAAGTCGTTGGTGGCGTTGTCGAGGCTTTCGAGATCGGCATGGAGCCGCACCGACAAGGCCAGCAGCCGGGCATCGGTTATCGCCTGACCGCTGTTCGGACCGGCGGCATAGCTCAGCTGCGCACCCGGCCCGCCGAACTGCGCGAAGAACGGTGCAGGCGCGGTGACGAAGGGCACCGCGTCGTTGTAGGCGCCGCTGATGTCGGAGAAGCGGAAGCGGTTGGTGACGGTGAACCCGGCCACGTCGAACTGCGCCTCGAGCCCGAAGGCGGCAACCTTCGCAGCCAGCCCGTCGGCGGCGTCGATCACCACCGGACGATTATTCGCGTCGACCTCGGCATAGCTGCGGGTCAGGGGCGACAGATAGGCCTGTTCGCGGATGTCGTAGCCCGGCAGGAAGCCGATCTGCGGGTCGGCATCGGTGCCGCCGACCGTCACCGGAAGGGTGCTGTAATTGGGCTGCCGGTCGTCGAGATACTTGCCGTAGAAGCGGATGTAGCCGCCCTCGAATTCCTTGGTGAGGTTGGCCTTGATCTGGCCGCCTTCGAACCCGTTGAAGCCGAGCTCGCGCGGGCCTTCCCCGCTGCGGTAGAAGCCGCCGACATGGAAGCGCCAGCCGTTGCCCAGCGGGCTGCCATAGGCAAAGTCGATGCGCTTCAGATCATGGCCGACACCGCTCGACACCTGCACCGTGCCGCCCTTGGTCTCGCCGGTGCGCGAGATGAAGTTGATGAGCCCGCCCGGCGAATTGGACGCGAACGTCGAGGCCGAGCCGCCGCGGATCGCCTGCACTTGCGACAGGGTCAGGTCGGCGCGCAGGAACTGGTCGATCCCGGCGAACTGGATGTCGCCGAATTCGAGCACCGGCAGCCCGTCTTCCTGAAGCTGGAGGAATTTCGAGCCCTCGGCCGCCAGCGGCAGGCCGCGGATGGTGATCGCCGAGTACCCGTCGATGTCGGAGGTCTCCGAGCGGATGCCCGGGATGTTCTGCATGATCCCGGCAATCGAGCTGACCGAGAGCTGGGCGAGGTCGTGGTCGTCGAGCACGCTCGCCGAGATCGCGGTGTCGAGCAGGTCGCGGCCCTTGGCCACACCTGTGGTGAAGGTCTTGGCGGCAGGTGCGGGGGCCTCGCCCTCCTGCTTGTCCGCAGCGTCGGGGGCAGCAGCGTCGTCGCGGGCATAGGCCGGCACGGCGGCGGTGGTGACGAGCAGGGCGGCAGTGAAGACAGTCGAAAGGCGCATGCCTCGGGAACTCCGGATGGTTGTCAAGAACAGCTCGCCACCGGATAGGGCCGCGCGTTTAACCATGCCGTCCGCACCGGCTCGGTATTGTCACGGGGTCGGGCAGCGGGCCCCGGGACGAGCGGCAAATATCTGTTCCTGCGGCTTTTCCCTTAGGCGGGCGGCAAGGAAAGTTGGTGTGCCCGGCCTATGCAGGGCCTTCCCTTCAGCGATCCCCGGCGGCGCTCTTGACCTTGATGTTTCCTCCTCGATCCCTTGCTCTCCCGCGCGAGCCCGGCCTTGCCGGAGAATCCGCGCGCGCGGTGCGCCAGCTGCAGATCGAGGCCGCCAAGGCGCGCGGCTTCGGCAAGCCGCGGGCCGCCGCACTGATGTCGGCGCTCGCGCAGGTCTTACCACAGAGTGGCGGGGCGGTGTTCGCCGCGATCGAGGATTGGCCTGGCGACCTGGCGTCGGACGGGGTGATCTTCCGCCTCAATTCCGGGCTCCATGCGCTGGCGCGCGCCGGACGTGAGGCGGGCGTGCTGGGCGCGCTCTACCGGGGCGGCGCGATGCCATCGCCCTTCGCGCTTGAGGCAGCGCTCGCCGAGGCGCTCGATGTGCATGCCGAGGAACTGCTCGGCTGGCTTTCGCATCCCACCCAGACCAACGAGGTCGCACGGGTGGCGGGGCTGGTCGCCGCACTGCTCGAGCTCGGGCGCATGCGCGCGCTGCCGTGCGAGGTGCTCGAACTGGGCGCGAGCGCGGGGCTCAATCTCAATTTTCCCCGCTACGCGGTGCAACTCGGCGCGGTCAGTGCCTGCGCGGCGGCGAGCACGGTGAAGCTGGCGCCGCAATGGCGCGGCGGCGCTGCTCCGGCGGGCGCGCTGGCGGTCACGGGTGCGGCGGGCGTCGATCTCCACCCGCTCGACCCGGGGCTCGAGGCCGACAGGGAGCGGCTCGCCGCCTATCTCTGGCCCGGCGAGGCCGCCCGTGCCGCGCGGCTCGCGGCGGCGATCGGGATCGCGCAGGCGCACCCGCCGCAGGTCGAGCCGGGGCTTGCGAGCGCGTGGCTGCTGCAACGCTTCGCGCAGCCCCAGCGCCGCGGGGTGCGCCGTGTGGTGTTCCATTCGATGGTGCTGCAATATGCCGGAGCGCCCGAACGCGCCGCGATCGACCACGCCTTCGCGCTCGCCGGGGCGCGGGCCGAGCCCGATCGCCCGCTGGCACGCGTGAGCATCGAGTGGCGCGCCGATCGCGCGGCGGTCGAACTCAGGATCGCGCAATGGGACGGCGCGGGCGAGCACGGCGAGAGCCGGCTCGCTGCCCTGTGCCATCCCTACTGCGAATGGATCGACTGGCGCGGGCTCAGCTGAAGCGGATCTTCGGCGTTTCCCTAGCGACAGTCCCTAGCCGCTCTTATGCACCAAGGGGTGTCTGAGCGGTAGGCGGGAGTAGCGTAAA
>NZ_LSJS01000265.1 GCF_001557325.1 Erythrobacter donghaensis
GGACGCATGGGGACAGCAGGTCGCTAGATGCCGATCTCGAATGGCTTGGTGATCGACCGGTCAAGCTCTGGCGGCTTGCGTTCCGGTGCAAGATCGACACGATCTTTGGCCTGCCCTTTGGACGCAGCGTCGCGGAGGAGATCGACCGTTTCCAGCGCAGAGTGCTTCATACCGGTATTGCGCTCGACCGCCGCTTCAAGCTTGCCAGCATTGTCGACATAGAGGGTGAGGCCATCGCGCAGCCGTGTGATCGTGACCAGAAACGTCTGCTGGTTGGCCAGATTGCGCTCGCGGCTGTCCATGACCGCAATGCCGCGATCGGAGGTCAGCCCCTGCGCCATATGGGCATTGAGTGCATAGGCGAGATCGAGACGGCGGAGCATCGGGTCGCCCTGCTCCAGCCTGTGCTCTGCGCCCAAGGATGTCTTCACCACGACAGCCTCTTTGTCGACTGCGACAACGCGGGCCTGGTCGGCATTGAGCAGGCCGCGCTGGTGATCAGTCTCTGTCCACCGGATCTTGTCGCCGGTGTAAATGTCGAGGGCGCGGACTTCGAACAGGCGCAGCGGATCCTGCTCACCTTGCGGCCT
>NZ_LSJS01000266.1 GCF_001557325.1 Erythrobacter donghaensis
GCCCGAGCCGAAGGCGTTGACGGTGCACTTGGCGGTACCGGTCACCTTGATGTCGCCCGCGCCGCCGATGGTCGCCTCGACCGTCCCGTCCGAGGCGAAGGCGACATCGCCGGTGCCACCGATGGTGACTTCGGCTTGATCGGCCTTCAGTGCGGGCATCTCGACCTCGCCCGCGCCGCCGATCAGCACCTTGAGCTCCTTCGCCGTGCCGCTACCGCGCACCGTGCCGCTGCCGCCGATGTTGATGCCGAGCGTCTGGCCGGCGAACTTCTCGAACTCCACCGTGCCGCTGCCGCCGATATTGATCGCGGCCTCGCTGGCGAGGCCCTGCGCCTTGACCGTGCCCGCGCCGCCGATGATGATCTCCCTGGGGGCGGGCATGGTGATGCGGATGGTGGCGGTGGAGTTGCCGTTCCAGCCCTCGACGCGGGTGATGCCGATCACCTCCTCGTCGCGCACGAAGCGCAAGGAATCGGTGTCGCTCCCTTCGACCTTGATCGCGAAGGTGTTGCCCTCGGTGACGATCACGTTGTCGCCCGAGGCGAGGAACACCTTGGGGGGCGCCGCGCCCGCGATTTCGAGCTCGGAGAGCGGCACGCCCTTCTGGCCGTTGATCTCGACATCGGCGCCTTCGCAGCCGGCGAGGGCTGCGGTGCCGGCAAGCAGCAGCGCGAGGCGTGTGTGGATCATGCGTGTCTCTCCCGTTGGCGTATTGCTGATGTAATACACCATGGGGCCTGGTGCAAGGGGGAGAGCCGACACGACGCCCAAACGAAAAGGGCCGCCCCGAAGGACGGCCCTTTCATGTTCGCGCCAGCGCGCCGCGAAGCTTACGCTTCCTCGGCGGTGTCGTAATATTGCGGCACGTGCTCGCGCAGCACGTCGAGGATCTTGCCGAGCGCGGTCGGCTCGTCGGTCTCTTCCATCGCCGCCAACTCGCGGGCGAGGCGGCTCGAGGCCGCTTCGAAGATCTGGCGTTCCGAATAGGACTGCTCGGGCTGGTCTTCGGGGCGGAACAGGTCGCGGGTCACTTCGGCGATCGAGACGAGGTCGCCCGAGTTGATCTTGGCTTCATATTGCTGCGCGCGACGCGACCACATGGTGCGCTTGACCTTGGGCTTGCCCTTGAGGGTTTCCATCGCCTGCTTGAGGGTCTTGTCCGACGAAAGCTTGCGCATCCCGATGGCTTCGACCTTGTTGACCGGCACGCGCAGGGTCATGCGCTCTTTCTCGAAGCGCAGCACGTAGAGTTCGAGCTGCATCCCCGCGATTTCCTCGCGCTGGAGCTCGACCACCCGGCCCACGCCGTGCTTGGGGTAGACAACATAATCGCCGACGGTGAATGCGTTCGCGGTGCTCGCCATGCACGTTCCTTTCAATCGGCCGACCTTGCAACGGGAGGGGAGGGAACGAAACGGCCCGGCGGCGCGACCCTACCCCTCACAGGGCGAGCGCCGGGTGCGAAACGTCCGGTTGGGGGTTGCTGGTGTCGGGCCTTCCTGGTTTCTGGACGCCTGCGCGGGCCCATGGCCCGGCGCGGTCGGCACATCATATAGCACGCCTGCAACAAAATTGCGAGTCGGCGTTTGCGCGGACCTGCGAAGCTTTGCAGATAGCGCAAAAGCGCGCCGAAATCAGTCGCCTTCGCCCGGCGCGTCGCTGAAGTACTTCTCGAACTTGCCCTTTTCGCCCTTGTGCGCGTCGGCATCCTCGGGCGGGGCCTTCTGGCTGGTGATGTTGGGCCACACCGCCGAGAACTGGGTGTTAAGTTCCAGCCACTTCTCGAGCCCGTCCTCGGTATCCGGGAGAATCGCCTCGGCCGGGCATTCGGGCTCGCACACGCCGCAATCGATGCATTCGCTGGGGTTGATCACCAGCATGTTCTCGCCCTCGTAGAAACAGTCGACCGGGCACACTTCCACGCAATCGGTGTACTTGCACTTGATGCAGTCTTCGGTGACGACGTAAGTCATTGCGGCTCTTTCACGAGAAATCTTCGGGATCGCCGGACAGGATGCCCGGCGCAGGCGACGACGCGCCTATGGTCATTTGCCCCTTACGGTCAAGTCCATCGGAATCAACCTCACGATAATGCGATGCGGCCTCGGCAGGCGAGCCGCGCCGTGGGGGCAGGGCGAGGAGCTCGACCACCCGCACGCCGCTGCCCAGCGCGATCGTCAGCACATCCCCGATACGCACCTGTTCGGAAGCCCGCAGCACATGCTTTCTGTTGCGGCGCAAAGCATGGGTATCGATCAGCGCCAGCGCAGCGGAGCGGGTGCGGGCGAAGCGCAGGTAGACGAGCAGGCGGTCGATGCGGATCGAGCCTGCGCTGCCACCACCTGCTGCGCTCATCCCTTGAGCAGGTCCGCCAGCTTGTCGAAGGCGCCCCCGGCGCGCGCGGGGCCGGTATCGGGCTTGGGGAGGGGCGGGCGGTTGTCGCCCCCTGAACGTTCGCGCGGCTTGCCGCGCGGCTTACCCGCGGGCCTGCCCCCGCCGGGCCTGTCACGCCGCTCGCCCCTGGGCCGATCGTCGCGCTTCTCGCCGCGTGCCTTGCCCTCGTGGTGCGTGTCCTTGCGTTCCGGCTTGCGGTCGGAGCGGCGCGCGGCTCCTCTGGCCTCGCGCTCCTCCGGGCGGCGCGGGCGCCAGTACCAGCGGTCGGGGGCGGGGGCACCGTGAGCGCCCTCGGGCAGGGCGCGCGCGCGTTCGCAGCGGAAGCCCGCGCTGCCGAGCAACCGACGGGCGTTCTCGGCCTCGAGCCCGACCGAGACCGCGAGCGCCAGATCGAGCCGGAACGGCCGGTTGCGCTCCTTAGGGTGCGCCGCGACCACCTTGGCGCGCGCATCGAAGGCCGCGCGAAAAATCTTCTCGGCGAGATCGACCCGGATCGCCTGGCTGCCGGCATAGCGATAGCCCGCAGGCAGTCGCCCCCTGGCCCAGCTGCCCTCGGCGAGCACGGGGAGCATCGCCTCCTGCACGGCGCGGGTGTCGAGCCCGAGGGCGTGCAGCAATCGCCGGGGGGCGGGCTTCAGCAGCGGCGCATCGAAGATGTCGAGCGCGCCGAAGGTGATGCCGAGCTTCCTGAGATAGGGGCGCATCTCCTTGGGCAGGTTCTCGAGCCCCGCCTCCTCGCGGCTGATGACGCCGCGCGCCTCGATCAGGGTGATGACGAGCGCGCGCGCCTGCGAGCCGGCGGCGGGATCGCGCGCGGCCTCGGCGAGCCTGCGCAAGGGGGCGAGCGGTTCGAGCTGCGCTTCGAGCCATGCGGCAAGGCCAGCTTCCAGCTTCGCCTTGGCGGCATCGGGCAGCAGCGCCGCGTCGCGGGTGAGGGCGAGGCGAGGGGTGCCGAAATTGCCCGAGCCCGGATGGCCGGGGAAGGCGATCTCGGCGAGCGCGCGGCCCTGCCACCGGATCGCGCCGCCGCTGATCTCCAGCTCGGCGATGCCCTGCGACAGCAGCCACTCGGCGCGGCCCGCGAGCAGCGCCGGCAGCGCCTTCTCGCCCGCCGCGAGCAGCATCCGGCGGTCGGCTACCCCCGCCGCGGGATCGACATGGAAGCGAAAGCCCTCGAGCCGGCCGATGCTCTCGCCCTCCACGGTGAGGTGCCCGTCGGGTTCGAGGGTGACGGGCAGCGCACTCGCATCCTGCCCCAGCGATTTCATCAAGAGCGTCGTCCTTCGGTTCACGAAACGCTCGGTCAGCCGCGCATGCAGCGCATCCGAGAGCTTCGCCTCGACCGCGCGCGCACGCGCGGCCATTTCGTCGCGCGCCAGCACCCAGTCCGGGCGCTGGCAGATATAGGCCCAGCTGCGAATCGCGGCGATTCGCCCCTGCAGCGTGTCGATGTCGCCCTGCATCCGGTCAAGCTCGGCGATGCGCGCGGCGACGAAATCCGCGCCGATGTAACCGCCCTGCAAGTCGTCCCACAGTCGGGCGACGAAGCGTGCGTGCTGTTCGACCCCGAGATTGCGGAAATCGGGGAGCGAGCAGGCCTCCCAGAAGCGCCGCACGCTCCCCGCCCCGCGCACCGTATCGGCGATGGGGTCTGCGGCGAGGCGTTTGAGCACGGCGAGGTCGATCGCCTCGGGTGCGGGCCTTAGCACCGGATTGTCGGGCCTCGCCTCGAGCTCGGCGATCAGGCTCGCGAGCGAATCGCAGCGCGGATCGGCCTCGCGCCAGAACAGGTGGGTGAGGGGCGCGAACCGGTGCTCCTCGATCGCGTAGACTTCCTCGTCGGTGAACTGGAGCGGCTCGCCGTCGCCCTTGCCCGTCCCCGACAGGGTGCCGAAGCTGCCGTCGCGCTGGTGCCGCCCGGCTCTCCCCGCGATCTGCGCCATTTCGCTCGGCGTGAGGCGGCGCTTCCGCCTCCCGTCATATTTCGACAGCGCAGCGAAGGCGACATGGTCGAGATCGAGGTTCAATCCCATCCCGATCGCGTCGGTGGCGACGATGTAGTCGACCTCGCCCGCCTGGAACATCGCGACCTGCTTGTTGCGGGTCTCGGGCGAGAGCGCGCCCATGACAACAGCGGCCCCGCCTCTGAACCGCCGTAAAGCCTCGGCCATGGCGTAGACCTGTTCGACGCTGAAGGCGACCACGGCGGAGCGCTTGGGCAGGCGCGAGAGCTTGCACACGCCGGCATGGGAGAGGGTCGAAAAGCGCGGGCGGCTGGTGATCTCGGCCCCGGGGATCAGCGCCTTGACCATCGGTTCCAAGGTGGCGCTACCGAGGATCATCGTCTCCTCGCGCCCGCGCATGTGCATGAGGCGATCGGTGAAGATGTGCCCGCGTTCCGGGTCCGCGCCCAATTGCGCCTCGTCGAGCGCGACGAAGGCGTGCTGCCCGGCGGTGCGCGGCATGGCCTCGGCGGTGCAGAGGAAATAGCGGGCGTCGGGCGGCTCGATCCGCTCCTCGCCGGTGATCAGCGCCACCTGCTTGTCGCCCTTGATCGCGCGCACCCGGTCATAGACCTCGCGCGCCAGCAGGCGCAGCGGGAAGCCCATCATGCCGCTGGAATGGCCGCACATCCGCTCGATCGCGAGATGCGTCTTGCCGGTGTTGGTCGGCCCGAGCACGGCGCGCACGCGGCTGTCGTCGCCGGGTCTGGAAAGGGGGGGAAGGGTCACAGCCTTGCGGTCATCGCAGGCTTGCCGCAGGCGGGCAAGGCCATGGGTCAGCCTCGCACGGCAATAGGCACAACACCTTATCGCACCGAGGCACCGACTGGTCGCTGGTTAAGCGCGACTTTACTATGTTGTGGCAGAAAAATCGGACAAGGCTCCGCCGGAGGGTGGCGCAAGGCTCGCCCGGCCAAGGGCACCGTTCGGGGCATGATGTTGGATCACGCGCGCAAACTGACCGATCTGGAAGAAGCCCCGGAGGACGCCGGGCACGCCCCGGACGAGGGCGCTGCCCGCGCGCTGGCGATCATCCCGCAGCCGATCGACCCGTCCGAGGCGCGCGAGCTCATCCCCTATCTGCGCAACGCCGGAAAGCTCGCCCCGCCGACCTTCACGCAGCGCCTGCGGCGGCGGCTGAGGCAGCGCCTCGCCTCCCGGGTTCAGGCCTACGAGGCGTGGCGGCTTGACGCCTCGCGGTGGTTCGACCGGCTTGATCTCGCCCCCGACCTTGCCGAGGATATCGGCAGCCGCCGCTGGTTGCGCGGGCTGGGGACGATGGTGGGGTTGGGCGTGGTGGCGCTCGCCTGCTGGCCCGATCTCACGCCCCTGGAAGCCCGCCCCGCCATGCCGCGCGGCGCGGCGGTCGATGCCGAGATGCGCAGCCAGATGATCCTGCCGCTCGCGCTGGGGGCCGACTCCGGCCGCCGGATGGGGCCGACCCAGGCGGTGATCCCGCTCAAGAGCGCGCCCGAGCGGCCGCAGATCCAGATGGTCGTCACCCTCGCGCCCGGTGACAGCTTCGCCTCGATGCTGCGCCGCGCGGGCGTGGCGGCCGAGGATATCGACCGCGCCGCCGCGCTGGTCGGGCAGGCCGTGGCAGTGGGCGACATCCAGCCGGGCACCCAGATGGACCTGATCCTCGGCCGCCGCACCGCGCCGGGCCAGCCGCGCCCGCTCGACAGCCTCTCGTTCCGCGCGCGCTTCGATCTCGAGCTGGCGCTGACCCGCCCGGGCGTGGGCGAGGTCAATCCCGATGGCACCCCGGTGATCCCCGCCGGCCCGCTCGCGCTCCAGCGCAACGTGATCCGCGTCGACGAGACCCCGCTCAGGGTGCGTGGGCAGGTGGGCTCGAGCCTCTACCGCTCGATGCGCGCCGCCGGTGTCCCCGCGAGCGCGGTGCAGGAATACCTGAAAGCCCTCGACGCGCAAATCGACATGGACCGCGAGGTCCGCTCGACCGACGAGTTCGACATCATCCTCGCCTATCGCCGCGCCGCGACCGGCGAGCGCATGGCGGGGCAATTGCTCTATGCCGGGATCGATCGCAGCGGGGTGCCGCGCACCCAGCTGATGCGATGGGGGAGCGAGGGGCGCTTCTACGAGGCCTCGGGCGTGGGCGAGCAGCGCCGCGGGCTGCTGGCGCCGGTGCCGGGGGCAGTCACCTCCAACTTCGGGATGCGCCGCCACCCGATCCTCGGCTACACCCGGATGCACGCCGGGATCGACTTCAAGGCGTCGTATGGCACGCCGATCGTCGCGGTGAGCGACGGCAAGGTCACGAGCGCGGGCCGCGCCGGCGGCTGCGGGATCCAGGTGCGGCTCGAACACGGGGGCGGGCTCTCGACCCGCTACTGCCACATGAGCCGGATGGCGGTCGCGCCGGGCATGTCGGTGCGGCGCGGGCAGGTGATCGGCTATGTCGGCTCGACCGGCCTGTCGACCGGTGCGCACCTCCACTACGAGATGTATCGCGGCGGGCGGGTGATCAATCCGGCGAGCGTCCAGTTCGTCAGCCGCGCGCTGCTTTCGGGCACCGAGCTGATCGATTTCCGCCGCCAGCTGATCAAGCTCAAGGAGATCGAAGTCGGCGCCGCGCTCAAGGATCTCGCGCCCGATCCGTCCGAAGTGAAGGCCCCGGTGCGCGAGATCGAGAAGGTCGCCGGGCCCACCCCTGCGCCCAAGAAGCCGTAGGGAACGCTTGTCGTCCAGCGCGGATTGGGCGTAAGTCTCGCAAGCATGACCGGACATTACCCCAACACCCGCCTGCGCCGCACCCGCGCCACTGGCTGGAGCCGCGCGTTGCACCGCGAGACCCTGCTCACCCCCGCGGATCTGATCTGGCCGCTGTTCGTCACCGCCGGAGAGGGCGTCGAGGAGCCGATCGCGACGCTCCCGGGCGTCTCGCGCTGGTCGGTCGACGGGATCGTGGCGCGGGCGAAGGAGGCGGTGGCGCTTGGCATCCCGGTGGTCGCGCTTTTCCCCAACACCCCGCGCGAGCTGCGCAGCGACGACGGGGGCGAGGCGCACAACCCCGACAACCTGATGTGCCGCGCGATCCGCGCGATCAAGGACGCCTGCGGAGACTCGATCGGCGTGCTGACTGACGTCGCGCTCGACCCCTATACCTCGCACGGGCAGGACGGGCTGGTCGACGATGCAGGCTATGTCGTCAATGATGACACCGTGGCGTCGCTGGTCGATCAGGCGGTCAACCAGGCGAACGCGGGTGCGGACATCATCGCGCCTTCGGACATGATGGACGGCCGCATCGGCGCGATCCGCCGCGCGCTCGAGATGAACGGCCACGTCAATGTCCAGATCATGAGCTACGCCGCCAAATATGCGAGCGCCTTCTACGGCCCGTTCCGCGATGCGGTGGGCAGCGGCGGCCTGCTCAAGGGCGACAAGAAGACCTACCAGATGGACCCCGCCAACACCGAGGAGGCCCTGCGCGAAGTGGCGATGGACATCGCCGAGGGCGCGGACTCCGTGATGGTCAAGCCGGGGCTCGCCTATCTCGACATCGCCCGGCGGGTGAAGGATGAATTCTGCGTGCCGGTCTTCGCCTATCAGGTGAGCGGCGAATACGCGATGATCGAGGCCGCGGCGGCGGCGGGCGCGGGGGACCGCGACGCGCTGGTGCTCGAGACGCTGCTGGCGTTCAAGCGCGCCGGGTGCAGCGGTGTCCTCACCTACCACGCCGCCCACGCCGCCCGCCTGCTGAATGGGTGAGGGGGATCTCGCAACCGAGCGCCTGATCCTGCGTCCTCCGGTGGCGGAGGATCTGCCGTGGCTGCTCGCCACCATGAACACCCTTGCGGTGATGCGTCACCTCGCCGGGGTGCGCACGGCGGCAGAGGTGGAGGAGGGCCTTGCCGCCGACATCGCCGCCTTCGCCGCGCCGGACGGGCACAGGCGCTGGACGGTATGGCTGCGTGACGGCACCGGGGGTGTCGGGGAGAGGGTGGGCCGGGTCGGCCTGTTCCACGTCCGCTCCCCCGCCGCCCCGCCCGCCCTGCAAGGCCAGCGCGAGATCGGCTGGACTTTCGCCGAGGCCCATTGGGGCAAGGGCTATGCGACCGAGGCGGCGCGGGCAGCGATCGCCCATGCCTTCGATGTGCTCGCTCTGCCGGTGCTCTACTCGCAGACGAGCGAATCCAATGTGGCCTCGACCCGGATGATGCAGCGCCTCGGCTTCACCTTCCGGCCCGAGCTCGGCTACGACGATCCCGACTATCCTCCGCAAGACAACCCCACCACCGTATGGTCGCTGGACGCCCCGCATGCCTGAGTTCCGCCACGACACCACCCGCCTGACGCTGCGCGACTGGCGTGAGGCGGACTGGCCCGCGTTCTGGCGCGTCACCAACACGCCCGCGGTGATGCGCTGGCTCGGCGGGGTGCTGGACGAGGCCGGACGCGCGGCAGCCCGCGCCCGCGTCGAACAATATCAGGCCGACCACGGCCACACCTTCTGGGTGGTCGAACGCCGCGAGGACGGCGCGCTGCTCGGCTTTTGCGGACTGAAACGCTCGAACCAGCCGGGCGGCCCGCAGGGGATGATGGAGGTCGGCTGGCGGCTGCGCGAGGATGCCTGGGGGCAGGGCTATGCCAGAGAGGCGGCTGCCGCCTCGCTGGCGCTCGCCTTCGATCGCTTTGGGGCGGAGGAGGTGATCGCGCTGACGGTCGCGTGCAACACCGCAAGCTGGGGGCTGATGGAGCGCCTCGGCATGCAGCGACGCGAAGACCTCGACTTCGACAGCCCCGATTTCGATCCCGAGAACCCGCGCATCATCGCCTATTCTATCGCGCGGAACGCATGGGCTGGCCCCGAGAAGGCGACATGACGGCACCCGTGCTCACGACCGAGCGGCTGGTGCTGCGCCAGATTGGCGAGGGCGACCTCGATCCGCACATGGCGCTCCTCAACACGCCTGCGGTGATGCAATACCTCGGCGGAGTGCAGCCGCGCGAAGTCATCGCCGCCAAGCACGAAGCCTCGCGCGCCAGCTTCGCCGCGCACGGCTTCGGCTTCATGATCATGGAGGAGCGCGCGACCGGAGCGATGGTGGGCCATTGCGGCCTGCGCCATGTCGGCCACCCGCTCGCGCCCAACCCGGAGGACCACGAGATCGGCTGGCTGGTGCGCGAGGATCGCTGGCGGCGGGGTTATGCCCACGAGGCGATGCGTGCGGTGATCGACTGGGGCTTCTCCTCCCACGCGGCGCCCCGGATCGTCGCCATCACCACCCAAAGCAACACCGGCAGCTGGCGGCTGATGGAGAAACTGGGCATGATCCGCGCGAGCGAGCTTGATTTCAACGATCCGGCAATGCCACCCGCGTATAACCCGGCGATCCAGTACCGGATCACGCGCGGGCAATGGGCACGTGGGGGCCATGGGGATCGAAGCCTTGACTGACGACATTTCTGCCGCGCCCGGCCCGGGCCCGCGCCGCTGGCTGTTCGCGCTGACGATCCTGACGGGGAGCTTCCTCTTGTTCCTCGTCCAGCCGCTGGTCGCGCGGCTTGCGCTGCCGCGCCTCGGCGGGGCGCCGAACGTCTGGAACAGCGCGATGCTGGTCTATCAGGCGCTGCTGCTGGGGGGCTATGCCTATGCCCATGCCCTGTCGCGCCTCGCGGTCGGGCGGCAGGCGCTGATCCACCTCGCGCTGCTGGTCGCGGCGGCCTTCACCCTGCCGATCGCGCTCCCCGCAATCGCGCCGGCAGAGGCGGGGCAGGAGGCCTTGTGGGTGCCCTGGCTGTTCCTGCTCACCATCGGCCCGGTGTTCTTCGTCGTCTCGGCGCAGGCCCCGCTGATGCAGCAATGGTTCGCCGCGCACCCGAAGGCGGGCGACCCCTATCCGCTCTATGCCGCGTCCAACCTCGGGAGCTTTGCCGGGCTGCTGGCCTATCCGCTGCTGGTCGAACCGCTGCTGCCGCTGGGCGAGCAGAGCCGTTACTGGGCGGCGGGCTATGGCGCGCTGGTGGTGCTGGTGGCGCTGGTCGGCCTCGCGCGCCGCACCGCGCCTGCTCCGGCGGTGATCGCCGCCGCCTCGACGACCGAGGCCGGCCCCGCCCCCGATGCCAAGCGGATCGCGCTGTGGCTGGCGTTGTCGGCGGTGCCTTCGGGGCTGATGCTCTCGACCACCACCCACCTCACCACCGACATCTTCGCGATGCCGCTGCTGTGGGTGATCCCGCTCGGGCTCTACCTCCTGTCCTTCAGCCTCGCCTTCGCCGAGAAACGCGGGCTTGCCCGGGTGATGACCGTGATCGCCCCGGTGGTGATCGCCGCTGCCGGCGCGCTCGCGATGCTCGGTTCCTCGCGCCCGAGCATGCTCGCGGTCGCGGCGAGCCTGATGCTGCTGTTCGTGGTCGCGGTGGCGCTCCACGCGCGGCTCTACGAGGACCGGCCCGAGCCTGCGCGTCTCACCCAGTTCTACCTCGTGATGTCAGCGGGCGGCGTGCTCGGCGGGCTGTTCACCGCGCTGATCGCGCCGCTGGTGTTCGACTGGACGTGGGAGCACCCGCTGCTGATCCTCGCCGCAGCCGCGCTACTGCCGCTGGGCCGCTGGCAGGGGCTCCTCGCCAAGCTGTTCCCGAGCGAGCAGGGCGCGCGGCTCGGCATCATCGCGCTGCTCTTCGCGCTGTTCATCGGCGCGATGCGGCTGTTCGACCGGTCGATGCTGAATGACGCGTGGGGCTTCATCGACGTGGCGATCTTCGCCGCGCTGATCCTTGCCGCGGTGCTGCTCGCCGCCCGCCGCTGGGCCTTCGTCGCCGCCTGCGCCGCGCTGATCGCGGCCTTGGGCGCGATGGTGCAGGCGCAAACCAGCTTTGCGGGCCTGCGCAGCCGGAGCTATTTCGGGATCTACACCGTGCGTGACGGGACCGATGGCCTCAGGCAGCTGATCCACGGCACCACGCTCCACGGGGTGCAGCGGCTTGACGAGGGCATGCTCGAGCCGACCACCTATTACGGCCGCGAAGCCGGGGTGGGGCTGGCACTTGCCAAGGCTCCCGCAATGTTCGGCGACAAGGCGCGGATCGGCGTGGTCGGGCTCGGGGTGGGGACGCTCGCCTGCTACAGGAAGCCGGGGCAGCGCTGGACCTTCTTCGAGATCGACCCGGCCGTACTCGACTATTCGACCCGCGGGCAGTTCACCTTCATGCAGTCCTGTGCGCCGCAAGCCCCCACGATCATCGGTGACGCGCGGTTGCAGCTGGAAAAGCTCCCCGCGGCGAGCTTCGACATTCTGGTGGTCGACGCCTTCTCCTCGGACGCGATCCCGCTCCACCTGATGACCCGCGAGGCGCAGGAGGGCTATTTCCGCACGCTTGCGCCGGGTGGCCTGCTGCTGATGCACATCTCCAACCGCTTCATCCGATTGGAGCCGGTGCTGGCGGCGCTGGCGAAGGAGGGCAAGCTCGCCTCGGCGGTGCGGATCGACAGCCCGAAGGGGCAGGGCCAGACCACCTCGATCTGGGTGGCGATGTCGCGCGATCCGGCGCAGATGAAGGCGCTGACGGCGGACGGCAAGTGGCGCCCGCTCGCCCCGCCCGCGGCCGAGGTGTGGCGCGACGACTATGCCTCGATCCTGCCGCATCTGATCTGGAAGAATTTCTCCTGAAGGGAACCGCTATGCATCGTCCGGGCGTCAACATCATCCCGATCCACGGCAAGACGCCGCGTATCCACGAGAGCGCCTTCATCGCCCCGGGCTCGACGATCATCGGCGATGTCGCAATCGGCGAGGGCAGCTCGATCTGGTACAATTGCGTGCTGCGGGCGGACGTGTCGCGCATCGTTATCGGCAAGCGCAGCAATGTGCAGGACGGCTCCGTCCTCCACTGCGACCCGCCGCGCCCGGGCGATCCCGAGGGCTCGCCGCTTATCATCGGCGATGATGTGCTGATCGGCCACATGGCGATGGTGCATGGCTGCACCATCCACGACCGCGGCTTCGTCGGGCTGGGCGCGATCGTGATGAACAAGGCGGTGATCGGGAGCGACGCGATGCTCGCGGCGGGCGCGATGCTGACCGAGGGCAAGGTGATCGAGCCGCGCGAGCTGTGGGGCGGCCGCCCGGCGCGCAAGATGCGCGACCTCGAGGAGCCCGCGATCATGGGCATGCGGATCGGGACAGCGCATTATGCCGAGAACGCAATCGCCCACGCCGCGGCGGTGGCGGCGGCGCTCGGCGAGGACTGATGGCGCGGCCTCCGGCGTTGCTGCCGGATGCGGGGGCGTTGCGCGCGCGGGTCGCCGCGGACGGTCGGCTCGCCGTCAGGGTCACGCCCGGCGCACGCGAGGAGAGCGTGACGCTCACTGATACGGCGGTGCTGGTGAAGGTGCGCGCTCCGGCCGACAAGGGCGCGGCGAACGAAGCGGTGCTTGCAGTGGTGGCGCGGGCGCTCGGGCTGGCGCCCTCGCGGGTGCGGTTGTTGCGCGGCGCAACTTCGCGAGAGAAAATGCTTCAGGTCGAACTCTAGCGCTCGGCCGGCACCCGCTTGTGCCGCCCAGCACAGCGCCAGCCGACCAGCGCGCGCCCGGTCGCGTCCACGAACCCCGAGAGCGCAGCCAGCCCGAGGGCGAGGCCGTGGCGCGCGGGGTCGTAGCGGTTCATCTCAGGCGGGGTTCGGCTGCTTCATGTATCTGAACATGTAGCCGACAAAATCCGCCTTGCCGAGCGGAAGCCCCTCGGCGCGCAGGATCGCATAGGCGGTGGTCATGTGAAAATAGAACTGCGGCATGGCCCAGTCGCGGCAATATTCGTGCGCCTGCATGGCGAAGGCCATGCCGTTGGGGAGGGTGAATTCGACAGGGTCGCCCGCCGCGGGCCAGGTGGCAGGATCGCTTGCCGCGACCAGCGCCTTGGTGGCGGCGATCCGCTCGCGGGCTTCGGCGAAGCTGGCGGGGTCGTTATCGCTCGAGGTGAAGTCCAGCCCCGTCAGCCGCGCCAGCGCCTCGCCCGGCATGTTGCAGATGAAGCGGATCTGGGTGGAGAGCGGGAACATGTCCTCGGCCAGCCGCGCCTGAAGCAGCGCCTCGCCCTTCTCGTGGGCTTCCGCCTTGGTGACGATGTGATCGAGCGTGCCGAGCATGTTGGCGTAGGTGGCGAGCGCGGCGGTGGCGTAGGACATGGCATCTCTCTCCGGTTGCGATTTGCAACTGAATAGCGATGCGCGCGGCCTTGCGTCAATCCCTCACGCCTCGCACCTCGTCATTGCGAGGAGCCGCAGGCGACGAAGCAACCCATGGCCGGACCGTTCCGCCAAGTGCGAGGGCGGCCCATGGATTGCTTCGCCTGCGGCTCGCAGTGACTAAGGGGAGGGCTAATCCTTGATCAGCCCCCGAAGCGTTGCGATCCGATCCGCCTCGTGCGCGGGCTTGTCCCAGCGAATGCGGTGGATGCGGGGGAAGCGCATCGCGAGGCCACTCTTGTGGCGCTTGCTGGCGTGGACCGAATCGAACGCCACCTCGAACACGAGGCTCCGCGCAACCTCGCGCACGGGGCCGAACTTGTTCAGCGTGTTCTGGCGCACGAAGCGGTCGAGCTTCTTCAATTCCTCGTCGGTGAAGCCCGAATAGGCCTTGCCGACCGGGAGCAGCTCCGCGCCGGCATCCGGGTCGCCGTCCCAGCAGCCGAAGGTGTAATCGCTGTAGAAACTCGATCGCTTCCCCGAGCCGCGCTGGGCATACATCACCACGCAATCGATGAGCAGCGGATCGCGCTTCCACTTGTACCACAGGGCGACCTTGCGGCCCGCCACATAGGGGCTCTCGCGGTGCTTGAGCATCAGGCCCTCGATCGCCTCGTCGCGCGCGGTGTCGCGGATGCGGGCGAGGGCTTCGAAATCCTCGGCCTCGACCAGCTGGGAGAGGTCGAAATGGCTGGCGGGAAGGCGCGGCATCAGCGCTTCGAGAGTTGCGCGGCGCGACTTCCACGGGGCCTCGCGCCAGTCGCGCCCTTCGAGCAGCAGCACATCGTAGAGCCGCACGAAAGCAGGGTAATCGCGCAGCATCGCCTTGGACACGGTCTTGCGCCCGAGCCGCTGCTGGAGCGCGTTGAAGCTGGCCGCGCCCCCGGCCTCGCCGCCCTGCGCCGAGCCGCGCACCAGCAATTCGCCATCAAGGACGGCGTCGATCGGCAGCACGTCGAGCAATTCGGGGAAGGTCGCGCTGATATCGTCGCCCGAGCGCGAATAGACCCGCGTCTCACCCCCGGCGCGCACCAGCTGCACCCGGATACCGTCCCATTTCCACTCGGCAGCGTAATCCTTGAGGTCGACCTCGCCGTCCTCGAGCGGGTGGGCGAGCATGAAGGGGCGGAAGCGCGGGGTCTGGGCGAGGTCGGGCGCAGGGGCGGCGCCCGTGGCCCAGGCGAACAGCTCGGCATAGGGGGGCGAGAGGGCGTGCCAATACTCCTCGACCTCCTCGACCGCGACCTCGAAGGCGAGGGCGAAGGCGGTCTTGGCGAGCCGCGCCGACACGCCCACGCGCATCCCCCCGGTCGCCAGCTTGATCAGCGCATAGCGGCCCTTGGCATCGAGCCGGTCGAACAGGCCGGGGAGCTCCCTGGGAGCAGTCGCGCGGGTGAGGGCCGAGAGACGCTCGACCACTTCGGCCAACGAGAGGTCGGGGTGCGGTGTGCTGTCCTCCGCTTCGGGCCACAGCAGGCTCGCCGTCTCGGCCGTGTCGCCGACGAAATCGCGGCTGAGCGCCCACAGCACCGGATCGATCCGCTCCATCATCAGGTTGCGGATGGTCGAGGATTTCACCGCCGGAAAATCGAGCCCGTCGGTCAGCGCGGCGAGCGCCCAGCCACGGTCGGGATCGGGGGCGGCGCGCAGATAGGCGGCGATCAGCGCGAGCTTGCGGTTGCGGCTGGTGGTATAGACCAGCGCATCGAGCAGGGCGGCGAATTCCTCCATCAGCCGCGGCCCCCTCGAGGCCCCACACATTCATTGCGCAGCCACATGGATGCGCTAGAGCGCGGTGTTGACATCCGTGTCAGCCTGAATAGCCACAAGGAATCCGCTCCATGAAGTTTGCGCCTCTCGCCGCCATTGGCATTGCCGTGACCGCCATTGCCACCCCCGCTGTTGCCGACGAGATGGCAACCACCGCCACCACCGCCGCGATGTTCACGATCGACACCCCGATTGAGACCCTGATGGCCGACGAGCGCGCCAAGGCGGTGGTCGCCAAGCACTTCAACGGTCAGGATCTGACCCAGCACCCCGCCTACGAGCAGTTCAAGTCGCTCAGCCTCAAGGCGGTCGCCCCCTTCTCGCAGGGGCTGATCACCGACGAAATGCTGGCGAAGATCGCCGCCGAGCTGGCGGAGATCAAGTAAGACCGATCCGGGGGCGGGGGTGCTAGTCATCCTCGTCCTCGTAACCCACCAGCGCCAGCGCGCGGGCGCGGCGCTGGTTCAGCTCGCACCAGCGCAGCAGCGCTTCCTCGCGGCCGTGGGTGATCCAGGTCTCCTGCGGGTTCACCTGCGCGATGGTGCGCGTGAGTTCGTTCCAGTCGGCATGGTCCGAGATCACCAGCGGCAGCTCGACCCCGCGTTGGCGGGCGCGCTGGCGGACGCGCATCCAGCCTGATGCCATCGCGGTGACGGGGTCGGGCAGGCGGCGGCTCCAGCGGTCGTTCAAGGCCGAGGGCGGGGCGAGGATGATCGACCCGCGCATCGCGTCCTTCGAGGGCGCGTCGCTCACCAGCCGGAGGTCGCCCAGCGCGACGCCGTGTTCTTCATAGAGCCGGCACATCGCCTCCATCGCGCCGTGGAGCCAGATCGTCTCCATGTGACCCGCCGCCCGCAGCTCCGCGATCACCCGCTGCGCCTTGCCGAGCGCATAGGCGCCGACGAGGATGCAGCCATCGGGGCTGTCGGCGCGCGCCTCGAGCAGCTTGCCGATTTCCTCGCAGATTGGGGGATGGGTGAATACGGGCAGGCCGAAGGTCGCCTCGGTGATGAAGATGTCGCAAGGGGTGACGGTGAAAGGCGCGCAGGTCGGATCGGGCGCGCGCTTGTAATCGCCGGTGATGATCACCCGCTCGCCCGCGTGTTCGAGCAGGATTTGCGCGCTCCCCAGCACATGCCCGGCGGGGAGAAAGGTCGCCGTCACGCCCCCGCCGATGCTGACGGTTTCGCCATAGTCCACCGGCGAGGCGCCCTCTCGCGTCTGGTAGCGCAGCTCCATGATCGCCAGCGTGGCAGGGGTGGCGAGGGTGGTGCCGTGCCCGCCGCGGGCGTGATCGGCATGGCCATGGGTGACCAGCGCGCGCGGCACGGCGCGCGAGGGATCGACCCAGGCGTCGGCGGGAAGGATGTGGATACCCCACGGCTCGGGCCGGATCCAGGAGAAGGGGGGGCCGGTCATGCTTGCATGAACCCCCGAACAGGTGACGGTGTTCCGGCGATCAATTGCCTGACAAGGGTGCGAGCCGACCCCAGCAGTTGTCTTCGCTGAAGATATGCGTGGGGGTGAGGGTGCCGTCGGGGTTCCTGGAATAGGTCGGCTGGCACAGGATCGCGTCGCCATTGTTGAAGAAGATGAGCAGCACCCCTTGGTCCCGACGCGGAAAGCTCGCCGGGTCGCGGGTCTTGCCGAGGCAGTCGGGCGCGCCATTGGACGCCATCGAGCGGGTGTAGAGCCAGGTGTCGCCTTCCTTGTGCTCGGTGCGCCAGGTTTCCTCGATCCGCTCCTCGCCGCTCTCGACCTTGCCCGTGCCGTCGGCTTTGAAGTGCCAGATTTCGGTGCATTCGGGCTTGCCGTCCGGGCCCCTCTTGGTGGCGCTCATGCGCCAGCTGCCGGATTTGACCAGCCGCTCGGCTGACTCGGCGGCCAAGTCCTTGTCTTCCTGCGCGGCAGCGGCGGAGGTGCCCATCAGCACCCCCGCCGCCACAAATGTCGTCAATCCGAAGCGCATCAGCCCTCGTCGGTTTCGGTCTCGGGCTTCTTCGCAGCAGCGCCCTTCTTCTTCATCGAGACCTTCTTCGCCGGCTTCACCTTGGGCGGGGCCGGGGTCATCTCGAAGGCGGGCTTGCCGTCCTTGATGCTGACATGGACCTCGCCGCCATCGGCCAGCTTGCCGAACAGCAGTTCCTCGGCGAGCGGCTGCTTGATCTTTTCCTGGATCAGGCGGGCCATGGGGCGGGCGCCGTAGAGCTTGTCGTAGCCCTTGTCGGCGAGCCAGCCGCGCGCATCGCTGTCGAACTGGATGTGGACGTTCTGTTCGGCCAGCTGCAGTTCGAGCTGGAGGATGAACTTGTCGACCACCCGCGCCACGGTGCTCTTGCCGAGATAGGCGAAGGGCACGATCGCGTCGAGACGGTTGCGGAATTCGGGGGTGAACATCTTCTTCACCGCCTCGTCGCCCGCGTCTTCCTTCGACACGTCGCCGAAACCGATGCCCTGCCGCGCCATGTCGGCAGCGCCCGCATTGGTGGTCATGATGAGCACCACGTTGCGGAAATCGACCGTCTTGCCGTGGTGATCGGTGAGCCGCCCGTTGTCCATCACCTGCAACAGGATGTTGAACAGGTCCGGGTGCGCCTTCTCGATCTCGTCGAGCAGCAGCACGCAATGCGGGTTCTGGTCGACCGCATCGGTGAGCAACCCGCCCTGATCATAGCCGACATAGCCCGGAGGCGCGCCGATCAGGCGGCTGACCGAGTGGCGCTCCATGTATTCGGACATGTCGAAGCGCTTCAGTTCGATCCCCATGATGGTGGCGAGCTGGCGGGCGACCTCGGTCTTGCCGACGCCGGTGGGGCCGGAGAACAGGAAGCTCCCGATTGGCTTGTCCGGATCGCGCAGGCCCGCACGGCTGAGCTTCATGGCGGTGGCAAGGCGCACGATCGCATCGTCCTGCCCGAACACCACGTGCTTCAGATCGCGTTCGAGGTTCTCGAGCGCCTTCTTGTCGTCCTTGCTGACCGACTTGGGAGGGATGCGCGCCATCGTCGCGATCACCTGTTCGATCTCGCGCGCGGTGATGGTCTTCTTGCGGCGGCTGGGGGGCACCAGCATCTGCATCGCGCCGACCTCGTCGATCACGTCGATCGCCTTGTCGGGCAGCTTGCGGTCGTTGATGTAGCGCGCCGAGAGCTCGACCGCGGTCTTGATCGCATCGGGGGTGTACTTGACCTTGTGGTGATCCTCGAAGGCGGTGCGCAGACCCTTGAGGATCTTGATCGTGTCCTCGATGGTCGGCTCGTTCACGTCGATCTTCTGGAACCGGCGCAGCAGCGCGCGGTCCTTCTCGAAGTGGTTGCGGAACTCCTTGTAGGTGGTCGAGCCGATGCAGCGGATCGCGCCCGACGACAGGGCCGGCTTCAGCAGGTTCGAGGCGTCCATCGCCCCCCCGCTGGTCGCGCCCGCGCCGATCACGGTGTGGATCTCGTCGATGAACAGCACCGCGTGCGGCATGGCTTCGAGTTCGGTCACGACCTGCTTCAGGCGCTCCTCGAAGTCGCCGCGATAGCGGGTGCCCGCCAGCAGCGCGCCCATGTCGAGCGAATAGATCACCGCTTCCTGCAACACCTCGGGCACATCGCCCTCGACGATCTTGCGCGCCAGGCCCTCGGCAATCGCGGTCTTGCCGACGCCCGGATCGCCGACATAGAGCGGGTTGTTCTTGGAGCGGCGGCACAGGATCTGGATCGTCCGGTCGACCTCGGGCCCGCGGCCGATCAGCGGGTCGATCTTGCCGGCCTCGGCCTTGGCGTTCAAGTTGACGGTGAACTGGTCGAGCGCGGTCTCCTTCTTGTTGCCGCCGCTCTCCTTGCTCTGCTGCGTCGCCTCTTCGGCCTTGTCGGTGCCCTGCGGGGTCTTGCTCTCGATCTGGCGGCCGCCCTTGCCGATGCCGTGGCTGATATAGCTCACCGCGTCGAGGCGGCTCATGTCCTGCTGCTGGAGGAAATAGACCGCGTAGGAATCACGCTCCGAGAACAGCGCGACCAGCACGTTGGCGCCGGTGACGGTGTCCTTGCCCGAGGACTGGACATGCAGGATCGCGCGCTGGATCACCCGCTGGAAGCCGGCCGTGGGCTGCGGATCGGCCCCGTCCTCGGTCTTAAGTGATTGATATTCCTGATCAAGATACTGCTTCACCACCTCGCCGAGCTCGGCCAGGTCGACCCCGCAGGCGGCCATCACCTGCGCGGCATCCTCGTCGTCGATCAGCGCCAGCAGCAGGTGTTCGAGCGTGGCATATTCGTGCCGCCGCTCGGACGCGTTGCCGAGCGCGTTGTGCAGCGTGCGTTCGAGGTTCTGGGCGAAGCTGGGCATGGGGGGCCTCTATCTGCGGGTGAATGCCCGTGGCGAAGGGGCGGAGAGAGCCTGTTTCCGACAATATGGGTGGACGCCGGGGAATTGCGAATCCCTTGGTCGCATCGCGGAAGAACTACCTAGGCGGTTCATCCCCCGCCCTTCCCGAACAGCGCGTCGGCAGCGGCGCGGTGCGCGGCGGCCTTGGCGCGGTGGGCGGAAACGCGGGCGATTTCAGCCTCGAGCAGGGCAATGCGCGCATCGAGTTCGGCCTGCGAATAGGGGCCGAGGTCCTCGGTAGCGAGGCGACTTGCGGCATCTCCGACAGGCCGGGGGCGATCGGGTTCTTCCATTGCCTCGCAGCATCCGCCCCAAGCGGCTTGCTGTCAATCGGCGAGACGGTTATTCGCGGGACGAACCTTGGTTAATTTTGCGCTTGCGGGGACGACGGGAATGGGGGCGAGTGGCAGTCCGGGTGTACCGGAGACCATGCAATCGATCGGGTTCGATGCCCCTGGCGGACCCGAGGTGCTGCGCCTCCAGACCAGCCCCGTGCCGCGCCTGCGCCCCGACGATGTGCTGATCCGCGTCGCCTATGCCGGGGTCAACCGCCCCGATTGCCTCCAGCGGGCCGGGCTCTACCCCCCGCCGCCGGGCGCTTCGCCGCTGCTGGGGCTCGAGGTTGCGGGCGAGATCGTGATGGTGGGCAGCGAAGTCCCGCGCGAGATGATCGGACAGCACGTCGCCGCGCTCACCCCGGGCGGGGGCTATGCCGAATATTGCGCCGCGCACTGGCAGCACTGCCTGCCGGTGCCCTCGGGCATGCTCCTCGCCGAGGCCGCGGCGATCCCCGAGACGCTGTTCACGGTGTGGCACAACCTGTTCGAGCGCGGCCTTGCGCGCGATGGCGAGCGCGTGTTGGTCCACGGCGGGACGAGCGGCATCGGCACGACCGCGATCCTGCTCGCCAAGGCCTTCGACATGGAGGTGATCGTGACCTGCGGCGATGCCGCCAAGTGCGCCGCCGCAAGCCGGATCGGCGCTACCCACGCGATCAATTACCGCGAGCAGGATTTCGTCGAGGCGGTGCTGGCGCACACCGGCGGCAAGGGCGTCGACATCGTGCTCGACATGGTCTCGGGCGATTATGTCGCCCGGAACCTCAAGTGCCTCGCCGAGGACGGCCGCCACGTGACCATCGCGGTGCTCGGCGGCACGCGGGCCGAGGTGAACATGGCGCAGATCATGATGCGCCGCCTGACGCTCACCGGATCGACCCTGCGACCGCGCTCCGACAGCTTCAAGGCCGCGCTCGCCGACGAGATCGCCGAGAACGCCTGGCCGCTGTTCGCCGACGGCGAGATCGCGCCGGTGATGGACATGAGCTTCCCCCTCGCCGAAGCCGCCGCCGCCCATGCGCGGATGGAGGCGGGCGAGCATGTCGGCAAGATCGTGCTCGAGGTGGCCGGTGGGTGAGGCGCTCACCCTCCACGAGGATCCCCGCAGCGGCAACTGCTACAAGATCCGCCTGACCGCCGCGCTGCTCGGCCTGCCACTGTCGGTGCGCGGCTACGACATCATGAAGGGCGAGACCCGCACGCCGGAGTTTCTCGGCACGGTCAACGCCAATGGCCGCATTCCGGTGCTCCAGATCGGCGAAGGGGAGGGCGCGCGTTTCCTGCCCGAGAGCAATGCTGCCTGCTGGTATCTCGCCAAGGGTTCGGCGCTGATCCCGACGGATCGCTTCGGCGAGGCCGATTGCCTGCGCTGGATGTTCTTCGAGCAGTACAGCCACGAACCCAATGTCGCCACGCTGCGCTTCTGGCTGCGCTTCGTGGGCGAGGCGAACCTTTCGCCCGAGCAGCGCGCGCAGATCATGGCCAAGCGCATGGCGGGCTGCGCGGCGCTTGCGCTGATGGACAAGCATCTGGAAGGTCACGCCTTCTTCTGCGGCGATGCCCCGACGCTCGCCGATATCGCGCTGTTTGCCTACACCCATGTCGCCGAAGAGGGCGGCTTCGGCCTTGGCGATTACAAGGCAGTGCAGGCATGGATCGCGCGGATCGAAGGGCTCGCCGGTTTCGTCCCGATGGACTGACCGATCGACTGGCGGCAGCCATCGACGGACGCTTGCATGACCCGCTTGATTTGTCGCGCGACAGTCATATTCTGGTCATGACAACACCAGCAAGAGTCATGTTTGAATCGTGCGCCTTTCGGAAAATGACGCGAAACCGTCATTTGCCTGTGAGTCGGCTGTAACAATTGGCTGTCATGGGGATCGGACGAGACATGACACTCGAGGGTTATTCATGACCAGTGCCGACCTCTCCGACCTGATCAGCGACAACATTGCCAGCTTCCCGGGCACTGCGCCCCGTATCCCCGAGCCCGAAGGCAACGCGCGCCGCTCGTACCGGACCGTGTGGATCAGCGACGTCCACCTCGGCACCAAGGGCTGCAATGCCGAGCTGCTGATCGACTTCCTCGACAATGTCGACAGCGAGACCATGTATCTCGTCGGCGACATCATCGACGGTTGGCGCCTGAAGAAGAAGTTCTACTGGCCCTCCGCCCACAACGACATCGTCTGGCGCATCATGAAGCGCGCTCGCCGCGGCACCCGGGTGGTCTACATCCCGGGCAACCACGACGAGATGTTCCGCCAGTTCACCGGATTAAACTTCGGCGGGATCGAGATCCGCCGCGCCGCCTTCCACGACACCGCCGACGGCCGCCGCCTGATGGTGCTCCACGGCGACGAGTTCGACGCGGTGATGCTCTCGCACCGCTGGCTCGCCTTCGTGGGCGACCATGCCTACCACTTCATGATGAAGTGCAATGTCGCGGTGAACACCGTGCGGCGCTGGATGGGCAAGCCCTACTGGTCGCTCTCCAAGGCGGCCAAGCACAAGGTCAAGAACGCGGTCGAGTTCATCGGCAAGTACGAGGAAGTCGTCGCCCGCGCCGCCGGCGAACGCGGGGTCGACGGCGTGGTGTGCGGGCACATCCACACCGCCGAATTCCGCATGTTCGAGCACAACGGCAAGCCGGTCGAATACTGGAACGACGGCGACTGGGTCGAAGGCTGCAATGCGCTGGTCGAACACCACGACGGACGCATGGAAATCCTCCACTGGCCCGAAGAGATGAAGCGCCGTGCCGAGGGCGAGGCTGCAAGGGCCGACGCTGCGGCGCCCGCATCGGATCCGGCGCGCGAGGCGGCGTGAACCGGCTGACGACGATCCCGACCGACAGCGCCTCGCCCGCCCCGGCTTCGATCGCTCCCTCGGGGCCCGCCCCTGCGTCGATCGCCATCATCACCGACGCCTGGCACCCGCAGACCAACGGCGTGGTCCGCACGCTCTCGACCACCTGCGAGGTGCTGCGCGCCTGGGGGCACGAGGTCACGGTGATCAGCCCCGAAGGCTACCCCTCGATCCCCGCGCCGACCTATCCCGAGATCCGCCTCGCGCTCACCGCGCCGGGGGCGGTCGGGCGGCGGCTCGCGCAGATCAAGCCCGAGGCAGTGCACATCGCCACCGAGGGGCCCCTGGGCTTCGCCGCGCGGCGCTATTGCCTCCGCCGCAAGGTGCCTTTCACCACCGCCTACCACACCCAGTTTCCCGATTACCTCGCGCGCCGCACCGGCCTGCCGGCGAGCGCCTTCTGGCCCTATATCCGCTGGTTCCACCGCCCGGCGCAGCGGATCATGGTCGCGACCGAGACGATCCGCGCGCAATTGCGCGAACAGGGCCTGACCCAGCTCACCCACTGGAGCCGCGGCGTGGACCTCGCCTGCTTCTCCCCCGATGCCCCGCCGCCGCCCGAATATGCCGGCCTCGAGGGCCCGATCCTGCTCTATGTCGGACGCGTCGCGGTGGAGAAGAACATCGAGGCCTTCCTCGCCTGCCCCTATCCCGGCTCCAAGGTGGTGGTGGGTGACGGCCCGGCCCGCGCGAGCCTCGCGGCGAAGTTTCCGGACGCGCTGTTCCTCGGAAAGCGCACGGGCGTGGAGCTCGCCGGGTGCTATGCCGGGGCGCAGGTCTTCGTCTTCCCGAGCCGCACCGACACCTTCGGCCTCGTGATGATCGAGGCGCTCGCCTGCGGCACGCCGGTCGCCGCCTTCCCGGTGCCGGGCCCGCTCGACATCGTGACGAGCGAGGTCGGCGCGATGCACGACGATCTCACCCGCGCGATCGATGCCGCGCGCTATTGCGATCGCGGGACTTGCGCGGCCTATGGCGCGAGCTTTTCCTGGGACGCGGCGACGCGCCAGTTCCTGACCGGTCTTGTTGCGCTGGAAGAGGATGAGGCGGTCAGCCTTCAAACTCCCGACGTTTTTTGATTCGCGGTCGCGCTGGCGCGCGACGCAGACCTCCCGCCCCGCCTCCCCACCCGGCCACCATACCGTAAGGGTATT
>NZ_LSJS01000267.1 GCF_001557325.1 Erythrobacter donghaensis
GTATCCATCCGGTGAAGGCCGCATGATGCTGGCCGGCGCGTAGCCGGGTTTAGGCGGCGATTGCGTCGGGGAGCGGCGCCCAGTTCCAAGGCAGCAACTGATCGAGCCGGGTGGCGGGGTGGTCCGCAATGCGGGCGAAGACATCGGCGAGCCAAGCCTGCGGATCGACATCGTTGAGCTTCGCGGTCTGGATCAGGGTGTAGATGATGGCGGCACGCTGGCCGCCGCGATCAGATCCGCAGAACAGCCATGCCTTGCGACCGAGCGGGATGCAGCGAAGGGCGCGTTCGGCAGCGTTGTTCGTCAAGCAGATGCGCCCATTGTCGAGGAACCGGGTGAACGC
>NZ_LSJS01000268.1 GCF_001557325.1 Erythrobacter donghaensis
GGGGTCTGGCCCATCGCTCCGGCCCCGTCCCCCTCTCAACTCCGACTAGGCAGCATGCTGCCAAGTCTCCGTATCTCTCCCGCAAGGGGAGAGAAATCTATGACCGCAATCGGGTCGCTTGCCGAACGTCAGCTTTTGGCAAGACCAGCAGCAAAACAGCTGAAGCTCCTCACCCCTTATCAAACGCCGCCTGCACCTTCGCCGCATCGGTCACCCCGTTCGCGACCAGCACCATCAGCAGCACCCGCGCCTTGGCCGGGCCGAGCGCCCTTGCCGCCACCAGCCCGAGCACGTCGTCATCGACCTCGACATTGCGGTCGACCAGCCCTTCGTCGACCCGCGAGGCGCGCACCACCGGCACGCCGCTTGCCGCCGCGCGGGCGAGGGCCTCCAGCACCACGCGGGGCGCATTGCCCTGCCCCATGCCGGCCAGCACGATTCCGCGCGCGCCGATGCCGAGCAGCGCCTCGACCGGTTTTTCGTCCATCCCCGCGCCTGCCGTCAGGATCGCGACGCGCGGCAGCTCCGCCGGGAAGGGATAGCGCGCCGCCTCACCCATGCGGTGCGCGGGGCCGAACCAGTCGAGGCTCGAGGGGGTGACGCGCGCCAGCGGCCCCCTCGGGAAGGTGCGGAAGGCGTCGATGCTGCTCGTCGCCGCCTTGCGGGCATCGCGCGCGGCGAGCACCGCGTCGCCCATCACCAGCATCACGCCGCGCCCCGCGGCCTGAGGGTCGCCCGCGACCCTTACCGCGTTGGCGAAATTCCGCATCCCGTCCGCGCCGACGGCATCCGCCGGACGCATCGCGCCGACGAGGATCACGGGCTTGGCGGTGGGCAAAGTGAGGTCGAGCAGCAGCCCCGTCTCCTCCGCCGTGTCGGTGCCGTGGGTGATGATCACGGCGTCCACCCCGCGATCGTCCATCGCCCCCGCGCAGGCCGCATGAAGCGCCTGCCACTCGGCAAAGCCGATATCCTGCGAGCCGATGCGGGCGATCTCCTGCGGGTGCAACTCCGCCGCCAGCCCCAGCGCCGCAAGGTGCCCGACCAGCACCTCCAAGGACAGCCCACCGGGCCGGTAAGCCGCCCCCGTCCCGCTCGCGCCCGATCCGGCAATCGTGCCGCCGGTGCCGAGGACGAGAATGCGGGGCGTGCGCGTGCTCATGTCCCTGCCCCTAGCCTTGGCACGCGCCCTCGCCTAGCGGCTCGTTGCCGAACTGATCGAACACCGCCGCGAGCCCCGGCACATCGGGCTCGGCCCGCAGGGTCGCAAGCGCATCTTCGATGTCGATCGACAGCTCGGAGACCCCGCCCGCATAGCCGACCCCCTTCGCCCCCAGCGCGCGCGCCAGCGCCAGCGCCGGGCGGTTTTCGGGCAGGACGTGGACGGTGAAATGCTCGTAGCCCTCGCGCGTGCAATCGAGCAGCAGCACCGCCGTCAGCAGCCGCGCAAGGCCGCGACCGTGATAGGCGTCGATCACCGCGACCGAGAACTCCGCCGCATCCGGATCATCCTTGTCGCGGAAGGCGTGGACCACGCCCAGCGCCGGGGTATCGGCGAGGTCGCTCCGCAGTGCGCCCCAGGCGAGGTGATCGTGGCCGTCGGGCGAGGCCAGCGCGCGCAGCACCTGTGGCGGAGCCTCGCGCATTCCCGAGAAGAACCGCAGGTAGCGCGACTGCGGCGAAAGCTGCGCGATGCCCTCCTTCAGCCGCGCCTCGTCCGCGCGGTTCACGCGGCGGATGCACACCGGGGTGCCGTCATTGAGAGCTGTGTGAATGGCCATCGTGCCTGCCGACTCCTCCTGCCCCGCCTGCTGCCTGCGCCGTCCGCCTATCCTAGCGGCTTGACCCGCACACCAACACAGCTAAACCGCGCCCGGCCCACGAAGCCGTGGGGCGGTTAGCTCAGTTGGTAGAGCATCTCGTTTACACCGAGAGGGTCGGCGGTTCGAGCCCGTCACCGCCCACCAGGCGATGAACCCGATGACCGGACTGCCTATCCCCGGGAGCGCGGCGCCAGCAGGGCGGCGGCCAGACCATCGACGATGAACCGCTTTGTCAGCGGCCCCAGCACGTCGGCCGCCATGGAAGCGCGCCGATCACGGCATTCCCGCAAATCGCCTCGGCGTGAATTAAACCGGCTGCACCGCTCGTTTCATCCGTGACCGTCCCGATCGGGGCGAGCAGCAATGAAAGGAGACATCACGTGAAACTCGCAATCGCTACCCCGGTCATCGCCCTGGGCATGATCGCGGCCGCCGGGCACGCCGCCGCAAGCGACCTTTACGAGGAGCGGCTTGCCCGTGCCGAAGAGCACCTGATCCTCGCCGCACCGATCGCCGGGATCGAGAACAGCCTGTGGTATGACTACCGCATCGACATCACCGAAGCGCAGAAGGAGCTGCGCGCCGACCTTGGCCGGGCGAGCGATATCGAGGACCTGCGCGATGCGTGGGAGGAATATGCCCGCGAATTGCGGACCGAACGCAAGCACTACATCGAGGAGATGGCGGAGCGCGGCTATCGCTCGGGCACGGTGACGGTGGGCTGATCCGCCGCACTTCTTTCCATCGAGGCACCGGGACGGGGCTGGCGTGATGCCGGCCCCTTCTTGCATGTGGTCTCGTCAGGGCTGCTTCCATCCGCGCGCGCGCGCGGCACGCTCCTGCGCGGCGTCCAGAGCGTCTCCCGCCGCCATGTCCTGGGCCGCTGCGAGCAGATCGGCTTCGCTGCCGGCCTGACGGAACTCGGTTGCCTGCCCATCGCCCAGGGCGAACTGCTGCTCGATCCTCCAGCCGGTGTCATCGCGGCAGGCAATCCCGCCGGCGTCAGCCCCTCGCCACGCGCGGCACAGATCACCGTCGTCGCGCGCGAAGCTGAGCAGGATGCGGGTGCCTGCCTCGGCGGGCTGGGTGGCGGCAAGCTGCGTATCGAGCGCGGCAGCCAGCTCGCCCTGGGCGTAGCCCTCGGGCGTGCTCGCCTGCCATGGCTGCAAGACCGCGAGCACCAGCGAGGCCGCCAGGGCCGGACCGGCAATGGGCACCCAGCGCCGAACTGCCGGTGCAAGGCCCCGCTTCTGCCGGGCGGCAGCGATGCTGGCGACCTGCGAGTCGCTCGTCCCGGCGTCATGCGTCGGCGTGACGAGCAGCGCAGCAAGGCCGGGCGGCACCGCCTCTTCGGCGATCGGCGCATAATGCCCGGACAAAGTGGCCCTGAGCGCGCGGTGAGCCTGAACCTCGCGGGCGAGCGCCGGGTCCGCGGCGATTGCCGCCTCGACCTCGGCCTGCTCGGCAGCGCCCAGCTCGCCATCGGCATAGGCTGCCAGCATTTCCCGGGTCACGCTCATTGCGCATCCTCCAGCATCGCCATCAGCGCGTCGCGCCCGCGCACCAGCCGTGAATTGAGCGTGCCCACCGGGCAGCCGACGATCTCGGCCGCCTCCTTGTAGGACCATCCCTCGACCATCACCAGCAGCACCGCCTCGCGCTGTTCTTCGGGCAGCCGGGCCATGGCGCGATCGACCAGAGACAGCTCGACCGCCGCTTCCTGGCTACCGTCACCGCCAACCGCGAGACCCGCGTCCGGATCCACGAAGGTCTCGCGGCGGCGCGCCGTCGCACGGGCCTCGTCGATGAATATGTTGCGCATGATCCGGTACATCCAGCTGTCGAGCCGCGTCCCCTCCTGCCACTGGTTGCGGCGGGCAAGGGCGCGTTCGATGGTCATCTGGCACAGGTCGTCGCCGTCGGCCCGGGACCCGGCAAGCCCGATCGCGAACCGCCGCAGCCGCGGCAGCAGATCGAGCACCTGGTTTTCGAAGCTCTCGGGCAGCGTTCCTTGCCTTTCTGCGGATGAAACGGATGGGCCTGTCCGTTTCATCCATGCTTAATGCCAAATGGCGGAAAGAGACAATCATGCGCGGTGGGACAAAACTTCTGGCTGTGTCGCTGATGGCGGGGGCGCTAGCGTGGCCGCTGGCGGCGCAGCTTCAGGTGCCCGGGGTTCCGGTTCGCGTGCCGCCCGTCGGCGGAGTGCTGGGCGAGGTCAACGGGCAACTCGAACAGACGGTGGAACAGGCAAGCGCGCTCACCGGGCGCGAGGCACGTCGCCTGCTGCAACTTCGCGAGCGCACGCTTGGAAGGCTGCTGCGCGCCAACCCGCAAGCGATCGAGCGTGACGCGGTCGGCAACCTCGCGCGGCGCGGCGAGTTGCTTGCGACGGGACTTGCCGAACCGGGGTTCGCGGTGCTGGAGCAGGCGGGCTTCCGCGTGCTGGCACGCGAGCAGATCGAGGGGCTCGACATCGCCTTCGCGCGCATCGCGGTTCCGGCCGGAATGACGCTGGCCGAAGGGCAGGGGCGCGTCGCAGAGCTTGTCCCCGAAGCCGAGGTGGAGGCCGACACGCTCCATCTGGAGGCAGGAGGCCAGATGGCGCCTCGCCCGCTTCCGCTTGCTGCGATGGCAGCCGCTGCGACGGCTGCTGCGTCGAACGTCAAGGTCGGGGTGATTGACGGCGGCATTGGCAAGGCCGTGCCTGTCTCGGGGTTAAGGGGCTTTGCTGCCGGGGCACCGCGCGCCTCCGATCACGGCAGCGCCGTTGCCAGCCTGCTCCAGGCGCAGGGGATCACGCGGCTGTGGGTTGCCGACGTCTACGGCTCGGACCCTGCGGGCGGCAATGCCTCGGCGATCGCCAAGGCGGTCGGCTGGTTGACGGCCAGCGGCTGCAAGGTGGTGACGGTCAGCCTCGTCGGGCCGCGCAGCGCCCTGGTGGAGCGCGCGATCACGGCTGCTCAGGGCAAGGGCGTGGTGGTGGTTGCAGCGGTGGGGAATGACGGCCCGGCGGCACCACCTGCGTTCCCCGCATCCTATGCAGATGTCCTCGCCATCACGGGGGTGGATCGCAAGGGTCGTGCCCTGATCGAGGCGGGGCGCGCGCTTCATCTCGATTATGCCGCGCCGGGCGCCGGGGTCTTCGCGCGCGACGCGACGGGCAAGATCAAGGCTTGGCGCGGCACGAGCTTCGCCGCACCGCTCGCCGCTGCGCGGGTGGCCGCAGCGCTCGGCAGCGCAGGCGCGTGGCGTGCACGCGTCGATGCCGAGGCCCGCGATCTCGGCCCCAGGGGCGCCGACAAGACCTATGGCCGCGGCCTGCTGTGCGGGAGCTGCGCCCAGCGGAAATGATTCTTGCGCGGGGCCATGCATTAAGCGCGCGGCCCCATCCGTTTTCCTTTCGAGCGGGCCAGCGGAGGCCCGCTGGACACCTGAAAGGAGACGGACATGAACAAGCTTATCCTCGCTGCAAGTGCCATCGCGCTGATCCCCGCTGCCGCACAGGCGCAGCTGCTGGGGGGCGGCGGTCTGGGCGGTGGCCTCGGCGGCGGCCTCGGCGGCACGCTCGGCGGCACGATCGAAAGCACCACCACCACCGTCCGCGGCACGGTCGACAGCACCGTGAGCGGTCGCGGCTCGACCCGTGGCAGCCAGTCGGTCGATGCGCGCAAGGGCACCGTTCAGGCCGAGCGCAGCGCCGAAGGCTCGATCACCGGTTCGACCGGCAGCCTCGCCGATCTGGTCGTGCCCCCGATGGGCGAAATGACGCAGGCAAGCGGGAGCGGATCGGCGAGCGGCCAGGGCAGCGCCAATGCGCAGTTGATCGGCACCGATGCCGTGACCGGCACCCTCGCGCCGGTGGCGGGCACCGCCAAGTCCTTCGCCGCGAACACCGCCGGCGGCGCCGTGGGCACGGCCCGCGGCGCCGCCCAGAACGCACCGATGCCAGGCATGCCGGCGATCCCGGCTGCCGGCAGCATCGCAGGCGAGGGTAGCGGCGGCGCGGCTGGTGCGGGTTCGGCCTCGCTGATGCCCTCGGCGCTCGCCGTCGCGGGTTCGGCCGCAGCGGCAGGACAGGGCATGACCAGCGTCGCGCCGGGCATGCCGGTGATGACCCCGGACGGCGCCTCGCTCGGCAAGGTGCGCGAGGTGATCGCCAATGGGCGCGGCGAAGTCCGGCAGGTGGTCGTCAAGCAGGGCAAGGTCACGCGCACGCTGCCCGCCGGCATGTTCACTGCCTCGGGCAACGCGCTGGTCGCCGGCGAGGCGCAAGGCAGCGCGGGCAAGTCGGCCCCGGCGGCCGAGGCAGCGCCTGTGCCTGCGGCCGGAAACGACATGCCCTGATCCGACGGACCGAAAGCCCGCCGACCGTCCCGATCGGTCGGCGGGTTGCGCTGCTGGAGACGGCTGCCTCGAGCAGCCGTCTCCCCTTTTGTATGGCCGGGATCGGCTCCCCGTTCCCGACGAGGAGCCGGCTGGCGGTGTTTGCGAACACCGGCGGGGGAAAAGAGTGTTTGCAACTGATAATGATTCGCACTAGTAGGGCGCCGTCAGTCAGGCAGGCACAGGATTTCCATGCACTCCAAGCTCTACCGTTCGTCCGCGCTCTTCGCCCTTGCCACGCTTCTCGGCGTGGCACCTGCCAGCGCCAGGACCGATGCTGACACCGAGGCGACATTGGCGGATGCATCCGTACCGGGCGACGCGATCATCGTCACAGCGACCCGCTCCGGCACGGAGCTCGAAAACCTCCCGCTGTCGGTTTCGGTGGTGGACGAGGAGGAGCTGCAAACCCAGATCCGCCAGAACCGCAGCATCCTGAATGCGCTCGAGTTCACCGTGCCCGGCCTCAGCATTCAGGCGCCCGAGGACCGTTCGTCCTGCGGCAGCCAGATCCGTGGCCGCAACGCTTCCTTCCAGATCAACGGCGTGCCGGTGAACGAGGATCTGCGCGCCGGGTCATGCACCGCCCCCTTCGCGCTCACGCCCTTCGCGATCGAGCGCATCGAGGTGGTGCGCGGCGGCACCGCGCTTTACGGAGCTGGCGCCCCGGGCGGGATCATCAACCTCCAGACCCGCCGCGCCAAGGGCCGTGAGCTGGAGATCGACTTCACCGCCCAGACCAGCTTCAACACCGACGTCGCCCGCGACACCTTCACGACCGACCTCTACCTCGGTGCGGGTCAGGACCTCGGAGCCTTCGATTACTATGTCGGCGCGGGCTACACCGATGGCGGCCGCTCGCGCAGCGGCAACGGCAATCCGGTGCTGAGCAGCGATTTCGAAGCGATCGACCTTGTCGGCTCCTTCGGGCTCGACATCGGACAGGCGCGGATCGACTTCACCGGCACCTTCCACGACGAGAACAGGGGGCGCGACTTCTATCCCGAGGGCGCATTCCTCCCGGGCAGCGACGAGGTCGCGAGCGTGATCGAGGTCGCCCCGCACCCGCAGGTCGGCGAGGCGGGCGACCGCAGCGCCACCGCGATCCTCAGCTTCAACCACCCGGATCTGCTCGCCCATGACGTGACGCTCGCCCTGTTCTTCCAGGACCAGCGGATCATCCAGCGCGACAACTTCTTCGATGTGGCGTTCGGCGACGACTTCTTCGCCTCGAACCGCGAGAACTCGCGCCTCGGCCTGCGCAGCACCTTCGTGCGCAGCTACGACATCGGTGCCGCGCAGCTCAAGACGAGCTACGGGCTCGACTACACCCGCAACGACTTCCTGCGCTTCACGGTCGATCCCGCCGGCGAGGATCGGGTGATCGGCTATATCACCCCGGCCTTCTACCTCGAAACGCTGGCACCTTTCGCACAGGCCGAGTTCACCACCGGCGCGCTCACGCTGACCGGCGGGGTGCGGCACGAGTGGTATTCGGGTGCTATCGAGCAGGAGGGCTTCGACCCGACCCTGCCGCGCGCCGCCACGCCCGGTGCCTTTGCCGACAGCGAGCTGACCCTGTGGAACGCCGGCGCGGTCTACCGGCTGAGCGAGGCGGTGCAGCTCTATGCCGGTTTCAGCCAGGGGGCCGAGCTCTCGCAGCTCGGCCGTGCCGCACGAGGCGCTCTCGATCCTGGCGCAATTTCAAACGAGCCGGCGACCTCGGACCAATACGAACTCGGCCTGCGCGGCGCCAGCGGGCCGGTGAACTACAGCGCGGCAGTCTACCGCGCCACCTCCGATGCCTCCTCGCAGATCCAGCCCGATCCCTCCTGTGCGGGCGAGACCTTCTGCCCGCTGATCCCGCTGCGCATCCCCGAGCGGGCCTGGGGCGTCGAGGCGCAGGCCCAGTGGAAGGTGCTCGACAGCCTCCAGCTCGCCGGCGTCTTCACGCTCCAGCGCGGGGAAGTGTTCGACGAGGAAACGGGCGAGTGGATCAGCTTCTCGACCGACCGTGCCGTCCCGCTGCGCATCACCGCGCGCGCCGACTGGCAGCCGGTGGAGAGGCTGAGCGTCGGCGCGCAAGTCACCCATTACGGCGCATCGAGCTTCTTCACCCCGACGCAGGAGGACTTCGGCTTCGTGGATAGCGATGCGGTGACGCTGGCTTCGGCCAATATCGGCTATGACCTTGGCCGGGTGCGGCTCTACCTTGCCGCCGACAACCTGTTCGACGAGGCCTATGTGAACCCCGCCTCGCAGGGCGACGGGCTCGACTTCTTCAACTACGAGGCCCCCGGCCGCCGCGTGACGATCGGCGTCAGTGGACGTTTCTGAGCGCCTCCTTGATACCCCCGGCAGCGGCGGCGCACCGGCTTCGGCCGGGCGCTCCGTGCTGGCCGGTGACGGGCGGCGCAAGCCCCTTCCGCTCGCCTACTGGCTGCACAACCTGTTCGGCCTCAAGCTCAGCCTGTTCCTCGCCTTCGTCTGCCTGACGGGCACGATCGCCACCGTCGCCCACGAGATCGAGTGGCTCTACAAGCCCGCCGTGCGCGCCAGCGCCTTCACCCCCGGCACCGAGGACTGGGGCGCGATGTGGGCGGCAGCTGAGCAGGCCTACCCGCAAGCAACACTCACCGGCATCGGCTCCTACGATCGCAGCCACGCGGCCTATTTCGCCAAGAGCATCGCCGCGCGCGATGCGGCGGGAACGGACTTCAACATCTATGTCGATCCCGGCACCGGCCGGGTGACCGGGCACGAATACGGCCGCAGCCTGCAGGACGCGATGCGGGCGCTGCACTACTACCTGTTCATTCCCCGCGATGTCGGCTTCTATCTCGTCACCAGCCTCGGTTTCGTGCTGCTGGGCTCGCTGGTGACGGGCCTGATCGTCTACAAGAAGTTCTGGCGCGGCTTCTTCCGCCGCCCGCGCCTGTCTCGCAATCTCCGCACGCTGATGGGCGATCTCCACCGGCTGGGCGGAGTGTGGTCGATCTGGTTCGCCGCGATCATCTCGCTGACCTCGATCTACTACTTCTTCGAGTGGAGCGGGCTCGACTGGAACAGCGAGACCCCGCGCGTCCCCGAAGCGCACTTCGTCGAGACCGCCACCGCCGCCGACATCGCCCGGTGGACCGCTCTGGCGCGAGCAGCCAAGCCGGGTTTCGCGATCACCGCGATCGCCCTGCCCTATGAACCCGGCGATCCGGTCATCGTGCAGGGCCACTGGCAGGCCGTGCTGGTGCGCGAGCGAACCGATGCGGTGTTCATCGATCCCGTGACCCACCAGATCGCAGGCCGCCGCACGGCGCATCTCATGGGCGCGGGGGAGCGGATCGTGCATACGGTCGATCCGCTGCACTTCGGCACCTTCGGCGGGCTGGCGACGCGCCTGCTGTGGGCGGTGTTCGGCCTGGTGCTGACGGGCCTCGCTGCGAGCGGCGCCTACCTCTTCGCCAAGCGCACGCGCCTTGCGCTGCGGGAAGGAACACCGTTCGCGTTGCTCGACTATCTCGGCGCATGGAAGTGGCCGAGCGTCCTGCTGGTCACGCTGGTGCCAGGCGTGGCTTTCCTGTTCTGGTGAACAGCAAAGGGTCAGCACCTTCTCGCCTGTTCTCCCGAGCATCGCGTCTCGTTCGCGCCTGAGATCGCGAAAAACCGTCATTTACTCTGCTCGGCTCTCGTTTACACCGAAGGCGTCGGCGGTTCGATCCCGTCACCGCCAAAGGGGGGCGGGAGGGCCGCTGCGGGAGAGCAGGCGATGGACCTCGAACTCGAAGGCAAGACCGCGCTGGTGCTGGGCGCGAGCAAGGGCTTGGGCCGCGCGATTGCCGAGGCGCTGGCGGCCGAGGGCGCGGGGGTGATGACCGTGGCGCGCTCGGGCACAGGGCTGGCGGGGCGACTCCACATCCACGCCGATCTCGACGACCTTGCCGCGCCGCAAGCGATCATCGACCGCGTGCGCGCCGGGGGCGCCTCGCCCGATATCCTCGTGCTGAATGCTGGCGGGCCGCCGGTCGGCGCTGCCGCTTCGACCACGCCTGCGGACTTCGCCGCGGTGCTGCCGCGGATGTTCAATGCCCAGCTTGCCCTCGCGCAGGCGTTTCTGCCGGACATGCGGAAGCGCGGCTTCGGGCGGATCATCGCGGTCGCCTCGACCAGCCTCCTCACGCCGATCGCGGGGCTGGTGCTGTCGAACGCGGTGCGCGCGATGCTCGCCTCGTGGTGCAAGACCCTCGCCAGCGAGGTCGCGGCGGACGGCGTGACGGTCAACCTCCTGCTGCCCGGCCAGATCGCCACCGACCGCCTGTCGAGCCTCCACGCCGGGATGGCGGCGGCGCAGGGTCTCGAGGCCGAGCAGGTCACCGCCCGCTCGATCGCGGCGATCCCCGCCGGGCGGCTCGGGCGACCGGAGGAGTTCGGCGCCATCGCCGCCTTCCTCGCCTCGCCGCGTGCGGGCTTCATCACGGGGAGCGCGATCAAGGTCGACGGCGGGCAGACGCCAACGCTCTGATCCGAGTTGCTTGCGCCCGCGCGCCGGGGCCCCTAGCGCATCGCCCATGTCCGACCTGTTCATCGCGCTTCAGCACATCGTCCCCCAGCACGCCCTCTCGCGCTTCGCCGGGAGCATCGCGTCGAGCGAGACGCCGTGGCTGCGCGACATGCTGATCCGCAGGTTCGTTGCAGCCTATGGCGTCGACCTCGGCGAGGCCGCGCGGGGGATCGGGGAGTTCGAAAGCTTCAACGACTTCTTCACGCGCGAATTGAAGCCGGGCGCAAGGCCGCTGGCTGATGCGGAGAACTTCATCCTCTCCCCCGCCGATGGCGCGGTGAGCCAGATCGGCCCGGTGAGCGGCGGGCGCATCATCCAGGCCAAGGGGCGCGATTACAGCGTGGCGGAAATCCTCGGCTGCGGGGGGGAGGAAGCCGCGCGCTTCGAGGGGGGATCGTTCATCACCATCTACCTCAGCCCGAAGGACTACCACCGCGTCCATATGCCCGCCGCGGGCACGCTGGCGAAGACCAGCTACATCCCGGGCGACCTCTACTCGGTCAACACCGCCACCGCCGCCGGGGTCGACCGGCTGTTCGCCCGCAATGAGCGCCTCTCCTGTCGCTTCGACGGGCCCGACGGGCACTTCGCCAGCATCATGGTAGGCGCGATGATCGTCGCCGGGATCGACACCGTGTGGCCCAACACGTTCCGCACCCACGCGGGCGCGCCGGTGCACGAGGACTTCGCGCGGCAGGGCCGCAATTTCGCAGCAGGGGACGAGATGGGGCGGTTCTACCTCGGATCGACCGTGGTGCTGCTGTTCGAGCCGGGCCGCGTGGCATGGCGCGCAGACCTCAAGGCGGGCGACCCGCTGCGCATGGGCGAGGCGATCGCCGCGCGCCTTCCTGCCTGAACGCACACCCTTTGCACTAAATTCACTGGTCGCCCGCTAGCCCGGCGATAACAGGGGTTTGCGCGTCTACCGCGCGGCATGGGGCACGGGCATGGAGCCGCTCAAGATCGCCATCATCGGCTGCGGGCCTGCGGGGCTCGCCGCGGCATTGCTGCTTGCGCGGCAGGGGCATGCGGTGGCGGTGTTCGACCGCTTCGTCTCCCCCGGCCCGGTCGGATCGGGGCTGATGATCCAGCCGAGCGGCATGGCGGTGCTCGCCGAACTGGGGCTGGCTGCGGAGGTCGTCCGCAGGGGAGCGCGAGTCGATGCGCTGCGGGGGATCGAGGAGCATGGCCGCTGCGTGCTTGACGCGCCCTACGCCGCGCTCGGGCTGCGGCACGCCTTCGGCCTCGGCATCCACCGCGCGAGCCTGTTCGACGTGCTGTTCGAGGCCGCGGAGCGCCAGCCGGGGGTGACGATCCATGCGGGTCACGCGGTCACGGGGAGCACCTGCGAAGCGGCAGGCCGCCGCCTGCTGTTCGACAGTCGCGCGCCGTCTGCCCCCTTCGACCTCGTGGTCGATGCCAGCGGCTGGCGCACCGGCTTCGACCCCGCGCCGAAGAACATCCTCCCCTTCGGCGCGCTCTGGGCGAGCCTGCCCTTGGCGCCCGGCGATCCCTTCGCGGGCAATCTGCTCGAGCAGCGCTACCGCCGCGCGGGGCAGATGGCTGGCGTGCTGCCCATCGGCCGGCGCGCGGGCGCTGCCGGGCCGGAGGTCGCCTTCTTCTGGTCATTGAAGGCCGAGGACTACCCCGTGTGGGCCGCCACCCCGCTCGGCGACTGGAAGGCCGAAGTGCTGCGCCTCTGGCCCGCATTGGAAGGCCTGCTGGCCCGGATCGAGACCCGCGAGCATCTCACCTTCGCGCGCTATGCCCACCGCACCCACCCCGCGCCCGTCACCGACAGGATGATCGCCATCGGCGACGCGTGGCACTCGGCGAGCCCGCAGCTCGGGCAAGGCGCGAACATGGCGCTGCTCGATGCGTGGAGCCTTGCCCGCGGCCTTGCCGAGGGGCGCACGCTGGCGGAAAAACTGCGGCTCGCCGCCGGGTGGCGCCGCGATCACGTGTGGCTCTACCAATGGGTGACGAAGCTGTTCACCCCGCTCTACCAGTCGGATTCGCGCGTGCTTCCCGCCCTGCGCGACCGTGTCCTCGCCCCGCTCTCGCGCCGCTGGCCCGCGAAGGGCATCCAGGCGCAGCTGATGAGCGGGCTTTTCGGCTTCCCGCTCGCGCCGCTCGGCCTTGCCCCGCCCGATTACGAGGGCCTCAGCGCGTCCCTCACCAGCTTGGCCGCTTCCGGCGCGCCCCAGTCATAGCCCCCCGCCACCCGCAGCACCTCCTTGCCGCTCGCATCGAACAGGATGGTGAGCGGAAGCGCGCCCTCGGGAGTGAAATGGGCCGCAAGCGCAGTGTCGGGATCGAGCCACGGTTCGAGCCGCTTGTAGCCGTTCTTCGCGAAGAACGGCGTCACCAGCTCGGCCCCGCGCACGTCCTGGCTGACGGTGATGACGCGCACCTCGCCCTCCAGCTCTGCGGCCAGCGCGTCGAGCTGCGGCATTTCCTTGACGCAGGGGCCGCACCATGTCGCCCACAGGTTGAGCAGCACCGGGCCGTCCGTGGCGCCCAGATCGAGCACCTTGCCTGCCGGATCCGTGAATTGCAGATCGGGGATCGGGGTGCCGGCAAACTGGCGGGTCATCAGGCCTATCGTGGTCCCCGACGCTGCGCCCGCCTCAACCGGTTGCGCTGGCGCGTCTGCCGCCCTATCGCATCCCGCCAGCAGCAGGAGCGGCAATCCGAGAATGAGCGACCAGCGGGACATGACAGGCTCCGGCAACAGCGCGACCAACGCCATGTGGGGCGGCCGCTTCGCCGACGGCCCTAGCGCGATCATGCGCGAAATCAACGCCTCGATCCCGTTCGACAAGGCGCTCTGGCGGCAGGACATCGCTGCGAGCAAGGCGCATGTGGCGATGTTGGGGGCGCAGGGGATCGTCTCGGCGGACGACGCGCTGGTGATCGCCAATGGCCTTGAGGCGGTCGCCGCCGAATACGAGCGTGACGGGGTGCCCGAGGACTGGGATCGCGAGGACATCCACATGACCACCGAGGCGCGGCTCGCAGAGCTGATCGGGCCGGTCGCGGGGCGCCTCCACACGGCGAGGAGCCGCAACGATCAGGTCGCGACCGATTTCCGCCTGTGGGTGCGCGATGCCTTCGCCCAGATGGACGAAGGCCTCGCCGCGCTCCAGCGCGCGCTGGTGGCGCGGGCAGGCGAGCATGCGGCAAGTATCATGCCCGGCTTCACCCACCTGCAGACCGCGCAGCCCGTGACGCTCGGTCACCACCTGCTGGCCTATTACGAGATGTTCCGGCGTGACCGCGCCCGCATCGCCGACGCGCGCGCGCGGATGAACGAATGCCCGCTCGGTTCGGCGGCGCTGGCCGGCACCGGCTTCCCGATCGACCGCGAGGCGACCGCCGCCGCACTGGGCTTCGACCGCCCGACCGCCAATTCGCTGGACGCCGTCTCCGACCGCGATTTCGCGCTCGATTTCCTCTGGAGCTGCTCGGCCACCGCGCTGCACCTCTCGCGCCTCGCGGAAGAGCTGATCCTGTGGGCGAGCCAGCCCTTCGGCTTCATCCGCCTGCCCGACAGCCTCTCGACCGGCAGCTCGATCATGCCGCAGAAGAAGAACCCCGACGCCGCCGAACTGGTGCGCGGCCATAGCGGGCGGGTGATCGGATCGCTGACCAGCCTGATGATCACCATGAAGGGGCTCCCCCTCGCCTATTCCAAGGACATGCAGGACGACAAGCCGCCGGTGTTCGAGGCCGCTTCGCTGATGGCGCTCTCCATCGCGGCGATGACCGGGATGATCGCAGGTGCGACCTTCAACACCGCCCGGATGCGCGCCGCCGCCGAGCTCGGCTATGCCACCGCCACCGACCTTGCCGACTGGCTGGTGAGGCAGGCGGGCATCCCGTTCCGCGAGGCGCATCACATCACCGGCGCCGCGGTGAAGCTGGCCGAGAGCCGCGGCATCGCGCTCGACCAGCTGCCGCTCGAAGACCTCAAGGCAATCGATGCGCGGATCGACGAAAGCGTCTATGCCGCGCTCTCGGTGGATGCATCGGTCGCCGCGCGAAGCTCCTATGGGGGAACCGCGCCCGATCAGGTGCGTATGCAGGTCGCCGCCGCGCGCGCGATGCTGGGAATGGAGGAGGATTGATGCGTCTTGCTGCCGCTCTTGCCGCAAGCCTGCTGGTGTCGGCCTGCGGCACGGTCTCGCCGCTGACCCCGGCCGAAGGCGCCGCGGCGCCCGCGGCGCCCTATGGTGCCACCGCCACCCCGTCCGCCGAGGAGCTGCTCCGCCGCGAGGCGCTCGCCGCGCCCGAACGCTCGGTCGAACTGCGCCGCCGCTCGGAAGAGCGGCAGGACGATCCCTTCGACCTGCCCCCCGAATAGAGCCCGCATGGATCATTTCTCCCTCAAAAACGGCGTGATGCACGCCGAAGACGTGCCGCTGCCGGTGATCGCCGAGGCCGTCGGCACCCCCGTCTATGTCTATTCGCGCGCCACGCTGGAACGCCACGCGCGGGTCTTCCGCGAGGCGCTGGACGGCGTGCCCGACAAGCTGATCGCCTTCGCGGTCAAATCGAACCCCAACCTTGCCGTGCTGCGCGTGCTTCAGCAGCAGGGCATGGGCGCGGACGTGGTCTCGGTGGGGGAGATGCGCCGCGCACTCGCGGCAGGGATCGCGCCGGAGATGATCGTCTTCTCGGGCGTCGGCAAGACTGCCGCGGAGATGGCCGCCGCGCTCGATGCGGGCATCGGCCAGTTCAATATCGAGAGCGAGGAGGAGGGCGTCGAGCTCGCCGCGATCGCCGCCGCGCGCGGGGTGACCGCGCAGTGCACCCTGCGCATCAACCCAGATGTCGACGCGGGCACTCACGACAAGATCTCGACCGGCAAGGCCGACAACAAGTTCGGCGTACCGATCAGCGAGGCGGGGCAGATTTTCGGCGCGCTGGCGCGGCTCCCGGGGATCAACCTGAGGGGCGTGGCCGTGCATATCGGCAGCCAGCTCGCCGATCTTGCGCCTCTGGAGGCAGCGTTCGGCAAGCTCGGTCGGCTCGTCGCCGGCCTGCGCGGCGCAGGCCACGCCATCACTCATGTCGATCTCGGCGGCGGGCTGGGCGTGCCCTACCGCGTGGGCGAGGTGCTGCCTGCACCCGCCGAATACGGCGCGATGGTGGCCCGCGTCACGAAGGACTGGGGCGTCAAGCTGATCTTCGAGCCCGGCCGCGTGATCGCGGGCAATGCCGGGGTGCTGCTGACCCGCGTGGTCAGGGTCAAGCGCGGGATCAAGGACCCCTTCGTGATCGTCGATGCGGCGATGAACGATCTGGCGCGTCCGGCGCTTTACGGGGCCTATCACCACTTCGAGGCCGTGGAGCCAAAGGGCGCGCGGATGACCGCCAACATCGTCGGCCCGATCTGCGAGACCGGCGACACTTTCGCGATGGGCCGCGAATGCGATGCGCTGGAGGCCGGCGACCTCGCGGTGTTCCGCACCGCGGGGGCTTACGGGGCCACCATGGCCTCGTCCTACAATTCACGCGGCTTCGTGGCCGAGGTGCTGGTCGATGGCGACCGCTTCGCGGTGGTCGCCGACCGGATCGAGGCGGGTGCGATCATGGATGCCGAGCGCGTGCCGGAATGGCTCGGGTGAGGGTGTGAGCGGGCAGATCGCCAGCCTGCCGCTGTTCCACCAGATCACCGGACAGCAGGTGCTGGTGCTCGGCGATGGCCCGGCGGCAGAACCCAAGCGCCGGCTGGTCGAACGCGCGGGCGGCATCATCGTCGAGGACTTCGCCCGCGCGATCGACGAGGGCGTGCGGATTGCCTTCATCGCCTATGAGGACGCGCAGGCCTGCGAGGTCGCGGCGATCAATGCGCGCTGTGCGGGGATGCTGGTCAATGTCGTCGACCGGCCCGAGCTGTGCGACTTCACCACGCCGAGCATCCTCGATCGCGATCCGCTGCTGGTGGCGATCGGCACCGGCGGGGCCTCGGCGGGGCTGGCAAAGCACGTTCGGCTGCGGCTCGAGCGGGTGCTGCCCGCGACGCTCGGCGCGCTGGCGCGGGCGCTCGAGGCCGCTCGGCCCGTCTTGCGCGCGCGGCTGCCCGACGGGGCGGAGCGGCGACGCGCGGTGGATGCGGGCTTGCGCGAAGGCGGCCCGCTCGATCCGCTCGATCCGGGCGCACACACAAGGGTGACGGCATGGGCCGAGGGTGCGGGCGCGCGCGCAGCGGCTTCCGGCACGCTTGCCGAGATCGTCCTGACCAGCGCGGACCCCGAGGACCTGACCCTCAGGCAGGCGCGGCTGCTCGGGGAGGCGGATGTGTTGTGGCTCGACGGCGCCGTGCCGCCCGCGATCCTCGCCCGCGCCCGCGCCGATGCGGCACGGCGGGAGCTGACCGGGAGCGGCGCCGAAACGGTCGAGGCCACCTCGGGCCTCGCCCTGATCCTGCGCTGGCGGCCCGAGGCCTTGGGCGCGGCCTAGGCCGCCTGCAGCACCGGCGTCTTGAGGCTTGCGAAATAGGCCGACATCGCGGCAAGCGCCTTGTCGCTCAGCGCGATGAAGGCGCGGCGGCGGTCGGCCGGATCGGGGACGCGCACGAAGATCCCGCTTTCGACCATCTGCGTCAGCCAGCGCAGCGCGGTGGTCGCCGGGACGGCGGCCGCGATGCACAGCGAGGTCACCGAGACCCGCGCGCCTTCGCCATGCGCGGCGGTGAGATCGAGCAGCATGTCCCATGCCGGATCGCCGAACAGTTCGGGATCGAAGAAGCGCGCGCGTGCCTGCCGGTTGGCGATGATCTGCCGCACCACGCCCGGATCAGGCAGCGGCGGCCCTGCGGCATCGACAGGGGCGGGAGCCGCGCCGAAGCCGCCGAAAGCCGAGGGTTCGGGTGCGGCATAATCGCGCTTGAACTCGCCGAGCACGCTTGGCCCGGGTCCGGGCGTCGGGGCATGGCTCAGCCGGTCGAGCGAATGGGCGATCGCCTCGACCTGCTGCGACAGGCGCAGCAAGGCCACGCGGTCCTCCTCGCCCATTTCCCTGAGGCGCGCCGCCCCCGCCTCGCCCATCACCCGGCCAACCGCGATCACGCGTTCGGCGCGGCTGGGGCTGACGAGGATCTGCGGATTGGACTGGTCGAGCACCGCGAAGACATCGTCCAATCCCGCCAGGTTGGTGCCGACGATCAGCTTCGCCCCCGAGCGCGCCACCCGCATGTCGAGCCGTGCGAGGCCGGCGAGCATCATCGCATCGATCCCGCGCGATCCGGTGACCGGGCAATCGACCACCACGACATCGCCCAGCAGCGCGATCGGCCCTTCGAGCAGCGCCCGCAGCGAGCCGCCGTCGATCGCGCGGAACCCCGCCCCGCCGAGGTCGGCGGCGATCTGGCGGCGCAAGCCCTCCTCCGCCCCGAAGATCGCGACCCGCGCGGGCAGCCCGGCGCCGTCATCGGCGAGGTCGTAGGTGAAATCGGCTTGGGCGGCGGTGTTGGTCAGCATCGAATCGACTCCAACTCTGTTGGAACGATTATGGAACAAAACGCGATCAGGTCAAGTAAATCCGCATATTACGGCCTGATCTCGATCACCGTGCCGTCCGGCACGATACGCCACAGCTCCTCGATCTCTTCGTTCGAGAGGGCGATGCAGCCGTCGGTCCAGTCGCCCGGGACGCGGCCGAAGGGCAGTGAATTGGGCTGGCCGTGGAGGAAGATGTCGCCCCCCGGCGACCGGCCCCGCGCCGCGGCAAAGGCCCGGTCGTCGGCATTGGGGTAGGAGATCTTGAGGCTGAGGTGATAGGCGCTGCCCGGATTGCGGCCCTCGATCACGTAGCGACCCTCGGGCGTGCGCTCGTCGCCTTCGAACTGCTTGTGGCCTTGCGGTGCGTCGCCGAACTGCAGGCCGCGCCAGGCTTTGACCGGCTGCCCCCCGATATAGGCGACCATCAGCCGCTCGGACTTGTCGACGATGAGGTAATCGACTTGCGTGAAGCGCCGCTCGGGCACGATCCGCGCGGCCTCGCGCGCCAGCGGCGGCTGCGCGGAGGGCGCGCGCGCCTCGTCCGCCGGGGGCGCGGTGCAGGCGGCAAGAACCAGCAGGGGGGCGAGGAGCACGAGGCGGATCATGGCGGCCAGACTAACCCGCACCGGCCGCTGCGATCAATGCGCGGAAATCCGTTGCTGCGCGAGAGGGCAGGCGCCCGCGCAAGCGGGCAGCGCCCCCTCCCCCGCCCCCCTCCCGCGCGGGGAGGGGGAGGAAGGGTCAATCCACGAAGGGATCGCGCATCAGGATCGTGTCGTCGCGCTCCGGTGAGGTCGAGACCAGCGCGACGGGGCACTCGATCAGCTCCTGGATGCGCTGGATATACTTGATCGCGTTGGCCGGAAGGTCGGCATAGCTCCGCGCGCCCGCGGTGCTTTCGTGCCAGCCGGGCATGTCCTCGTAGATCGGCTCGCAGGCGGCCTGGTCGGCAGCGTGGCTGGGCAGGTAGTCATAGACCTTCCCGCGCAGGCGGTAGCCGGTGCAGATGCTCACCCGCTCCAGCCCGTCGAGCACGTCGATCTTGGTCAGCGCAATGCCGGTCACGCCGCTGATCGCGCAGGACTGGCGCACCAGCACCGCGTCGAACCAGCCCACCCGGCGCTTGCGGCCGGTGACGGTGCCGAACTCGTGGCCGCGTTCGCCGAGCCGCTGGCCGACCTCGTCCTCGAGTTCCGTCGGGAACGGCCCCGAGCCGACACGGGTGGTGTAGGCCTTGACGATGCCCAGCACGAAGCCGGTCGAATTGGGACCGAGGCCGGAGCCGCTAGCCGCCGTGCCACTCACCGTGTTGGAGCTGGTGACAAAGGGATAGGTACCGTGATCGACATCGAGTAGCACGCCCTGCGCGCCCTCGAACAGGATCTTGGCGCCCGCGCGCCGCACCTTCTTCAACCGCTTCCACACCGGCTGGGCGAACCTGAGCACGAAGGGGGCGATCTCGCGCAATCCTTCCAGCAGCGCCGCGCGGTCGACCGGCGGCTGGCCGAAGCCCGCGCGCAGCGCGTCGTGGTGCGCGCAGAGGCGATCGAGCTGCGGCTCCAGCGTGTCGAGATGCGCAAGGTCGCACACCCGGATCGCGCGGCGGCCGACCTTGTCCTCATAGGCCGGGCCGATCCCGCGCCCGGTGGTGCCGATCTTGCCCTTGCCCGCCGCCGTTTCGCGCAGGGCGTCGAGATCGCGGTGGAGCGGCAGGATCAGCGGACAATTGTCGGCGATGGCGAGGTTGTCGTCGGTGATCTCCACTCCCTGCCCTTCGACCTTGGCGACCTCGTCGCGCAAGGCCCAGGGGTCGAGCACCACGCCGTTGCCGATCACCGACAGCGTGCCGGAGACGATGCCGGAAGGCAGCAGCGAGAGCTTGTAGGTCTTGCCGTCGATCACCAGCGTGTGGCCGGCATTGTGCCCGCCCTGGAAGCGCACCACGGCATCGGCGCGGCTCGCCAGCCAGTCGACGATCTTGCCCTTGCCCTCATCGCCCCACTGGGCGCCGATCACGGTGACGTTGGCCATCTTGTTCCTTCGATGCTCGGAAAACCGCGCGGGGCCTAGGCGTTTGGGCGTGGGAGAGCAAGGGCGCGCGAAGGGTTTGGCTGGGTGCGGCGTTGGGGGGTGAGAATCGCCACTCCCAAGGACACCTGCCGATGAACACCACCGCAAAGCTCATGATCGCCGCAGGCGCCCTCGCCGCGCTTGCCACCCCGATCCTCGCGCAGCAGCGCCCCGGCGGGGGCGAGCGCCTGCCGAAGGAGTGCCGCGCCGAGATCGTCAAGCTGTGCGGCACCGACCGCAGCCAAATCCGCACCTGCCTTGCCGAGAAGGCGAGCCAGCTGTCGGAAGGCTGCCGCGCCGAGCTGCGCGCGCGGATCGAGCAGCGCCGCGGCCAGGGCGGCGGCGCAGGCGGGAGCGAGGGCGAGGGTGCAGGCGGCGCGGCCGCAGCGGATACCCCCCCGCCGCAGACGCTCTCCTACGGCAAGGACAGCCTCCAGGGGATCGACCTGTGGGTGCCCGAGGGTGCCGGCAAGGCGCCGCTGGTCCTGTTCGTCCACGGCGGCGGGTGGAAACGCGGCAGCAAGAACAATGCGATGGGCCGGGCGATGCCCGCGCACATGCTGGAACAGGGCTATGCCTTCGCCTCGATCGACTATCGGCTGGTGCCCGCCGCCACGGTCGAACAGCAGGCGGCCGACGTCGCCGCGGCGCTCGCCCATCTGCTGAAGCGCGCCGATGCCCTCGGGATCGATCGCAGCCGCGTGGTGCTGACCGGGCACTCGGCCGGCGCGCATCTGGTGGCGCTGGTGGGGACCGACGAGCGCTACCTGAAGAAGGCGGGCCTCAGCTTCGCCGATATCGACGGGGTGATGCCCAATGACGGCGCGGCCTATGACGTGGCGCGGCAAGTGGCGCAGAGCGGCGGACGGATGGGCGGCGTCTACATCGAAGCCTTCGGCACCGACCCCGCGCGCCAGCAGGCGCTCTCCCCCATCACCCACGCCGCCGGGCCGAACGCGCCTGCCTTCCTGCTGATCCACGTCCAGCGCCCCGACGGCGTGGCACAGGCCAAGGCGCTGGCCGAAGCGCTCGAGCGCGCGGGCACAGCGGTCGAGATCGGCAGCTTTCCCGGCGACGGCCTGCGCGGCCACATGGAGATCAACCGCAAGCTCGGACAGCCCGACTACCCCGCGACCCCGGTGATGGACGCATGGCTGAAGGCGGTCTTCGGCCAAACAGCCTAGTCAGCCTGCAGTCCGGTTCGTCTTCCAGACCCCGGGGAACGTTCCCGCGGCCAGCACACTCTCGAAGTCCTCACCGGTGTTTTCGGCGGGTTCGGTGCCTACCATCTAGAGTGCCTGAACCCTGCCGCCCTTCAGCACGTAGTCGCAGCCCAGTGCTGCCGGGTCTTCGCCCGGCGCAAGCTGCGCGATGGTGCGCCAGCCTTCGAAGCGCAGCGTCGCCGCCGCGGCGCGGTCGTGGCCGAGGGGGAGGTAGCAGATGCGCACCGGCTCGGGCTGGGGGGCGATGTCGGCCAAGCGGTCGAGGTAGAGAGTGAAGCCGGTCGCGGGCTCCTCGCTGCCGGCGATCCGGTAGGTGCCGCCCCGCCCCGCCGCGCGGCGCAGGCCCTCGGCATACAAGGTGAAGCCGAACCACGACTGGTACTCGAAGCCGTGGCGCTCGGTCGGGTCGAGCGTGATGGTGGCGGCATCGCCGACGGCGGCGGCGATGGCCTCGAGCCCGTCGAGCCGGGACTTGAGCGCGCCGCCCGCATCGACCGCGCGAAGCGCAGCGAGCGCGCTCTCGAAGGGCCCGGTGGCGTAGAGCAAGGGCAAGTAGGCCGCGCCGCCCGCGGCCTTGAGCCCCCCTGCGTCCTTGGTGTCGAGCTCGCGCCGGACGGCCTCGCGCGCCTCGGGGGCGAGCGGGAAGGCCTTCTCGGCCAAGGTGTCGACCAGGTCGGGGAGCGTGAAGTCGACGGCGATACCGGTGAGGCCCGCGGCCTTCAGCGCCTCGACCGCGAGCATCACCACCTCGCCCGCCGCCGCCACGGAGTCCGCGCCGATCAGCTCGGCCCCGAGCTGGAGGCGCTCACGGGCCGGATCGAGCTGGCTCGCCTTGATGAGCACAGTGTCGCCGCAGTAGGCGAGCCGCAGCGGGCGCGGGGCGGCGGCAAGGCTGGTCGCGGCGATGCGGCCGACCTGCGGGGTGATGTCGGAGCGCAGCGCGAGGGTGCGCAGGGAAGCAGGGTCGACGAAGCGGAACATCGCGCTGGTCTCGCCGACGGTGACGCCCGCCATGCGGCCCGCCAGCGAGGCCTCGAACTCGAGCAGCGGCGGGCGCACGCGGTCATAGCCATGCGCGTCGAGCACATCGAGGCAGGCGCGCATCATCGCGGTGATCCGCGCGGCTTCCGAAGGTAGACGGTCCTCGAGGCCTTCGGGGAGGAGGTCGTTGGGTTGGGTCATATGGCCATGCCCCTACCCAAATCGTCATCCCGGCGAAAGCCGGGATGACGAAGAAGGGCAGGAGATCAGAACGCCAGCGCCTTGACCATCTTGACGCCTTCGACCTTCTCGGCCTCGGCGATCACTTCGGGGGTCAGGGCTTCGTCGAGGCTCAAGAGCAGCACCGCCTCCCCGCCTGCCTCGCGGCGGCCGAGGTTGAAGGTGCCGATGTTGATGCCGTGGCTGCCCAGCAGCGTCCCGATGCGGCCGATGAAGCCCGGCTTGTCGTCGTTGACGATGTAGAGCATGTGGCCCGACAGCTCGGCCTCGATCCCGATTCCGAAGATCTCGACCAGACGCGGCGCTTCGGTGCCGAACAGCGTGCCCGCGACCGAGCGCGGCCCCTGAGCCGTCTCGACCGTCACGCGCACGAGGGTGTTGAACGCCCCGTCGCGGTCGTGGCGGATCTCGCTCACATCGAGCCCGCGCTCCTTCGCGAGGAAGGGCGCGTTGACCATGTTCACCGTGTCCGAATAGCGGCGCATGAAGCCCGCGAGCACGGCGGCGGTGATCGGCTTGCCATTGAGTTCGGCCGCCGCGCCTTCGCGCTCGATGCTGATGTGGGTGAGATTGCCGTGGGCGAGCTGGCCCACCAGTGAGCCGAGCTTTTCGGCGAGCGCCATGTAGGGCTTCAGCTTCGGCGCCTCCTCGGCGCTCAGCGAGGGGACGTTGAGCGCATTGGTGACGCCGCCGTTGACGAGATAGTCGGCCAACTGCTCGGCCACCTGCAGCGCGACGTTGACCTGCGCCTCGGTGGTGCTCGCGCCCAGATGCGGGGTGCAGATGAAGTTGGGCGCGCCGAACAGCGGGTGATCGGCGGCCGGCGGCTCGGTCTCGAACACGTCCAATGCCGCGCCTGCGACCTGACCGCTCTCGAGGCAGTCCTTGAGCGCCGCCTCGTCAATCAGGCCGCCGCGCGCGCAGTTGATGATGCGGATGCCCTTGCGCGCATTCTCGAGCCGCTCGCGGCTGAGGATGTTGCGGGTCTCTTCCGTGAGCGGGGTGTGCAGCGTGACGAAGTCGGCGCGGCTCAGCAGCGTGTCGAGATCGACCTTCTCGACGCCCAGTTCCACCGCGCGCTCCTCGGTGAGGAAGGGATCATAGGCGATCACCTTCATCTTGAGGCCCAGCGCGCGGCTCGCCACGATCGAGCCGATGTTGCCCGCGCCGATCAGGCCGAGGGTCTTGTTGGTGAGCTCCACCCCCATGAACCCGCTCTTGGGCCACTGGCCGGCCTGGGTCTGGGCATTGGCCTCAGGGATCTGCCGGGCGAGCGCGAACATCAGCGCGATGGCGTGTTCGGCGGTGGTGATCGAGTTGCCGAAGGGGGTGTTCATCACCACCACGCCCTTGGAAGAGGCGTAGGGGATGTCGACATTGTCCACCCCGATCCCGGCGCGGCCGATCACCTTGAGGTTGGTCGCCGCATCGAGGATCGCCTTGGTGACCTTGGTCGAGGAACGGATGGCAAGGCCGTCATATTCGCCGATGCGGGCGGCAAGCTGCTCAGGGGTTTCGCCGGTGATCACGTCGACATCGCAGCCGCGCTCTTCGAAGATGCGCGCGGCGTTGGGATCCATCTTGTCGGAAATGAGAACTTTGGGACGGGTCATGGGGAAAACCTTCCAATCGTCATCCCGGGCCTGACCCGGGATCGCGCGCAGATCGCGCTGGTGCATTAGGGAGAGCGGCCCCGGATCAGGTCCGGGGCGACGCGAATTGCGACGGCCTCAGCCGTTCTTGACCTTCTCGTAGGCCCACTCGATCCACGGCAGCAGGCGCTTGATGTCCTCCTGCTCGACGGTCGAGCCGCACCAGATGCGCAGGGACGGGGGCGCGTCGCGGTAGCCGTTGAAGTCGTAGCCGACATTGCGCTCTTCGAGCAGCTTGACGATCTTCTTGGGGACCGCGGCCTGATCCTCGGCCGAAAGGCTCTCGTACCAGTCGCCCTGGAAGACCATGCACACGCCGGTGTTGGTCTGGAGCGCGGGGTCGCTCGCCATGTTGCGCAGCCACGGGGTGGCCTCGATCCAGTCCTTGACGATCTGCGCGTTCGCATCGGCACGCGCGATCAGCGCCTTGCGGCCGCCGATCGACTTGGCCCATTCGAGCGAGGCGATGTAGTCCTCGGTCGCGAGCATCGAGGGGGTGTTGATCGTCTCGCCCTCGAAGATGCCGCGGTTGAGCTTGTCGCCCTTCTTCATGCGGAACAGCTTGGGCAGCGGCCAGGCGGGGTTGTAGCTCTCGATCCGCTCGATCGCCTTGGGGCTGAGGATCAGCATGCCGTGCTGCGCTTCCGAGCCGAGCACCTTCTGCCACGAATAGGTGGTGGCATCGAGCTTGGCCCAGTCCATCTCCATCGCGAAGATCGCGCTGGTGGCATCGTTGATCGTCACGCCCTCGCGCCCGGCCTCGAGCCAGTCGGTGTTGGGGATCTTGGCGCCCGAGGTCGTGCCGTTCCAGGTGAACACCACGTCGTTGCGCTGGGGAATGGTGGTGAGGTCGGGGATTGCGCCATAGTCGGCGGTCAGGACCTGGAGGTTGGGGAGCTTCAGCTGCTTGACCGCGTCCTGGATCCAGACATTGCCGAAGCTCTCCCACGCCGCGACCGTCACCGGGCGCGCGGGATCGAGCATCGACCACATCGCAGCCTCGATCGCCCCGGTGTCCGAGGCGGGCATGATGCCGATCAGGTAATCGTCGGGAATGCCGAGCAGTTCGCGCGACAGGTCGAGCGCATACTTCAGCCGCGCCTTGCCGAGGCTCGAACGGTGCGAGCGGCCCAGCGATTCGGTTTTGAGCTTGTCCAGCGACCAGCCGGGGAATTTCGCCGTGGGGCCCGAGGAAAAGAAGGGGCGCTCAGGCTTCAGCACAGGCTCATGCGCGAGCCCGCGAACGTAGTCAGTCATGTATTCTCTCCTTGCAGAGAGCACGCGCGGCGTTGGGACCGCGTGGCCCGTGGGCGGCTTTAGTGACGCGAGGGGAGGAGTCAATGACTATCGACGCGGGTCATGAAGTCCCCCGCAACCTCCCTCTCGCAAAATCCGCATCGCTCGCCTAAGGGGGCGGCTCCATGGACATCTCAGACCTCCGCATTGCCCTGTTCAGCGGCAACTACAATTACACCCGCGACGGGGCGAACCAGGCCTTGAACCGCCTCGTCGGCTCGCTGCTCGAAAAGGGCGCGAAGGTGCGCGTCTATTCGCCCAAGGTCGCCAACCCCGATTTCGAGCCGACCGGCGATCTGGTTGGCGTGCCCAACGTGCCGATGCCGGTGAAGGGCCGGGGCGAATACCGCATGCCGACCCGCCTCGGGGCGGCGGTGAAGCGTGATCTCGAGGCGTTCAAGCCCGATATCGTCCATCTCGCCTCGCCCGATCCCGCCGCCCATGCCGCGCTGCGCTGGGCGCGCGCCAAGGGCCTGCCGGTGCTCGCCAGCGTCCACACCCGCTTCGAGACCTATCCGCGCTACTACAACATGGCTTTCCTCGAGCCGCTGATCATCAAGGGGCTGAAGCGCTTCTACAACCGCTGCGACGCGCTGGTCGCGCCCTCGCAGTCGATGATCGACGAGCTCCTGGCGATGGGCATGCACACCCGCATCGGGCTGTGGAGCCGGGGGGTGGACCGCACGATCTTCTCCTCCGCCCGCCGCGATCCCGATTGGCGCCGCAGCCTCGGCCTTGGCGATGATGACGTCGCCATTGTCTTCCTCGGGCGGCTGGTGATGGAAAAGGGGCTCGACGTCTTCGCCGAGACCGCCGCGCGGCTGCGCGACGCCGGCGCGCCGCACAAGGTGCTGGTGATCGGCGACGGCCCGGCGCGCGGGTGGTTCGAGGCGAACCTGCCGGGCGGGATCTTCGCAGGGTTCAAGACCGGCGAGGCCTTGGGCCAGGCGCTCGCGAGCGGGGACGTGTTCTTCAACCCCAGCGTCACCGAGACCTTCGGCAATGTCACCCTCGAGGCCATGGCGAGCGGCTTGCCGGTGGTGGCGGCGGGCGCGACGGGCAGCGCCAGCCTCGTCGCGGATGGCGTCACCGGGCGTCTGGTCGTGCCCTCGGGCGGCATGAAGAGCGACGCGCAAGCCTTCGCCGCCGCGCTCGCGCCCTATTGCCGCGATCCGGCCCTGCGCGCCGCGCACGGCAGCGCGGGCGAGACGCGCGCCTGCGAATATTCGTGGGACGCGATCAACGCCGTGGTTGCCGAAACCTATCGCGATCTGGTCGAGGAACGGCGCAACCGCGCCTGAGCCGCATCTAGCGCAGCACGCCCCTGGCGGCCATCGTGCGCGCGTAGAACAGCAGGAACAGCGTCACCACCCAGATCGCGACATCGAGCGCCGGCGCCTGCATCGCCGCCGGCACATCGAGCACCACGTAATTGCCGAGCGTCGTGCCGACGAGGCCGATGGTCCCCACCACCATCGCCGTCACCGCCCATTTCGAGCGCAGCAGCAGCAGCACCGATCCGGCAAAGGCGCCCCACACGCCCAGCGCCCAGAAGGCGCTGATCCACGCGGGATAAGCGTTCATGAAGGCGATCTGATCGGGCGTGAGGCCCATCTGCTCGAGCATCCCGAGCCTGGTCGTCAGATAGCTGACGATCCCCATCGCGTTGAACAGCAGCGTCGCCGCGCCCACCACCCACAGGTGCCACGGCGTCGATGCGCGGTTTGCGGTCGATTCTGTCATGGGTTTCCCCTCCCCCATCCGCTGCGACCCGGACGGGGGAGAGAATAGGCGGATATTGCACGCGCCGCAACTGACGCGTGCCGCAGCGTCAGAGCCGCTCGATGCGCTTGGCCATCTCGTCGATCATGTCGACGATCTCGTTGATGGTGGCCTCGTCGAGCTTGCCCGCCTTGGCGCGGTTCTTGAGGACGCTGCCGAGGTTGCCCATCGCGCGGAACAGGTCGTGCGAGCGGACCGTGGTGGTGCGCTCGCCGTGGCGGCCGAGGCGGCGGAGCAGCGCCTTGACTTCGTCCGCGCGGTCTTCGAGTTCCTCGCTGCCCTGCGCGGTCACGGCGAAGGGCTTCTTCGCACCCTCGGCCTCGGCTTCCTCGATCGCGCCTTCATCCTCGAGCAGCTGAAGCGTGGGGTAGACCGCGCCGGGGCTCGGAGCGTAGTCGCCGCCGGTCATTTCCTCGATCGCCTTGATCAGCTCATAACCGTGAGAGGGGTTCTCGGCGATCAGCGCCAGCAGCGCGAGGCGCAGCTCGCCCTGCGCGAACATCCGCCCGCGGCGGCCACGGCGGCCGCGATAGCCCTCCGGCCCGCCCTCTTCACCGTCAGCCTCGCGACCGCGCGGAAACTCCTCGTCGAAGCGCGCGCGCATCTTGAAGGCCGGGCCGCCGAAATTGGTGTTCCCGTTCATTGCCCCATTCATCGCCATCGTCGCCATTGCCTCGGCGAGCTTTTCCCAGCCGCCACCGCGGCCATACCGGTTCCAGGTCATATCGTTCCTCCTCGCCTATATCAGCGATATAGGGAAGATATATCTTAGAGCTATCGTTTCAAGGGGAACTTCCGGCGGAGGTTCCCTTTTCCGCCGGGTGGCCTATCTCGGCCGACGAATGACTGATCTGTTCGGACAAGACGCCCCCGAGGGCCCGCACAAAGATGGGCGCGATGCCCCGCACGAGGACGCGCCGCTCGCCGACCGGCTGCGGCCGCAGCAGCTGTCCGAGGTCGTCGGGCAGGAGCACCTCACCGGCCCCGAGGGCGCAATCGGGCGGATGGTGGCGGCAGGCAAGCTCGCCAGCATGATCCTGTGGGGGCCGCCGGGGACGGGCAAGACCTCGATCGCTCGTCTGCTCGCCGATGCCGTGGGGATGCGCTATGCCGCGATCAGCGCGGTGTTCTCGGGCGTGGCGGACTTGAAGCAGGCCTTCGCCGAGGCCGAGAAGATGGCGAAGGCCGGCCGCAAGACCCTGCTCTTCGTGGACGAGATCCACCGCTTCAACCGCGCCCAGCAGGACGGTTTCCTGCCCTATGTCGAGCGCGGGGTGGTGACGCTGGTGGGCGCGACCACCGAGAACCCGAGCTTTGCCTTGAACGCCGCGCTCCTCAGCCGCGCGCAGGTGCTGGTGCTGAACCGGCTGGACCAGACCGCGCTCGCTGCCTTGCTGGCAAAGGCGGAAGACCTCGAAGGCCCCCTTCCCCTCACCCCCGAGGCCCGCGCCGCGCTGATCGCGCAAGCCGATGGCGACGGGCGCTTCCTGCTGGGGCAGGCGGAGACCTTGTATGCGGCAGAGCTGAAGGAGGCCCTCGACCCTGCGGGTCTCGGGAGCTTCCTCCAACGCCGGGTCGCGGTCTACGACAAGGACCGCGACGGGCATTACAACCTCATCTCGGCGCTGCACAAAGCGGTGCGCGGGAGCGATCCGCAGGCCGCGCTCTACTGGCTGGCGCGGATGCTGGTGGCGGGCGAGGAGCCGCTGTTCCTCGCCCGGCGGCTGGTGCGCATGGCGGTCGAGGATATCGGCATGGCGGACCCGCAGGCGCTCCCGCAATGCATGGCGGCAATGGAGGCCTACCGCTTCCTGGGCTCCCCCGAGGGCGAGCTCGCGCTGGTCCAAGCCTGCCTCTACCTCGCCACCGCGCCCAAATCGAACGCGGTCTATCTCGCTCAGAAGGCGGCTTGGAAGGCGGCGAAGGACACCGGCAGCCTGATGCCGCCGATGAACATCGTCAACCCCGCGACCGGCCTCATGGAAAGCCTCGGCTACGGCAAGGGCTATACCTACGACCACGACACCCCCGAGGGCTTTTCGGGCGACAACTACTGGCCCGAGGGCATGGCGCCCGAGGCGTTCTACACCCCCGTCGAGCGCGGCTTCGAGCGCGAGGTGAAGAAGCGGCTCGACTATTGGGACAAGCTGCGCGCGGAGCGGGGGTGAGCCGCTTCTCGCACTTCCTCGCGGTGGACTGGTCGGGGGCACGCGGGCCGCGGCAGAAGGGCATTGCCCTTGCCGTGGCGCTGGCAAAGGGCGGGCCGCCAGTGCTGGTTGCGCCGCCCGACCCCAGGGGGTGGGCGCGTCAAGAGGTGCTGGCGCTGCTGCTCGACCTGCCGGTGGCGACGCTGGTCGGGCTCGATCTCGGCATCAGCCTGCCCCATGCCGATGCCGGGGCCTTCTTCCCCGGGTGGGAGGCCTCGCCCGCCGACGCGCGCGGTCTGTGGGCGCTGATCGACGCGCTGTGCGCCGCCGATCCGCATCTCGAGGCGGGCAGCTTCCTCGCCCACCCCGAGGCCGCGCGCTATTTCCGCCACGGCGCGGGGGCGACAGGCGACCGCTTCCTGCTGCCCGGCGCGCTCAGCCGCGAGGGCCGCTTCCGCCGCGCCGAGCACGCGCAGCGGCGGCAGGGCGTGCGGCCGGTGAGCAATTTCAACCTCGTGGGCGCCGCGCAGGTCGGCAAGTCGAGCCTGACGGGCATGCGGATGCTCCACCGCCTCGGCGGGCGAATTCCGGTGTGGCCGATCGACCCGCTGCCGCAGGAGGCCTCCTCGGTGGTGACCGAGATCTACACCGCGATGGCCGCCCGCCTCGGCGGGGTGACGGGGGCGGCAACCAAGCTGCGCAGCTTTGCCGCGCTGAACGACGCGCTCGATCGTCTGGGTTCTCCCCCGGTCGCAGGCGAAGGCCCGATCGACGATCACTCGGCCGACGCGCTGCTCACAGCCGCCTGGCTTCGGCGGGTGCACAAGGACCGCGATCTGTGGCACCCGCCCAGCCTCACCCCCGAGATCGCCCGCACGGAAGGGTGGACTTTCGGCGCGCTCTAGGCTTATGGCGCGGCCAAGGTGAGCCGGCTTAGCTCAGATGGTAGAGCACCTGATTTGTAATCAGGGGGCCGCGGGTTCGATCCCTGCAGCCGGCACCGCTTCTTGTCAGGCTGCCCCACCCGTTGCAGCTTCGGCCTCGCCGCATGCCGGCGTCACAATCGCCGCGACGCTCCCTTGGCTGCCTTCCAGCCCAGAACCAAAAGGATGATGGTGCCGATCACGGCGAGCACGAATACGATCAAGGCGATATCGACAAGAGCGCCGGCCAACCCGCCAAACCCCAGCACGGCAGCGATCAGCGCGATGACCGCCAGAGCGATAGCCCATCCATACATTGTCCGTCTCCTTGTTCACAAGACAAGGGCAACCGGCCGAGCGGAACAACTGTTTCCCGAGGCTGGACGAGACGAAGGATAGGCAAGCCGAGCGGAACGACGCGCGGAGGATTTCACGATTTTAACCCAGCCGGAGGAAGAACTCCTCGCGCTCGCGGCGCAGCTCGTCGGGGGACAGCGCGGCCAGCGCATCGAGCTCGGCGCGCAGCGCCAGCGTCAGCCGCTTGACGGTCTCGGCAGGGTCGCGGTGCGCGCCGCCGCGCGGTTCGTAGACGATGCGGTGGATCACGCCGAGCTTGAGGAGGTCGCCCGCCGTTACCCGCATCGCCTCGGCGGCGGTGGCGGCCTGCGCGCTGCTGCGCCACAGGATCGAGGCGCAGCCTTCAGGGCTGATCACCGAATAGACCGCGTGTTCGAACATCAGCACGCGGTTGGCCGCCGCGAGCGCCACCGCCCCGCCCGATCCGCCCTCGCCGATGATGACGGCGACAAGCGGCACGCCCAAGGCAAGGCAGGCCTCGGTCGAGCGGGCGATGGCTTCCGCCTGCCCGCGCGCCTCGGCATCGACACCGGGAAAGGCGCCGGGGGTGTCGACCAGCGTCACCACGGGGAGACCGAAACGGTCGGCGAGTTCCATCAGGCGGATCGCCTTGCGGTAGCCCTCGGGCCGGGCCATGCCGAAATTGTGCTTGAGCCGCCCCGGCGTGTCCTCGCCCTTCACATGGCCGATCACCATCACCTTGCGCCCCTCGAAGCGCGCAAAGCCGCCGATGATCGCCTGATCGTCGCCGAAGGTGCGGTCGCCCGCGATGGGCAGGAACTCGGAGAACAGCCCCGCCACCAGCTTCTCGAAGCGGGGGCGCTGCGGGTGGCGCGCGACCAGCGTGCGCTCCCATGGCGAGAGGCGCGCGTAGGTATCGGCGAGCAGCTTGTCCGCCCGCTCGCGCAGCATCCGCGCTTCCTCGGTGCCCTCGGCATGGGCGGAGAGTTCCGCGACATGCTTGTCGAGCGCCTCGATCGGCTTTTCGAAGGGCAGGTACTGGATCACGGCCCCCAAAACTCCCTTGCGCGCCGCTTTACACTGTCATCGACATGCCGCGATAGATCCGCGCGCGATAACGCGAGTCCTCCGCGTCCGGCAGCGGCGCGCCGACCAGCAGCACCGCGCGGGCGAAGCGGCGCACCTCCTCGAGATGCTCGTCGAGATCGCGCGGTTCCTCAGACTGCACCCGGCGGGTGAGATTGATCTGGTTGACCGGCACATCGTGGACCAGCCGCTCGTTCTCGACCGCGAGCGTCGCGGTGAAAGCGTGGAGCGTGGTCTTGATGAAGTTCGCCAGCGCAAAGGCCGGGGACTTGTCGCCCATCGGCACGTCGGGGCTGGTCAGCACCAGCTGGCAATCGTCGTACAGGGACGCGCGCCGCGCCACGCGGAAGTGGTGGGTGAGGTTGTCCTCGACAACCTGCCGGAACTCCTCGGGGGTCAGCGGGTCGTCGGTCGCGAAGAGCTTGCCCGGGAGCGCCGCCATCGGGGTCGAGAGGATCGTCGTCGGCCGCCCCCAGGCGAGCAGCGCCTCGTCCATCGCCGCCTCGACATCGCTTGTGACGAGGAGCGAGGTCAGCGCGTCTGCAGTGTCGCCCTCGAGCTGCGCCTTGATCGCCTCGAAGCCTTCCGCGCTGCGGCTGATCAGGACGACGTTGGCGACGTGGCAATCCTCGATGAAGGCGCGCGCAGTTTCGGCGAGGTAATCGGCGAGGTGTTCGCCGATGATCCACACCGTCTTGCCCCGCATCTGGTCGAGGCGTTCCTGCTTCGGCGAGCCGAACAGCTCGCGCTCGGTGGTCGAGCGTTCGACGCTGAGGCCGCCCGAGGGCATGAAGGTCTCGCCCGAGACCGCGCGGTCGGCGAGGAAGAACACCGTCGCCTGCGCCACGTCATGCTCGGTCGGCATCTTGCCGAGATAGAGCTTGGAGAGCACCCCGGTGCCGACCTTCTTCGCTTCCGCCGCGATCTTGTCGGCGGGGAGGAAGGGCGCGTCTTCGGGCGGAACGCGCAGCAGCCACTTGTCGTCGTCCGCTGCGGGCCGCTCGGACCATTCGGGTGCGTCGAGGAACAGGCCGGCCTGCCTAAGGCGGCTGACCAGCGCGGCGGCGATCTGCGGGGTGAGGAGATACTGGTCCCAGGTGCAGGTACCATCGCCCTCGCGCGCGCAGGCCAGCGCGAGTTCGCGCAATTCGCGCGGGTTGTTGGTGTCGTGGCTCATCTTGACGGTGTCGTTGCGGGCGAGCCGTGCCAGCACCGCCTCGACCCGCACACCGCGCCGGATCGCCTTGATCGCGGCGGCGTGGACAGCGTTCAAGCGCTTGTTCTCGAGGATCAGCTTGCCGCGCCGCTCGAACAGCCCGGGCTTGCCGCCGGTGCCCGAGAGGCGGTCGCCATCGACCGGGCCGGGGGCGATGGCGTTGAACTGCACCTCGGGGCCGAGATAGCGCGCCATGCTCTCGACCATCGCGCGCTGCCCGGCCTTCGACACGGCGTAGTCGGCACGGTTGGGATAGGCGACCGCAAGATACTTCTCGCCCCCGAAGTAGGACGAGACGTTAAGGATATAGCCCGAGCCTTGCGCCTTCATCAGCGGGGCGACGTGGTGCATGAGAAAATAGTTCGACACGAGGTTCGCATCGAGCGTGTAGTTCCAGGCGTCGACCCCCATGTCGACCACCATGTCCTCCGCCCCCGCCACCCCGGCATTGTTGATCAGGTAGTCGATCCGCCCGAAGGCCTTCAGCGTCGCATCGACCGCGCCCTTCAGGCTCTCGAAATTGCTGACATCGACATTGGCGAGGGTCTGCACCCGGCGCTCGACCCCGGCAAAGCCGATGTCCTCGAGCTCCGAGACGATCCGCGCCCGCGCCACCGCCAGCTCGCTCTCGCGCCGGGCGACCATCATCACCTTGCCGCCGGCGAGCGCCAATAACCGCGCCACTTGCCCGCCAATACCCGCCGATCCCCCGGTGATTAGCGCGACTTTACCCAGATGCAGCCCGGTGATGTTTTCGGAGAAGCCCGGCATGGCCTTGCGCGCCCCGGTCGCCTCGCCGATATTGCCGGGGACGTAGAGCGTGATCTCGCCCAGCTTGCTTTCCTTCAAGAGGATGCGCGCGGCGTGGCCGGCGGTGAAGCGGATGTTCTCAGCCTCGGTGTTGGTGAAGCGGACGATCTGGTTGCCCCACTCGGCCTGGCGGCGGCGGCCGTGGGCGGTGTCGATCTCACTTTCGTCGCGCCAGATGCGGATCAGCTGTTCCGTGGCGGCGCGCAGGATGTGGCCGTAGACGTCGCCCTTGCCGTCGCTGGCATGGCTGACGAAGACGAAGCGCGGGGGTTGCAGCAGGTTGTCGTGGCGCTTCCAGTAGCGGCTCATGGTGCGGGCCAGCGCCATGTTGCCGGCGAGTTCGGCGTCCATCAGCGCTTCGACCACGCTGTCATCGGCTGCGGTGATCGCGCCCGACAGCTCGCCCGCACCCAGCGCCGGGAGGAACAGCGCGCCGCTCACAGGCGTGCCGCCCTTGGTGTAATCCTCGAGCGCCGCTTCCATCGCCGCCGGGTCTTTCCGGCTGAAGCGGATGATGCTGAGCTTGTCGCCCAGCCCCAGCGCGGCGCAGCGCTTCTCGGCAATGGCGACGTCGGCGGCGCGCGGCAGGCCGAGCACGACCTCGGCCCCGCAGGCGAGCTGCACCTGCGCGATCTCGAGCGCCTCCTCCCAATCATCCCCCGCCGCGATCAGCACCGCGAGGCCGGTGCCGTCCATCGAGCGCATGGTGGGCCGCGCAAGGTAGGTCGAGCGCTGCTCCTTCCTCACGCTCATCCCGTGGGTGACCTCGAAATCGTGGCCGTTGTAGGCCGCGCTCTCATCCGAGCCGAGGAACACGCAGGTGGTGGCGATGTCGGTCGGGGTGGGGAAGGTCTTGGCCTTCGCGTTGCCGCCGGTCGCGCGCTCGAGGCTCATCATGTCGAAGAACTGATTGGCGGTGGTGCCCGCCTCGTCACCGCGCGCGCTATCCATCGCGGCGAAGACATTGCGGATTCGCTCGCTCTCGATCGGGCCGGGGTAGACGAGGTTGACGCGGATGCCCTTGGGGCCAAGCTCGAGGCTCAATTCGCGGCTCCACGCGTTCATCGCCGCCTTGGGGACCACGTAGGCGGCACGCGCGTAATAGGGCGTGCGGCTGAAGATGGTCGAGACGTTGATGATCGAGCCGCCTTCGGGAATGTGCTCGGCCGCGACCCGCGCGACGTTCCAGGCGACGCCGAAGATGTTGCGCAGCGCTTGCGATACGGTCTCGCTGTCGGTGCTGCCGGTCTTCTGGAGCGCGGCGAGTTCATCCGCCGACAGGGGCAGATTCTCGATCGGCTGCTTGGGCCCGGCGCTCCCGGCGTTGTTGACGAGGATGTCGATCCGCCCGAACTGCCCCACCACCTCGGCCATCGCCGCCCGCACCGAGGCGATGTCGCCCCCGTCGAGCGCCACCGTGGCGAGCCGCGCCGGATCAGCACCCGTGGCCTTCAGGAGCGCTTCGGCGGCGGCCTTGGTGCGCTCGGGGGTGCGCCCCGTCATCACCACGGTTGCGCCTTCTGCAAGATAGTGCGTGACGATATGCCCGCCGAGGTTCCCCGCAGCCCCCGTGACGACGGCGATCTTGCCGGCCAGACGGCCCGGAATATCGCCTTGCAGAGCAGGCGCAGCGGCAACGGCTTTCGGTTTGGCCATGACTCTCTCCTCACAGAAATTACCGCGAAGGCGCACTTCGCTTTGCGTTTCGTTCATTCTCTGGGGAGGAGAGGGAAGAACGTTTCAAAAGTGCAATGCGCGAGTTAGCCGTCCGGTTCCCCCGCACTCGCCGCAGCCCACGCTTCGAGCAGGGCATCACGGCTGCGCAGGCCCAGTTCGGGGAGCGCATGGTTGACCACATAGGTCGAGCCGGTGTGGCGGTTGTCCCACATCGCCTGGTGCGCTTCCGGCAGGCCGTCCCACGGCACGACCTCGGGCTCGGTCACTTCGAGCAGGCCCGCCGCGATCATGTCGTTCATCCGCGCGACCTCGTAGGCGTTGCACAGGTGCGTGCCGAAGATTTGCGCGGTCGGCATGTAGATACGCCGCTGGCGGGTCCACACCTGCGGCGCGTAGAAGGTGAAGCGGCAGCCGGTCAGGTCTTCTGCAAAAATCACCCGGCCGGTGAAGGGTTTCACCAGCGAGGTCGAGATGCCGAGCGTGTCCTGCCCGGCCCGCTCGAACACCAGATCGGGGCTGCCGCGCGGATTGTCGGGCGAGCGCAGGATTTTTCCGACCGCCGAGCCGAAGGGCTTCATCACCCGGTCCTGATAGTCGCGCACCGCCGCCTTGAAGACCTCGATATCCGCTTTCGCGTCCGGCAGGCGCGGCATGGTGTCGGGCCAGTGGAAGTTCGCACCCTCGCGGCGGCGGATGGATTCGAGGGAGACGATCCCCTCGATCGCGTCCTCCAGCCCCAGCGATTGCAGGAACTCGCGCTGGCCATCGGTGGTGGTGGCGATCACCGAGCGGGCGTTGAAGCGCCGCGCGGCCTCGATCATCTCGAGGCCGGTCTCGTCGAGCAGCTCGGACGAGCCCGGCCCGTAGAAGATCAGCACCGCCTCGCCGCCCCGCAGCGCGGCACGGCGGAGCATTTCTTCGGGGCTGGCCGACCCCGGCTTGCCCATGAAGCTGAAGTGATAGCCCGACGAAGCGCCGTAGAAGGCGAGCGTGCCGCCTTCGGCCAGCAGTTGGAAGCTGCGCGGGAAGGCCGTTTCGCCCGCGTGGCTGACGACGTAATCGGCGAGCTTGCCGCCGTTCAGCGCCTTGTATTCCTCGACCAGTGGCGCACCTGCGGCTTCCCATTGGATTGCCTCGGCCTTGTCCTCGGGCACGACTGTATAGAGCTCGGCGAACCGCGCATCCTTGCGGTTGATCGCCCCGACCGCGCCCTGCACCTGGGTGATGAAGCTGGCCCGCTCTTTCGAGGACACCAGCCCCGTCACCTGCAAGCCCGTCCGCACCGACGAGCGCAGCGCATCGAGCCCCGTCCCCGTTGCCGCGCCCTCGACGAACAAAGTCCGCCCAGGTGCGATCTGCAAGGTGGTGAAGAGGCAGCGCGCAATCGTGCCGAGGTTCAGCACATAGCTCCCCGCCTGCTCCAGCGTGAGATCCGGCGGCACCTTGTGCATCTGCGGGGCCTGCACGGTCAGGAACTGGGCGTGGCTGCCGGTCTCGGTCTCATAGCCCTGGATGCTGAAATCGGCATACATCGGGTCATTGCCGACCAGCGGGCTGAGGAGATCGTTGGTCCCCGAATAGACCGTTACCAGATCGCCGACCTTGATCCGCCCCTGCGCGCGCGTCTCGGAGCCCAGCGCAGCGACCAGCGCGATCCCGCCCGATCCGGTGATCTGCACGTCTTCCTCATGCGCATCGAAGGGCGAGACGGGGATTCCGGTCAGCGCCCAGATGTCGTTGAAGTTGACCTCGCTGGTCAGCATGTAGAGCAGCGCCTCGTTGGGCGCGGGCTCGGGGGTCTTGACGATCAGCTCCTTCTCGTGGGTCGCCGGAGGGCCGAAGCGGGGCTGGCCGGTGTCCGGATCGCGGGCGATGCCGAAGGCGTATTGGTAGGGCGGGATCGGCGTCACGCCGGGGTAGAAGGGCGCGCCCACGGGGAGCAGATCGCCCGCCGCTTCCAAGGCCTGCGCACGCATCTCGTGCTCGGCATCGATCCACACCCCGTCGCGCCGCACCGGGAGCGGGGGCGCAACCTTGTCCATGAACTGCCGGATGCCGGTCTTGCCGCCCTCGGGATCGACGATGGCTTCGGAAAACAGCCGCGCCTCGCGCGCCGTCCCTTGCGTGATGCCGTGCTCCAGCCCGGTGCGCACCGCATCGAGCGCCCGCGCGCCCGCAACATCGCGGCCCGCCCATGCGAGCTGCCTGAGAATGCGCTGGAGGAAATCATCCTCCAGCACCGCGTCCAGCGACACCTCCGCCGCGCTTTCCCATCGCACGGTCGCCGCCTGCCGCTCCGCGAAGGCGAAGCCGAGCGCGCTGCCCGGCCCGTTCTTCACGAAATCGCGCACCGCGGCATGGGCTGCGGAGAGCGCATCCTCTGCGCCCTCGACCAGCTGATCGACCACGCCGATCGCGTGAGCCTGCTCCGCCGTAATGCTCCGCCCGCCGAGGATCAGGTCGAGCGCATCGCGCACGCCTTCCGTCCCCCGCCGGTCGGCGAGGAGGCGCGGCAGGCGCTGGGTGCCGCCATAGCCCGGCAGCAACCGCAGCCGGATCTCGGGCTGGCCGAAGCGCGCCACCGGCTCGGCAATGCGGTAATGGCAGGCGAGCGCGAACTCCATCCCGCCGCCAAGCGCCACGCCTTGCACCGCCGCGACGCAGGGCTTGTTCATGCGCTCGATCGTGCGGAAGGCGAGGTGCGCGTTGTTGGGGAGCACCATGGCCTCGTCGACCGTGTGAATTTCCTCCAGCATCTGGCGGATGTCCGCGCCCGCAACGAAGGAGCTGGTGCCCTCGCCGGTGAACACCACCGCGACCACATTGTCGTCGCGCGCCAGCGTCGAGGTGACCAGCACCAGCTCGTCGATCGCGCGTTCGTTCAGCGCATTGACCGGCGGGTTGGTGACGGTGACGGTCGCGACCTGCTTGCCCGGGGCGATCGTGTTGTACTGCACGAGAAAGTAGCGGTGCCGGTCGAACAGCGCCTGTTCGTCGCTCATGCGCTGCTTGCGCTGCCAGTCGGCGATGACGGTGCGCAGCTCGTCCAGCGCCTCGGGGTTCCTGAGCGTCGTGACGTCGCCGACATCCTCGCCCACCACCAGCGCGCGGACCATGCGGCGCATGTATTTGCCGCTGCGGGTCTCGGGGAACTGACTGACCTCGATGAAGTCCGCCGGGACCGCGACCGCGCCCTTCTCGGTGCGCACGAGATCGAACAGGCGGCGCTTGTCCTCGTGCGTGAGCTTGCGCCCCGCCACCGGCACCACGAAGGCGAGCGGGGTCAGCCCCTTCTCGCGGTGCGGCGCGCCGACGACCAGCACGTTGCCGACCGGCGAGTCCGGCGCAAGCGCCTTGTCGCGCAGCACCGCGCCCTCGATCTCCTCGGTCCCCATGCGGTGGCCCGAGACGTTGATGACGTCGTCCGACCGGCCGTGGAGCGAGAACGAGCCGTCCGCGTGCTGGATCGCGAAGTCGCCCTGGGTATAGGCCCATGCGCCCTTCCAGCGCTTCCAGTAGCCCTCTTCCCAGCGAGCCGCGTCGCCGCGCCAGGCGGGATCGACGCGGCCATCTGAGACCTTGAAGCCCGTGATATCGCCCCAGATGGTGCGCGCGAGGTAGGGATAGGGCGCGGCGATGACGATCTCGCCCTTCTCGCCGATATCGGCCTTGCGCCATGGCACGCCGCCCGCGTCGGAGCGCGCAAAGGGCGCGGGTGCGCCCTTGCCCGCCTCATCCTCGACCCACACATCGCCCACGATCCACGGCAGCGGATAGGCGTGGGCGTCAGGGCGCAGCGGGAAATCGTCGTTTCCGAACATGTGCGTCCACGCGATCCCGCCGTGCTCGGTCGCCCAGTAGGAGTTGATGTAGCGCGGCGTCACGTGCTCCATCCCGAAGGCCTGCACGCTGGGGCTGACCGGCTCGGCGCAGAAGGTCGCGACCCTGAGGCCGCTCATGTCGTAGCGCTCCACCTCGGCAAGGTTCGCCGGGTCGGACATGATCGACTTCAAGAAGGTCACCCCCGCCTTGAAGATGCGCACCCGGTGCCGCTCGATCATCGAGGCGAAACGGCCCGCGTGCGGGAAGACCGGCGAGCCTTCGCTGACCAGCGAGGTCACCCGCGTCATCAGCGGGGCGCAGATCAGGTAGCTCTGCCCGGTGATCCAGCCCGGATCGGCGACCACGAACAGCGTGTCGCCGGGCCGCGCGTCGAAGCTGACCCGCATCGTCTCGGCCACCCCTGCGGCATAGCCGTGGCTGTGGACGATCCCCTTGGGCTTGCCGGTGCTGCCCGAGGTGTAGATGAAGAACATCGGATAGTCGGCATCGACCGGCATCGGCTTGGACGACGCCCATACCGCGCGGACGAAATCAGTGTCAGGGAGCGCCAGCAGATCGGCCTCGGACTGGACAGCGAAGCCCTCCGCGCGCGCTTTTTCCAGCACGGTCACCAGCGCCGCCTCGGTCAGCTCGTGGCTCCAGCGGTCGCGTTCCTCGCGCCAGATCATGTCGGGCTGGTGGGTATGCCGGCACACGATCACCGCCTCGACCCGCGGCGGCAGGGTCACGAGGCTCGAGGCGATCGCGATCCGCACGCGGGCGGCATCGGCAGAGGTGATCCGCCCTTCCGCGCCGAGATTGATGAGCGCCCGCCCGACGCCGCGCATCACGTCCGACCGGTCGACCGTGATCTCTCCGGCAAGCGCCTCGCGCACCGTCTCGAGGATCGCCGCGTGGCCGCCCTCGGGCAGCCCCAGATCGAGCCCGCCGAGGATTTCCAGCGCGGTCGTCACCGGCACGAAATTGTCGAGCGCCGGGTCTGTATAGGCGTTCTTGAACGCGGCGACCTGCGCGTTGCGATAGCTGCCATCGCTGGTCACGATCACCCGCGCGCCGGTATCGGCGATGCGGTCGCTGAGGGTCTTGTCCGAGAACCCGCCGAACACCGCCGTATAGACCACGCCCATCCGCTTGGCAGCCTCGGTCCAGTAGATCTGCGGCACGATGCTCGGCATGTTCAGCGCCATGCGGTCGCCCGGCTTCAGGCCCAGCGCCTCGAGCGCGACCGCGCACTTGGCGACCTCGAGCAGCAGTTGCTTGCGGGTGACGGTGAAGCAGTCGATCGGCGCGCCCTTGCCGCCGAGCGCCGACATGTCCCAGCGGTCGCCTTCGAAGATCAGCGCGGCCTCGTCGCCGTGGCCCGCCAGCACATGCCGGTCGAGCTCGGAGAAAGCGGCGTTGGTGCGCCCGCCGACGAACCAGCGCCAATGCGGCGGGGTGGTGCCGTCGAACCCGGTGTGCCACGGGGTGAAGCCGGCGGGCAGAGCGGGCGAGACCGGCGCGCCGGTGGCGGCATCCCAGCCGTGCCAGCTGCCGTCCGCCGCGCGCGCCAGCCATGCGCCAGACGGAGCGGCATCGGCCACGAACCAGTGCATGTTGCGCCCCGCGATCTCGCCGTGGAAGGCGCCCGGATCGGCCAGCGCGGCGGCGCGCATCGCCTCCCAGTCGGCGCGGGTGCGCAGCGGGTTGCTCAGCGCCTCGCGCGGGCTCGCCAGCAGAGTTTCGACCGAAATGACGCCATCCCCCGTTATTGCCATGCCCGGCTCGCCGGAACCGGGCGCAAAACGCGCTGGGGCGCGATCCCGAACGCCGGCGGTGATGCAGCAAAATTGCACGTCGCGGGCCGCAAGGGACAGATTATGCCGTGCCGGGCCCACGATCCGATAACGACCTTGCCCGGAAAGAGTTCCGCACCCCGCGGCGGGCCCGCCTTGTCCGCAGGCCAACGGAGGGGTGGGTAACACTTTATCAATCACGTTCGGCCTATGCCGCACAAGGGTCGCTCCCGATGATGCGACACCACGAGGACACGCATGCCGCTAGGCTTTGGCAAGACCCTGCGCCAATCCAGAAGCGCCGCGGCCGACCGGCGCGCGGCGCAGGACGTCGGCGCGCCCGAGCGTGCGGTGGTGCTCAGCGAGGTCGAGGAACTCGGCATCGGGATGTTCTGGGCGACCGACGCGGACGGCAATCTCAGCTTCCTCTCGCAGCGCGCACTGGACGATCTGGGGGCCGGGGCAGAAGCGCTGATCGGCACGCCGATCACCCGGGTCTTCTGCGATGTCGACGAAGAGGACGGTGCCCCCAACCAGCGCAGCCTTGCCTTCAAGCTCAAGGCGCGCTCCCGGCTCGACGAGCAGATCGTCGCGCTGACCGATGCGCGCGGCAGCACCCGCTGGTGGCGGTTGAACGGTCGCCCGCTGCTCGATCCGTCAGGCAGCTTCCGCGGCTATCGTGGCAGTGCCGTCGATATCTCGGCGCAATATGCTTACGAGACCCAGGTGGCGCGGCAATCGCAGGTCGACGAGCTGACCGGGCTCGCCAATCGCCGCAAGCTCAATGAGCGGCTCAGCGCGATGCTGGCGGCGTTCCGCATCAGCCGCCGCTCCTGCGCGCTGATGATGATCGATCTCGACCGCTTCAAGCAGGTCAACGACACGATGGGCCATCCCGCCGGCGACGACCTGCTCAAGCAGGTCGCCCAGCGGCTGCAGTCGATCGTCAAGGATGCAGGCGAGGTCGGGCGGCTCGGCGGCGACGAGTTCCAGGTGCTGCTGCCCGACATGGACGACCGCGGCACGCTGGGCGAGCTTGGCAACCGCATCGTCCAGTCGCTCTCCCAGCCCTATCAGGTCAACGGCCGGCGCGCGATCATCGGCACCTCGGTCGGGATCGCGATCGCGCCCTATGACGGGCTCGAGGCCGACGAGCTGACCCGCGCGGCCGACATGGCGCTCTACTCCGCCAAGGAGACCCGCGGGGGCACCTTCTGCTTCTTCACCAGCGAGCTGCGTGATGCCGCCTCCAAGACCGCGCTGCTCGGCGACCGGCTGCGCGATGCGGTCGACAAGGGTGAGCTGAAGCTCGCCTACCAGCCGCTGGTCGATCCGGTCACCAACGAGGTCAAATGCTTCGAGGCGCTGCTACGCTGGCACGACGAAGAAGAGGGTGACATCAGCCCGGCGCATTTCATTCCGATCGCCGAGAACGACGATCTCATCATCCGCATCGGCGAGATGGCATTGAAGCAGGCCTGCATCGACGCGCTGGCCTGGCCCGAGACGATCCGCGTCGCGGTCAATGTCTCGGCCAAGCAGTTCGTGCGCCCGGGCTTTCGCAAGGCGGTGGCCTCCGCGCTCCAGGCCTCCGACCTGCCGCCCGGGCGGCTCGAGCTCGAGATCACCGAGAGCGTGTTCGTCGGCGATCTGGAAACGGTCGACGCGATCTTCCGCGATCTCAAGAAGCTCGGCGTGCGCCTCGCGCTCGACGATTTCGGCACCGGCTATTCCTCATTGGGCTACCTCAAGCACGGGCATTTCGACAAGATCAAGATCGACCAGAGCTTCGTGCGCGGTTGCACCGAGAACGGCGATATCAACCCCGCGATCATCGCCGCGATCGTCGCGCTCGCCAAGGCCCTCGGGATGGAGACCGTTGCCGAAGGTGTCGAGGCGATGGACGAGCTCGCGCTGGTCAAGGAACGCGGCGCCGATCTGGTGCAGGGCTACATCTTCTCCCGGCCGATCACCCAGGAACAGGTGCTCGCCCAGTTCGCCGATGGCTCGGGCGTGTTCCGCCCCAGCGGCCCGCCGCGCCACCGCGCCGAGCGCATCACCATCTTCCGCAAGATCGGCCTGATCCACGAAGACCACTATTACGACGTGATCCTCAGGAACCTCTCCAAGACCGGCGCGCGCATCAACGGCCTTGCCGGGGTGCCGGTGGGAACCGAAGTGGTGCTCGATCTCGGCCACGGGCAGCTGGTGGTGAGCAAGGTCGTCAACGCCACCGAGAACAGCCAGGGCCTCAAGTTCGAGACCGCGCTGATCAGCGACGGCAGCGGCGGCTTCATGACCCGTCACCGCATCTCGCCCTACTCGCTCGCCGAGGCGGGCATCCCGCTGGCGGCGCTCGGGCCGGGAGCCTTCCCGCTCGCGGCGTGGCGCGATGCCAACAAGAACAAGTCGGTGCCCAGGTTCGTGCAGCTGGAATTGAATTCGCCGCACCTCAACACCTAGAGCATCGCATTGTTTCACGTGAAACATTGCAAGAACATGGCAATAAGTCGATAATTACCCGCCGATTGGCGTCGCAACCCTCAGCCGCGACCGCGGTAGGACGGCACGCCCTGGTCGGGCAGCCACAGCCCCTCCGGCGGGGCGCCCGATTGCCAGAACACGTCGATCGGGATTCCTCCGCGCGGATACCAGTAGCCGCCGATGCGCAGCCATTGCGGGCGCATCTCCTCGAAAAGGCGCACCCCGATCCCGACCGTCACGTCCTCGTGAAAGCCGTTGTGGTTGCGGAACGAGCCGAGGAACAGCTTCAGGCTCTTGCTCTCGACGATGGTGTCGCCCGGCACGTAGTCGATCACCAGATGGGCGAAATCGGGCTGGTTCGTGACCGGGCACAGCGAGGTGAACTCGGGGCTGACGAAGCGCACAAGGTAGGTGAGGCCCGGGCGCGGGTTGGGCACGTAGTCGAGCACCGCCTCTTGCGGCGAGGCGGGGAGCGGCGTGTCGCGCCCGAGGAACTGCGGGGTCGGCCTGGCAGGGCCGGAGGGCGGGGGTGTGCTTTCCATGCCGCGCTGTTGCCCCGTTCCGTCGGACGGCGCAAGGCCGGAACTGGACGCGGGGCCGCACGCCTGCCTAAGGAGAGACAGCGCGGGTTCACGAGGGGCCCCGCAAACCCCGCATCCCCGACCATCAGACCCTTTCGCCAATGCCGATTGCGCCATGATCCGCCTTGCTGACCGTCTCGCCCGCCGCGCCGTCGTCCCCGCTCGGTGGGGTCGCGTCCTCGCGCTCGCCTTCGCGCTGCCGCTCCCCCTTGCGCTCGGCGCACCGCTCGCCGCGCAGCAGACCTTCAGCCTGCCGCCCGCGAGCCCCTCGCCCACTCCGGCCCCGGCGGGCCCTGCCGACGAGCGCGCGGGCGTCGCGATCCCACCGCGGCCCATCGCTACCGATAGGCCGACGCCCGCGCCAAGCCCGCAGGTGCAGCCGCTGGCGCTGCCGAGTGCGACCACCACACCGCAGCGCACCCCCGCCCCGCGCGAGAGCGCGCCCCCGGCGGGCGCGCGCGCACCCTCAGCCACCGCGAGCCCCGCCGCCGACCCGGCGCTCACGCCAGCACCGGCGGCGAGCGCCGGGAGCGCGGGAGTGCCCCAGGCGAGCACACCTGCGGCTTCGGGCGCAGCGCCGCCGCTGGCGAGCGCGCCCGCCGACGCTGGCGGCAAAGCGGGAATTCCCTCCCTGTCCGGTGCGTCCCTGCCCGCATGGTGGCCCTTCGCCGCTGGCGGGCTTGGCGCGCTGGTGCTCCTGGGCGGGGCGGCGCTGTTGCTGCGCCGTCGTCGCAAGGCGCGGCCGCTGCGGCTTGCCGCGCCCGGCGCCGAAGCGCCCGTCGCCGCGCCGGGCACCGACAGCGCCCCGCCAC